>NZ_JBVJNN010000044.1:56722-57128 GCF_055583685.1 Streptomyces sp. NPDC104581
GTGTGTTTTTGTGGAGGGGTCCGCTCTTTGGGCGCCCCCCCCTCTGTGGTTGCCCCCCCCCCCCCCCCTCCCCCCCCCCCGCTCCAGTAGGTTTACGGCTCCACCTGAACGGGAGCGCCGAGGCAGACACTTGCCGGGAGTCGAGTACCGGACCGGGTGGGAATTCCGACTCAGAGTCTCTGATAAAGTCGGATGCGCCGAAAGGGAAACGCGAAAGCGTATATCTGAAGGCCACTCCCGCTGACTGGGAATCAGGCGCCGAAAGGTTCTGATAGAGTCGGAAACGCAGGACAGCACAACAGCAAGACAGTAGGACCGAAGGGAAAGCCCGGAGGGGCCCGGTGACGGGACCGAAGGAAGCGTCCGTTCCTTGAGAACTCAACAGCGTGCCAAAAGTCAACGCCAG
>NZ_JBVJNN010000045.1:0-54475 GCF_055583685.1 Streptomyces sp. NPDC104581
CTGTTGGTTTCGCCCCTCTCCCTGCTCCCCCCCCCCCCCCCCCCCTCCCCTTCTTCCCCCCCCCCCCCCCCCCCCCCCCCCCCCCCCCCCCCCCCCCGCCACTCCCGCCGTGCCGCGCCCACCCCGCCGGCGGCGCGGTGGCCCGTGGCGGGCCACGGATCCTCCGTGGCCCGCCACGGGCGTTTCGCGCGCCGCCCGCGCCCGTTCGCGTACCAGTGCGCCCCCGCTCCCGGTGCCCTCGCCCGCCCGCGCCCGTTTCCGCGCTCCGGCGGCCCGCATGTCCGGCATGTGTCGGGCGCGCTTCGTACGTGGGCCGTACATGTTTCCGTGCCCGTTTCGCTGACCGTTTTGGGGGGTCGGACGGGACGCAGCTCACGTTTAGACGGCCGCCGCACGGGAGTCCGCCCACCGCTTCGGGCGCCGTTCGGGCAGTGATCAGCGTCAATCGGGCGCCGAACCGGGCGCGGGAGGGGGTTACCCCCCGTATCACCTGCACATACGCTGATGGGGAAACGGGCATGAACGGTCACAGTCAAAGGGGCGAAGAGCCTGGTCGAGCCGGGTCTCTTGCTTGTACAAACGACCCATGAGCCCGAACGGGTGCTGAGCCCCAGCAGAGCAGGGATGTGTGTGTCGTGGACACGGACGAACGCCGACGAGAAATTCTTGAGATCGCCCGACGTGACGGGTCGGTGGAAGTCACCGCGCTGGCCACGAAGTTGAGCGTGGCCAAGGAGACCGTCCGGCGCGACCTGCACGCACTGGAGGAGCACGGCCTCGTACGCCGCACCCACGGCGGTGCCTACCCCGTCGAGAGCGCCGGCTACGAGACCACTCTCGCGGTGCGGACCACCCGCCTCGTACCGCAGAAGGGCCGGATCGCGGCAGCCGCGGCCGATCTCATCGGCGACGCCGAGACGGTCTTCATCGACGAGGGCTTCACCCCCCAGCTCGTCGCCGAGGCCCTGCCCCGGGACCGTCCGCTGACCGTCGTCACCGCCTCGCTGGCGGTTGCCAACGGACTGGCCGACGCGGACAAGATCGCCGTCCTGCTGCTCGGCGGCCGGGTGCGCGGCGGCACCCTCGCGACCGTCGACCACTGGGCGACGCGGATGCTCGCCGACTTCGTCATCGACCTGGCGTACGTCGGCGCGAACGGCATCTCGCGCGAGTACGGGCTGACCACCCCCGACCCGGCCGTCAGCGAGGTGAAGGCCCAGGCCATGCGCAGCGCGCGCCGCAAGGTGTTCGCCGGTATCCACACCAAGTTCGGCGCCGTCAGCTTCTGCCGGTTCGCCGATGTCGGCGACTTCGAGACGATCGTCACCGACGTCGGACTCCCCTCGGCGGAGGCGCAGCGCTACTCGCTGCTCGGCCCCCAGGTCATCCGCGTCTGACCCGCCGCTCCCGCTCCCGGACCCCCGCCGTACCGGCCAGGGGGCGGGACCGGTACGGCCCGACGACGCCCCCCTGATTTCCGCCCCCACTCTCGATCCCTCAGCTCGACCCCCCAGCCACCAGCAGTTCCGATACCGAATGATCAGGAGAAACTCATGCCCCTCCAGCAGCGACGACGTGGAATAGGCGTACGTGTGGGCGCGGGAGCGGCCTTGACGGCACTCCTCGCCGGGTGCAGCGGTGCCGGCGGCACCGGCTCGGACGGCGGTGACACGCTCAACGTGCTGATGGTGAACAACCCGCAGATGGTCGAGCTCCAGAAGCTGACCGCCGACAACTTCACCAAGGACACCGGCATCAAGGTCAACTTCACGGTGCTCCCGGAGAACGACGTCCGCGACAAGATCAGCCAGGACTTCTCCAACCAGGCCGGCCAGTACGACGTCGCGACCATCAGCAACTTCGAGGTGCCCTTCTTCGCGAAGAACGGCTGGCTGCACACGCTCGACGAGTACGCGGAGAAGGACAAGGCGTTCGACCAGGGCGACATCCTCAAGCCGCTCCAGGAGTCGCTGACGGCCGAGGACGGCAAGCTCTACGGCCAGCCGTTCTACGGCGAGTCCTCCTTCCTGATGTACCGCAAGGACATCTTCGAGAAGGAGAACCTGAAGATGCCCGCCAACCCCACCTGGCAGGAGGTCGCCGACCTCGCCGCCAAGACGGACGGCGCCGAGAAGGGCATGAAGGGCATCTGTCTGCGCGGTCTGCCGGGCTGGGGCGAGGTCATCGCCCCGCTGACGACCGTCGTCAACACGATGGGCGGCACCTGGTTCACCGAGGACTGGGAGGCGCAGCTGACGTCGCCCGAGTTCAAGAAGGCCACCAAGTTCTACGTCGACCTCGTGCGCGAGCACGGCGAGGCGGGCGCCCCGCAGGCCGGCTACGCCGAGTGCCTCAACAACATGACGCAGGGCAAGACCTCCATGTGGTACGACGCCACGGCGGGCGCGGGCTCGCTGGAGGCCAAGGACTCCCCGGTCAAGGGCAAGATCGGCTACGTGCCGGCGCCCGTCGACCAGACGGACAGCTCCGGCTGGCTCTACACCTGGGCCTGGGGCATGCAGAAGGCGTCCAACAACACCGACAACGCCTGGAAGTTCATCTCCTGGGCGTCCAGCAAGGAGTACGAGGAGCTCGTCGGCGAGAAGATCGGCTGGTCCAACGTCCCGGCCGGCAAGCGCGCTTCGACCTACACCAACCCGGACTACCGCAAGGAGGCCGCCGCGTTCGCCGATGTGACGTCGGAGGCGATCTCCAGCGCCAACCCGCGTGACCCCGGCACCCAGCCCCGCCCGACCGTCGGTATCCAGTTCGTCGGCATCCCCGAGTTCACCGACCTCGGCACCAAGGTCTCCCAGGAGATCAGCGGGGCCATCGCGGGACGCCAGTCCGTCGACGAGGCCCTGGAGGCTTCGCAGAAGCTGGCCGAGAAGGTCGCCGAGGAGTACCGGTGAGCACTTCCGTCAGCGCGGCGCCGCCGCCGGTCCCGCCGGACCCGTCCCCGTCGGCCAAGTCCCGCCCACCGGCGGGGCCCCGGCCCGGACGGGCCCGCGCCTGGGCCACCCGTGCCCCCCTTCTGCCGGCCCTGATCTTCCTGATCGCCGTCACCCAACTGCCCTTCGTGGCAACGCTGTTCATCTCGCTCTTCGACTGGAACTCGCTCAACCCGGACGCCCGCAGCTTCTCCGGCTTGTCCAACTACGGCTCCGTGTTCAGCGACGCGGACCTGCGTGACTCGGTCTTCACGACGATGCTGCTCACCGCCACCGTCGTGATCGCCAGCGTGGTGCTCGGACTGCTGCTCGCCCTGCTGCTCGACCGCAAGTTCATGGGCCGGGGCTTCGTCCGTACGCTGCTCATCACGCCGTTCCTGCTGGTGCCCGTCTCGGCGGCGCTGCTGTGGAAGCACGTGCTCTACAACCCCGAGTACGGCCTGCTGAACGGTGGTTGGGCCTGGTTCACCGGACTGTTCGGCGTCGAGGACCCGTCGCAGCCCGACTGGATCTCGGACATGCCGCTGCTCGCCGTCGAGGCCTCCCTCGTCTGGCAGTGGACGCCGTTCATGATGCTCATCCTGCTGGCCGGGCTCCAGAGCAGGCCGCTGGACATGATGGAGGCGGCGCGCCTCGACGGCGCCAACGCCTGGCAGATGTTCGCCTTCCTGACCCTGCCGCATCTGCGCCGCTACCTCGAACTCGGCGTCCTGCTCGGCTCGATCTACATCGTGCAGAACTTCGACGCGGTGTTCACCATCACCGCGGGCGGACTCGGCACCGCCAACCTCCCCTACACCATCTACCAGACCTTCTACCAGGCTCACGAGTACGGACTGGCCTCCGCGGCAGGCGTGGTCGTCGTGATCGGCACCATCGTGATCGCGACCTTCGCCCTGCGCGTCGTCTCGTCCCTCTTCAGTGAGGAGGCGAAGCGCGCATGAGCACACTCTCCGCACCGAAGACCGCCGACGGCCCCGGCAGGACCTCCACCTCCGCCCAGCGGCAGGACAAGTACGGCCCCGCCGCCCGGCGCGCCAAACGGCGCTCCACCGCGCTGGGTCTGCTGGCCTGGGTGATCGGCGTCGTCTTCTGCTTCCCCGCGCTGTGGATGCTGCTGACGTCCCTGCACTCGGAGTCGGACGCGGCGACCAACCCGCCGTCCCTCACCGCGCCGCTGACCTTCGACAACTTCAGCTCGTTCTTCGGCGCCGAGGGCGGGGCGAGCCCCTGGCCGCCGCTCATCAACTCGGTGACGGCGTCGGTGTTCTCCACCCTGTTCGTCCTCGTGCTGGCGCTGCCGGCGGCGTACGCGCTGTCCATCAAGCCCGTCCGCAAATGGACGGACGTGATGTTCTTCTTCCTCTCCACGAAGATGCTGCCGGTGGTCGCCGGACTGCTGCCGGTCTACCTCTTCGCGAAGAACGTGGGGATGCTGGACAACATCTGGCTGCTCGTCATCCTCTACACCTCGATGAACCTGCCGATCGCGGTCTGGATGATGCAGTCCTTCCTCGCCGACGTGCCGGTCTCCATCATCGAGGCCGCGCAGGTGGACGGCGCCAGGCTGCCCACCGTCCTGATGCGGGTCGTCGCGCCCGTCGCCGCACCCGGCATCGCCGCGACGGCGCTGATCTGCTTCATCTTCAGCTGGAACGAACTGCTCTTCGCCCGGGTCCTGACCGGCGTCACAGCTCAGACAGCGCCCGTCTTCCTGACCGGATTCGTCACCAGCCAGGGCCTCTTCCTCGCCCAGCTGTGCGCCGCTTCCGTCGTCGTGTCACTGCCGGTGCTCGCCGCCGGCTTCGCCGCCCAGGACAAGCTCGTCCAGGGCCTTTCTCTTGGAGCCGTCAAATGAGGGCAGCGATCGTCGAGGGTGTCGGCAGGGTGTCCGTCACCACGGTCCCCGATCCGACCCCGGGCCCGCGCGACGTCGTCGTGTCCGTCGCCGCGTGCGGCATCTGCGGTACCGATCTGCACATCCTCCAGGGCGAGTTCGCGCCGACCCTGCCGATCCTGCCGGGCCACGAGTTCGCCGGCGAGGTCGTGGGCCTCGGCGCCGAGGTCACGGAGCTCGCGGTGGGCGACAAGGTCGCCGTCGACCCGTCCCTGTACTGCCACGAGTGCCGTTACTGCCGGGCCGGCCGCGGCAACCTCTGCGACCGGTGGAACGCGATCGGGGTCTCCGTGCCCGGCGGCGCCGCCGAGTTCGCCGTCGCGCCCGTGGCCAACTGCGTCAAACTGCCCGACCACGTGGACGTGCGGGACGCGGCGCTCATCGAGCCGCTGTCGTGCGCCGTACGCGGCTACGACGTGCTGAGCAGCACGCTCGGCGCCGAGGTGCTGATCTACGGCTCGGGCACGATGGGTCTGATGATGCTGGAGCTGGCCAAGCGCACCGGGGCCGCCGGCGTCGACATGCTGGACGTCAACCCCGAGCGGCTGGCCACCGCGTCCAAGCTCGGCTGCTCACGGGCCGCCGCCTCCGCGGAGGAGTTCGAGCGGCCCGGCGGCTGGGACGTGGTCATCGACGCGACCGGCAACGCGGGCGCCATCCAGGACGGCCTCGGCCGGGTGGCCAAGGGAGGAACGTTCCTTCAGTTCGGCGTCTCGGACTACGCGACGAAGGCCGTCATCGAGCCGTACAAGATCTACAACCAGGAGATCACCATCACCGGCTCGATGGCGGTGCTGCACAGCTACGAGCGGGCCGCCGCGCTGTTCGCCACCGGGGTCCTCGACCCCGCGGTGTTCATCAGCGACCGGCTGCCGCTGGAGCAGTACCCCCAGGCCATCGAGCGGTTCAAGGCGGGCCAGGGCCGCAAGATCGTGGTGGAGCCGTGAGCGGAGCACCCGGCGCGGCACCGGGCCCCGAACCGGGCTCGGGCGCCGTCCTGGTGCTGGGCGAGGCGCTGATCGACCTGGTGCCGACGGCCGGCGACGAGGAGGCGCACCGGGCCCAGCCCGGCGGCGCCCCCGCGAACGTGGCCACCGGACTGGCCCGGCTCTCCACGCCGAGCTGGTTCGCCGGCGCCCTCGGAAACGACGGGTTCGCCCGGTCGATCGAGCGGAGGCTGGTCTCGGCGGGAGTCGAGCTCGGCCTCTGCGCCCGACCGGACCTCCCCACGGCGCTCGCCGTCGCGGACCCCGGCCCCGAGGGCACCGGCTACCACTTCCACCTCCAGCACACGGCGACCTTCCAGCTGCCGGGCCGTACGGACGTGGAGCGCTTCGCCGCCGTGTACGTCGGCGGTCTCGCCGCCGTCGTCGAACCCGCGGCCTCGGCCGTGGTGACGACGGCCCGCGCCGCGGCCGCCGGCGGCCCGCTGCTGGTGGTGGACCCCAACGTGCGCGAGGACCGCACGCTCGACGCGCGGGGCGGCGCGGCGAAGCTGCGCGAGCTGTGCGAGCTGGGCCAGGTCGTCAAGGCCAGCGACGAGGACCTGGCGCGCCTGTGGCCGGACTCGACGCCGGAGGAGACCTGCCGCAGGCTCGCCGCCGGCGGCCGGCTGGTCGTCCTGACCCGGGGATCGCGGGGCAGCACGGCCTACGCCGGCTCGGCCGAACCGGTGTCCGTGCCCGCCGTGCCCGTCGAGGTGGTCAACACCATCGGCGCGGGTGACGCCTTCATGGCGGCGATGATCACCTGGATGGTCTCGGACGGTCTCCACCAGGCCCCGGGAGTAAGGGAGTTCACCCCCGCACAAGCCCTGGAGATGCTGGGCTTCGCCTCGCGGGTGGCGGCCTCCGTGGTCGCCCAGGCGGGTACGGAGCCGTCGCTCCCGGAGGCCCACGTCTGACACATCATCAGTTGTGGGTCCCCTGCTCCCGTCCCCGGCAACGGCGTCGACCGCTGCCGGGGACGGGTGCGTCCGGCCGCCCGGGCTACTGCTTCCGTGCCGCCGACTCGCGGATGATCTCCGCGTACCGGTGTCCGCTGGACTTGATCGTCCGCCGCTGCGACGCGTAGTCGACGTGGACGAGGCCGAACCGCTTGTCATAGCCGTACGCCCACTCGAAGTTGTCCAGCAGCGACCACGCGAAGTACCCGGCGAGCGGCACCCCCTTGCGCACCGCACGCGCGCAGGCGGCCAGATGCTCCTCCAGATAGCGCGTGCGCTCCGGGTCGTCGACCGTGCCGTCGTCCCGCAGCACGTCCGGGTAGGCCGAGCCGTTCTCGGTGACGTACACGCGCTGCGCGCCGTACTCCCCGGTCAGCCGCACGAGCAGCTCCTCCAGGCCGTCCGCGTGCACCTCCCAGTCCATGGCCGTGTGGCGCACGCCCGGCAGATAGACCTGCTTGGCGTAGGGCGCGGGCCCGGCCGGGTCGTCGGCGACGACCTGGCGGAAGTAGTAGTTCAGCCCCAGCCAGTCCAGCGGCGCGGCGATGGTCTCCGGATCGCCCGGGCGCTCGGGCAGATCCACCCCGTACAGGTCGAGCATGTCCTGCGGGTAGCCGCGCCCGTGGACCGGGTCCAGCCACCAGCGGTTGATGTGACCGTCGGCCCGTACGGCCGCCGCCCGGTCCGCCTCGCGGTCGGTGGCCGCCTCGATGGGGCTGAGGTTGTTGACGATGCCGACACGGGCGTCGGAGGACGCCGCGCGGATGGCCTGGACGGCGAGACCGTGACCGAGGTGCAGATGGTACGAGGCGTGCACCGCGGCCTTGATGTCGGTGAGCCCCGGCGCCATCCTGCCCTCCAGATGGCCGATCCACGCGGAGCACAGCGGCTCGTTGAGGGTCGCCCAGTCCTTGACCCGGTCGCCCAGACGCGCGGCGACGACGGAGGCGTAGTCGGCGAAGTACTCGGCGGTCTCGCGGGCCGGCCAGCCGCCGCGGTCCTGGAGCGTCTGGGGGAGATCCCAGTGGTAGAGCGTGGCGAAGGGGGCGATGCCCGCTTCCAGCAGGCTGTCCACCAGCCGGTCGTAGAAGTCGATCCCCGCCTCGTTCACCGGCCCGTTCCCCCCGGGCACGACGCGCGGCCAGGCGAGCGAGAAGCGGTACGAGCCGACGCCGAGCCGCTTCATCAGGCCGATGTCCTCGGGCACCCGGTGGTAGTGGTCGCAGGCGATGTCCCCGGTGTCGCCGTTGTCGACCTTGCCGGGGGTGTGCGAGAAGGTGTCCCAGATCGAGGGCGAGCGGCCGTCCTCGGCGACCGCGCCCTCGATCTGGTAGGCGGCGGTGGCCACGCCCCAGAGGAAATCGCGAGGGAGGGCGTTGAGGTCGTTCACTGACTGCCTTTCCGCAGAAGCCGGTTGGGGAATTGTTTGACGAGGTGTCACCTGGCGCGACGTCACTTCACCGCTCCCGCCGTCAGACCGGCGACGAGATAGCGCTGGAGAAGCAGGAACCCGGCGACGACGGGCACGCTGACGACCAGTGACGCCGCCATGATCTGGTTCCAGTAGACGTCGTTCTGAGTGGCGTAGCCCTGGAGCCCGACGGCGAGTGTGCGGGTCTCGTCGTTCGTCATCACGGACGCGAAGAGCACCTCTCCCCAGGCCGTCATGAACGCGTAGACCGACACGGCCACGATGCCGGGGATCGCGGCCGGTACGACCACCCGGAACAGGGCGCCGAACGGACCGCAGCCGTCCACCATCGCCGCCTCGTCCAGATCCCTCGGAATGGAGTCGAAGTATCCGATCAGCATCCAGATGGAGAAGGGCAGCGAGAACGTCAGATAGGTGAGGATGAGCCCGCCCCGCGAGCCGTACAGGGCGACGCCCGTGCTGTTGCCGATGTTGACGAAGATCAGGAACAGCGGGAGCAGGAAGAGGATGCCCGGGAACATCTGGGTGGAGAGCACCGTGACGGTGAAGACGCGTTTGCCCCTGAACCGGTAGCGGCTCACGGCGTACGCGGAGAACACGGCGATCGTCACCGACAGCACCGTCGCCGCGCCCGCCACGATCAGCGAGTTCACGAAGTAGTGCGCGAGCGGGACGGTGTCCCAGATGTCGAAGTACGGACGGATGGTGATCTCCGACGGGATCCACTGGAACTTGCCCGTCACGTCCTCCAGCGGCTTCAGCGAACTGCTGACCATCACATAGACGGGCAGCAGCGCGAAGGCGGTGAGGAGCGTCAGGATGATCCGGCGGGTCCAGAGGAAGGACGCCGGCGGAGCGAGGGGGGATCTGGCCTTCCCGGCCAGGGCCTTAGACGGCACCGGAGCCCTTCCTTCCGCGCGAGGTGGCCACCAGGTAGACCGCCGTCACCAGCAGCAGGAAGAGCAGCAGCAGGACGGACATCGCCGAGCCCGTACCGAAGTTCCAGGTGACGAACGACGACTGGTAGATATGGATCGAGATCAGGTTCGCCGCCTCGGGCGCCGAGTCGCCGAACAGCACGTACGGCGTGTTGAAGTCGTTGAACGTCCACAGGAACAGCACCAGCACCAGCACCTGGTTGACCGGCCGCAGCGACGGCAGGGTGATCTTGCGGATCTGCTGCCAGATGCCCGCGCCGTCGATGGACGCCGCCTCGTACAGCTCGCGCGGGATGTTCTGGAGCCCGGCCATCAGCATGAGGAACGCGAACGGCCAGGACTTCCAGACCGCGACGACGACGAGCGCGATGAAGCTGTTGTCCCCGATCAGCCAGAAGGACGGCTCGTCGGTGAGGCCGAGCTGATCGTGCAGCACGTGGTTGATGATGCCGTTGTCGCGCTGGAACATGAACGCCCAGGTGATGACGGCGGCGTACACGGGCAGCGCGTACGGCGTGAGGAAGACGGCCCGCAGCAGACCCCGGCCGCGGAAGTTCTCCTGGAGCATGATCGCCGCGGCCGTGCCGAACAGCCAGGAGAGGCCGACCGTGATGACGGTGAAGAGACAGGTGACGTAGAAGGAGTGGAGCAGCGCCTCGCCGAGCGGGGCGTCGAAGTCGACGACGATCTTGTAGTTGTCGAGCGCCCGCCACGGCGCCCGGTCCCAGTTGTTGATGTAGAACTGGGTCAGCTCGCGGAAGCTCATGACGATCCCGATCACCATCGGGACGATGTGCACGAGCAGTTCGAGCAGGACGGCGGGGAGCAGCAGCAGATAGGGCAGCCCGCCGTGGCGGATCCGGTCGGGGACACGCGGCAGACGCCGCCGCCGCGCACCCCCGTCGCCCCGGTCCGCACCGCTGCCCGTCTCGCGTACGGGGGGAGTCACGGTGGACGTCATGGGCGGTGCCTCACTGCTGCATCTGCTGCTGGGCCTTGTCCAGCCGCTTCTTGACGGACTCGGTCGTCACGGGGGTCCCTGAGGCGGCGTCCGCCCACAGGTCCTTGACCGCGGTCCCGACGGCGGTCTCGAACTGCGACTCCTCGGGCACCTGGGGGAGCGGCGCCGCGCTGCCCGCGAGGGTGTCGCGCAGGACCTTCAGATCGGGCGCGGCGAACGCCGGGTCGGTCTGGGCCGCGGCGACGGGCGGGATCGATCCGTAGGTCTTGTTGAGGAGCTTCTGCTCGGCGTCGCTCGTCATGAACTTGACGAACTTCCTGGCACCGTCGATGTTCTTGGTGTTCTTGAAGACGGCGATGTTGATACCGGCGACCATGGAGTTGACCTGCTTGCCGGCGCCGGGCGCGCCGGACGGTACGGGTACGGGCGCCGCGCCCCAGTCCTCGGGCTTCATGCCCTGCGAGGCGAACGTCGACGCCGCGGCCTGCCACAGCACCATCGCGGTCCTGCCCTTGGCGAAGTCGGTCAGCGACTGGTTCTGGGCGTACTCCGCGTTGCCCGGCGCGATGATCTTGTCCTTGGCCATGAAGTCGACGTACTGCTTCACGGCCGCCACATTGCCGTCGGTGGTGAAGGTCGGCTTGCCCGACGCGTCGAAGAAGTCGGCGCCGTGCTGCTGGCTGAGCGCGAACACCTGGTGGATGTTGTTCGACAGGTTGCCGCCCTCGGCCCCCAGTGCCCACTTGCCGTCCTTGGACAGCTTCTCGCCGTCGGCGACCAGTTCGTCCCAGGTGGCGGGCGGCCCGTCGATACCGGCGTCCGCGAACATCTGCTTGTTGTAGTAGAGCGCGTAGGCGAGGGAGTACAGCGGTACGGCCGCCGGGGGCTGGCCCTCCGCGCCGGCGGAGGCGACCGCCGAGTCGACGAACCGGTCCCGGCCGCCTATCGCCTCGAAGTTCTTGTCGTCCCACGGCAGCAGCGCGCCGGTCGCCTGGAGGGACGCCGACCAGGTGTTGCCGATGTTCAGTACGTCGGGGCCCTGGCCGGACGTGGTGGCGGCGAGGATCCGGGTGAGCAGATCGGACCACGGCACCACTTCGAGCTTGACCTTGATCCCCGTCTCCTTCTCGAACTTCTTCAGTTCGGGAGTGAGGATCTTCTTGTCGGCCTCGATGTTGGGGCCCTGGTTGGACGCCCAGTAGGTCAGGGTCTTCGGCGAGTCGTTGCTGCCGCCCTCGTCGGTCGACGTTCCGCCGCCGCATCCGGTGACGGTGGCGGCGAGCGCGGTGGTGAGGGTGATGACTGCTGCGGCTCTGATTCGGCGCATGGGACTGCCCCTTTCCGGGGTGGCCGCGTTCGAGAGTCGAACGCTGCCTCACGGCTTAATTTATGTCGTGATTTAAGAGGTGAGAGAAGGTCGCGTCAAGGTCTGGGACCGGGGTATGTTGCCCCCTGGGAAGGAGCACCATGGCCGAGCGGGACAGAAGAACAGTGCGTGACCTGCGCAGGGGCAACCGGGCGAGGGTGTTGCAACGGTTGTATTTCGACGGACCCCTGAGCCGTCAGGAGCTGGGCCCCGCCACCGGACTGAGTTCAGGTTCCATCAGCAACGTCGTCACCGAACTCGCCGCCGAACGCCTTCTGGAGGAGGCCGGAGTGGTCGACTCCGACGGCGGTCGGCCGCGCACGCTGCTGCGCGTCGCCCCCGGCGGCGCGCTCCTCATCGGCATCGACATCGGGGAGACCCGCGTCCGTGTCGAACTCTTCGACCTGTCCCTGACCGAACTCGCCCGCACCGAGAGGCTGCTGGCCCAGCACGGCCACGACGTCGAACGCATCGTCGCGCACGTGCGCACCGGCGTCGCCCATGTCCTGCGCGACGCCGGGGCCGACCCGCGTGAACTCCTCGGCATCGGCATCGGCGTCCCCGGCATCATCGAACGCGACGGTCCCGAGGGCGCGGTCGTCCACGGACAGACCATGGGCTGGAGCGCGGTGCCCTTCGAGAAACTGCTGCGGGCCGCCGTCGACATACCCGCCGAGGTCCCGCTCCTCATCGACAACGGCGCCAAGACGCTGGGCCAGGCGGAGATGTGGTTCGGCGGCGGGCGGGGCGCCGGTACCGCGGCGATCGCGCTCATCGGCTCGGGTGTCGGCGCCAGCGTGATTCACGGAGGCGAAGGCGGCACGCTCGACGAGAACCAGCGCAGCAGCGCGCTCGAATGGGGCCACACCACCGTGCAGATGCGCGGCAGGCGCTGCCGCTGTGGTTCCATCGGCTGCCTGGAGGCGTACGCGGGCGCGGAGGCGATGCGCGAGCGGTGGCAGGAGGCCGGAGGGCCGCTGCCCGCCGGCGCGGACGACGAGACGGCCCTCGCGGCCCTGCTGGCCGCCGCCTTCCCGCCGCCGGGCGGGGCGGCGCCGGACCCGGTCGCGGTGGAACTGCTCGACGAGACCGCGGAGTGCCTCGGGGCCGCGGTCGCCGACCTGATCAACCTGTTCCTGCCGGAGCGGGTGCTCCTCGGCGGATGGGCGGGTCTGCTGATCGGGCCGCACCTGCTGCCGGACATCCGGCGCTACGCCCGCGAGTACGCGCTGCGGCACACCGCGGGGCGGGCGACGGTGGAGATGGGGCGGCTCGGTCCGGACGCGGTGACGGTCGGCGCGGCGACGCTGCCGCTGACGGACTTCCTCGCGCGTGGCGGCACGCGCCCGCTGCCGTCGGCCCCGGACACGGACCCACCCCCACGATGGGCCCGAACCCCGGCGTAGGCGCGGGCGCCCACGACTGTTCGGCCGGGGATGCCGAGGCCAGGGGCCGTCCTCGATCGCCGGCCAGATCAAGGCGTCCGGCGATTGCGGACAAGACCTCGGGACGTGGGGCCGGTTCTCGCCTGGGCGGGGGTGCCGCGACTCGCCAGGGCCGAGTGCGCACGACCCCGGGCCGTCCGGCGATCGAGGACAGGGCCGGACTGCGGGGCCCGGCTGTCGCGGGCCGGGGTGCGCCAAGAACCGGCCCGTCCGGCGATCGAGGACGGAATCCGGCCGGTCAGGCGGAGGCGCGGAGCACCAGCGTGGGTTCGAAGATCACCGATGTCACCGGCCGCTCCGGCCGGGCCAGACGATCCAGCAGCAGCCGCGCCATCTCCGCCGCCATGTCCTCCACCGGCTGCCGCACCGTCGTCAGCGGCGGCCTGCACGCCGCCGCCGCGCGGCTGTCGTCGAAGCCGATCACCGCGACATCCTCCGGCACCCGCCGCCCGAGCTCCCGCAGCACCCGGCACGCGCCGACCGCCATCAGGTCGTTGGCCGCGAACACCCCGTCCAGGTCCGGCTGTTCCGCGAGCAGCCGCTCCATCGCCGACGCGCCGCTCTCCTCGGTGAACTCGCCCTCCGCCACGGGGACGTACGGATGCCCCTGCCGGGCCATCGTGTCCCGGAAGCCCGCCAGCCGGTCCTGCCCCGCCGGCAGGTCCAGCGGCCCCGCGATCGTGACGATCCGCCGGCAGCCGCGGGTGAGCAGACGCTCGGCGGCCAGCCGGGCGCCGTCCTGGTGGGCGAGGTCGACGTAACTGATCCGTACGGGGCGGGCCGGGCGCGCGTACAGCACGGCGGGCAGACCCGCGTCGGTGATGAGCGCGGGCAGCGGGTCCCCGGCGTGTGTCGAGACGACCAGGGCGCCGTCCGCGCTGCCCTGACGGAGGTACGACACCACCTCGTCCCGCGCCTGCGAGGTCTCGGCGAACATCAGCACCGGGTGAATCCCGCGCGGGCGGAGGAAGTTGACGACGCCCGTCACCACCCGCCCGAAGAACGGGTCGGCGAACACGTCCGTCATGAAGGAGCCCGCGCCCCCGTCGGACCCGGCTCCGTCGGCGCTCTCACGACCGCCGCCCCCACCCCCGCTCCCCGCCGTCGCGGCGACCGGCGGCGGATCGTCGCCCGCGCCGGAGACCACCAGGGCGACCGAGTCGGCCTTGCGGGTGACGAGCGAGCGGGCGGCGCGGTTCGGTGTGTACCCGGTGACGGCCACCGCGTCCCGTACCGCCGCCTGGATCACCGGGTCGACGTTGCGTACGCCGTTGATGACGCGTGAGACGGTGGCGCGCGAGACCCCGGCCGCCTTGGCGACGTCCTCCAGCGTGGGCGCGCCGGCCGCTCGTGAATCCTCCGTCATGAGCGCATTTATAGCATCAGCGGAGAGCGCTCTCCATCGACGCGTCCGGTGCGACCGGCCCGGTCGGCGCCACCGTGACCGTCGTACACAGCGGCAGCACTCCCGCCGAGGGGCCCGCCAGGAGCGTGAACGCCCCCGGCTCCGTCTCCCAGCGCCCGCCCTCCGCCGACCAGTGCGACAGGGCCCGCGCCGCCAGGCGTACCGTCGCCACGGCCTCCCCGCCCGGTTCGGCCTCCACCGCCGCGTAACCCGCGAGTGCCCGCACCGGCCGGTCGACTTCCGTGTCCGTCCTGGCCACGTAGACCTGGACGACCTCACGCCCCCGGCGCGGGCCGGTGTTCCGGAGCCGTACGCGTACGTCGACACCCTCCCCGTCCCCGTCCCCGTTCCCGGCGCCGACGACGACGACGACGGAAGGCGCCTCCATCCCCTCGTAGGCCCACGTCGTGTAGCCGAGCCCGTGCCCGAACCAGTACGCGGGCTCCGTCCCGGCGCGCAGCCAGGCGCGGTGGCCGATGTGGACGCCCTCCTCGTAAGGAAGGCGCCCCTGGCGCGGCCGGGTGTCGAGCACCGGGACGTCCTCCTCGGCCAGCGCCCAGGTCGTCGGCAGCCGTCCTCCGGGCTCCGCGTGGCCGAACAGCACGTCGGCCAGGCCGTGTCCGGCCTCCTGGCCGGGGAACCAGGCGAGGAGCAGCGCGGGCACCTCGCGGTGCCAGGGCAGCGTGACCGGGCCGCCCGAGTTCACCAGCACCACCGTGCGCGGGTTCGCGCGGGCCACCGCCCGTACGAGCGCGTCCTGCCCCTCGGGCAGTTCCAGCGACTCGCGGTCGCGGCCCTCGGACTCGCTCTCCTCCGTCGTGCCCACCACGACCACCGCGACATCGGCGGCCCGCGCGGCGGCCACGGCGGCGGCGAGCGCCGCCGCCGCGTCACCCGGCGGCGGCGCGGCGGCGAGCAGGGTCGCCACCCCTGTCCCGGCGTCCAGCCGTCGCCGCGCGACCACCTCCGACTCGACGCCCTCCGTCAACTCGGCCTGTGCACACCGGTAGGGCGGGGACACATGGACGCGGGTCGGGTCGTCGCTGTCGAGCGGGAACTCGTCCGACAGCAGCGTCCGGCCGTCGACGGACAGGGAGACGAGGCCCCAGCCGCCCACCCCGAGCGTCCAACTCCCGCTCCGCGCGGGACTGACGAGCGCCCGGATCTCCACGGTGACGGCGCCCGCGACCCGGGCCGGTTCCACGATGCGGCCCGACAGGCGGTGTTCGGCGTGCAGTTCGGCCCCGTCGGCGTCCAGCAGGCGTACGAGGACGCCCGGTTCGCCGCTGCGCGGATTCCGCGTCCGGTCCGGGGCGAGCGGCCGGGGGAGGGAACACGGCGGCAGGCCGGGCGTGTACGTCACCTCGGCCCGGCCGCCGGCACCACCGCCCGCACGGGCGCCGCGCACCGCCGTGTCGATCCCCTCCAGCGGGGTGACCACGGACGACGGGAACACCTCCGCGCTGCCGCCCCCCTGGATCCGCACGGCCGTCGCCTGCGGGCCGATGACGGCGACGCGGCCGGGCCGGGCCGGATCCAGCGGCAGCACGCCCCCCTCGTTGCGCAGCAGGACCGTGCCGGCGGCGACGGCCCGCCGCAGCAGGGCCCGTTCACCGTTCGGCGGGGGCGACGGCCGCCGGACCGGGGCCGGTTCGCCGAGCGCCCCCACGCGCCGGGCGAGCCGCAGCAGCCGCCCCACCTTGTCGTCGATCAGCGCCTCGTCGATCAGGCCCGCCGTCACGGCGTCGAGCAGCCCGGCCGCCCAGGGACTCTCCGGTCCCGGCATGGCGAGGTCCTGGCCCGAGCGCGCGGTGCCGAGCAGCGAGCGCACCGCCCCCCAGTCGGAGACGACGAGCCCGTCGAAGCCCCAGCCGCCCCGGACCGGCCCGCTCCCCGGCATTGGCCCCTCCCCCTTCAGGGGCCACTCCAGCAGCGGACTCGCCGACATGGTGGCGCCGTTGACCTTGTTGTACGCGGACATCACCGCCCAGACCCCGGCCCCGACCGCCGCCTCGAACGGTACGAGATACAGCTCGCGCAGCGCCCGCTCGCCCACCCGCACGTCGACGTGGAGCCGGTCGGTCTCCGCGTCGTTGGCCACGAAGTGCTTGGCCGTGGCCGCGACACCGCCCTCCTGCACGCCCTTGACGAACGCGACGCCGACGCGCGCGGTCAGCAGCGGGTCCTCGGAGAAGCATTCGAAGTGCCGCCCGCCGAGCGGTGACCGGTGCAGATTGAGGGTGGGGGCGAGGAGCACCTGAACACCCTTGCGGCGTGCCTCGGCGGCCAGCAGCCCGCCGAGGTCGCGCACCAACTCCTCGTCCCAGGAGGCCGCGAGGGCGGTCGGGGACGGCAGGACGAGCGAGGTCCGCCGTTCGTCCCAGGTCTCGCCTCGTACTCCGGCGGGCCCGTCGGACATCGTGAGAGGGCGCAGCCCGACGGCCGGTTCGGCGTACGTACGCCAATTGCTGGCGCCCGTCAGCAGACGGACCTTCTGCCCGATGTCGAGCTTCTCCAGCAGTCGCCCGGTCTCGTCCTCGGCCATGCTGCCCCCTTCAATGCTGGTGGAGAGCGCTCTCCCATTGGCTCGCCCAAGACTCTCCGGAGGGTGCGGGAGCTGTCAATGCCGGGCTCCGGCCCCCGGCGACGCACGGCGGGCGCACGGACGCGGCGCGGGCGACCGATGTGAGCCCTTGTCATTGCACATGCGACTGGCCTAAGTTGACCGATTGCGACGTGTCCCAGACGTCCTTACCAGTCAGTGGGGGAGCCGAGATCATGGCCGCAACCGGTCGGCACCGCAGATACCAGCCGAGCCGTATCAACCGAGCTTCGCTCACCGTCACGGCGGGCGGTGCGGGCATCGCCCTGCCACTCATCGGGGCGGGCACGGTGAACGCGGCCCCTGTGGAGACATGGGAGAAGGTCGCGGCCTGCGAGTCCACGAACAACTGGCAGATCAACACCGGCAACGGCTACTACGGCGGGCTCCAGTTCAGCCAGTCCACGTGGGAGGCGTTCGGCGGCGGGCAGTACGCGCCGCGCGCCGACCTCGCCACCCGGGATCAGCAGATCGCGGTCGCCGAGAAGGTCCTCAAGGGCCAGGGGCCCCGGGCGTGGCCCCACTGCTCGGTCAAGGCCGGCCTCACCCGGGGTGGCGACGCCCCCGACGTGTCACCGGCCACGGCGCGCGACACGGTCAAGAGCACCCCCCGGAGCGATCCGAAGAAGGCCGCGTCACCCACCTCGGTGCCCACCGAGCGCGAGGGATACACCGTGGCGGGCGGCGACTCGCTCTCCGGGATCGCCGCCGCCGAGGGGCTGCGCGGCGGCTGGCAGCGGCTGTACGAGGAGAACCGCAAGGTCATCGGCGGCGATCCCGATCTGATCTTCCCCGGCCAGAAACTGGTCCTGCACGTGCCGGCCCCGGCGAAGGACAAGCCGGCCGCCGAGGCGCCCGCTCCTCCCAAGAAGGAGGAGCGGAAGCCGGCCGAGCGGAAGGCGCAGCCGCCCAAGCAGGCGGAGAAGCCCGAGTCGAAGCCCCGGGCGGAGAAGCCCAAGGAACAGCCCGAGAAGCGGCAGGTCTCGAAGCCGAAGACGGCGGAGAAGCCGAAGCAGTCCTCCGGCTACAGCGCGCCCGTCAGCGCGGGCACCGGCACCCCGTACCGCAAGGCCGGTTCCTGGGCGAGCGGCTACCACACGGGCGTCGACTTCCCCGTCCCCACCGGCACGTCCGTGAAGGCCGTCGCGGGCGGCACGGTCGTCTCGGCGGGCTGGGAGGGCTCGTACGGCTACCAGGTCGTGATCCGGCACGCGGACGGCAAGTACAGCCAGTACGCGCACCTGTCCGCGCTCAACGTGCGTGACGGTCAGAAGGTGAACGCGGGCCAGCGCATCGCCCGCTCAGGATCGACCGGAAACAGTACGGGACCGCATCTCCACTTCGAGATGCGTACGGGGCCGGGCTACGGCTCCGACATCGACCCCATCTCCTACCTGCGGGCGGGCGGCGTCCGGATCTGAGCGGACCGTCCGCCGCACGGTGTGCCGCACCGCCTTGTGCCGCGGCTCATGCGTCCCCTTGGCGGAGGTCAGGTGCCACGGCGGCCGGTGGTCCGGCCCGGCGTGGTGGTGGTGCGCGGCCGTCGCCCCGGCGTTCCCGGGGCCGCCCGCCGCCACCCACTCGGCGGGCTCCGCGCCGGCCGGTATCTCGTCGAGGGCGGCGGCCGTCTGTGCCGCGAGCCGCTCCGTCGTCAGCAGGACCAGTCCGCCGGCGGTCAGCACACCGAAGCCCAGGGCCAGCAGGGCGCCGGTGAGCCCGTACCGGAATCCCTCGCCGAAGAGGGTGAGCCCGACGGCGGCGGCGACCACCGGATTCACGACCGTGACCGTGGCCAGCGGGGCGGCGAGGCCCGCACCTCGGTAGGAGGCCTGCGAGAGCAGCAGACCGGCCGCCGCGAGGCCCGCGATCACCAGCAGGCTCGGCACCTGACCGCTGAACGTGCCCTCGGTCCAGTTGACGGCGACGGTCTTGGTGAAGACCGAGGCGATACCGAAGGCGATACCGGCCGACGCGGCCAGCAGCACACTGCGCACGGCCGGGCGGCGCACGGCCTGCGCGATCAGGAACAGCAGTGCCACCGCGCCCACGGTCGCGCCCGCCACCACCATGCGCTCGCCCGAACCCAGCGAGTGCGATCCCGCGGAGCCGGTCAGCGCGAGCAGCCCGGCCAGTCCGAGGGTCGCCATGAGCGCGCCGCGCCAGGCGGCGGCCCCCGCCTTGCGGTGGACGAAGACGGCCGCCATCGGCAGCGCGAAGACGATCGTCAGCGCGCCGAGGGGCTGTACGAGGCTCAGGGGGCCGTACGCCAGGGCGACGACGTGAAGCAGCGCACCGACACCGTTCAGCGCCACAGCGGCCCACCACACCCCGTGATGGAGGGGTGCGTAGGGCCGGGCGGGCGTGGCTGCCGCGACGCGCTCCTGGAGGATCGCCCCGGCCGCGTACGCGACCGCGGAGACCAGTGACAGCAGCACGGACAGCGCGAGTGCACTCATACATCCACGATCTCTCGCCTGGTGCGAATAGTCGTCGTCCTGAAGACGGCATTACGGCGTACTGCTGTAGTAGTACGCCGGGAGGGCCGCGGTCATTCCCGCGGTGGTGGCCCCGGCCCAGGGGTGGAGACACCGGGTGGAGACACCGGCCGGGATCGCCGCCGCGATCCGGGCACCCGGCGTGACCACCGGACGTTACGGAAAGTGACAGAAGGCGACGATCAAGGGGGAGTGCGGATGGATCTCGCGGAGGTGGGATCGGTGGGCGGGTTCTTCGCCCTGCGGACGGAAGCGGACGCCGGGCCGGCCGGGCCGGGCGCGCACGGCCGCGCGTACGTTCCGTTCGCACGGATCTACGCGGGCGACACCGCCCCGCTCTCGGCGCGCGTCGACAGGGTCGCGGCGAAGCTCGGCGCGCCCGAGCGCCGGATCGCCGCGTCCGTCGCGCAGCTCGGGCTCGCGGCCCGGCTCTGGTCGATCGCCCTGGGTTCCGCCGCGCTGCACGGCGCCGTCCCGGACCTGGACCCCGCGCGGCTGCTCTGGGATCCGCTCGCCTCCTCGCCCGACGATCTCCTGCTGCCCGGCCCCCGTCCCTTCCCCGCCACCGACGGTGTCGCGGAGGACGCGGGCGCACCCGTGGACGAACGGGCGGCCCCGGCCGACCTCGCGGCGGCCGTGCGGGACGTGGTCCAGTACGGCCATCTCGTCCCCCTCGGAGCGGCCCTGCGCGCCGACGGCCGGATCTCCTCCGGTCTGCTGTGGGGCAACGCCGGCTCCGCGCTGGCCGGCGCCGTACGCGAACTCGGCGCCTGGAGCCGCCGGTCCGGCCGGCCCGAAGCGGGCCGGCGGGCCGCCGCCATCGGCGCCGCCCTCTTCACCCACCCCGACCTGAGCGGCACCGGCGTCTCGCGGAGCGGATCCTTCCGGCGCCGGAGCTGCTGCCTCTACTACCGTTGCCCTTCCGGCGGCCTGTGCGGGGACTGTGTCTTCGACCGGCCACCGCTGCGCCCTTCCGCATGAGAGGTTTCCGGGTGACCATGACAGTCCTGAGTTCGACGGGCGACGGGGGTATGGCGTGAAGGTCGGGCTGCTGACCCGGGAGTACCCGCCGGACGTGTACGGAGGCGCGGGCGTCCATGTGGAGTTCCTGGCGCGCGAGTTGCGTGAGCTGACCGACCTCGGTGTGCACTGCTGGGGTGAGCGGGACGGCGGTGACCAGGAGCCGGTCCCGGGTGTCGTACGGCACCGGGCCGCGCCCGGACTGGAAGGCGCCAACGACGCGCTGCGCACCTTCTCCGTCGATCTCGCGATGGCCGCCGCCGTGCGGGGCAGCGACCTGGTGCACTCGCACACCTGGTACGCCGCGCTGGCCGGCCATGTCTCCAAGATGCTCTACGGCATCCCGCACGTGATGACCGCCCACTCGCTGGAGCCGCTGCGTCCCTGGAAGGCCGAGCAGCTCGGCGGCGGATACGCGCTGTCGGGCTGGGCCGAACGCTCGGCGATAGAGGCCGCGGACGCCGTCGTCGCCGTCTCGCACGGGATGCGCGCCGACATCCTCGGCTGCTACCCCTCACTCGACCCGGACCGGGTGCGGGTGATCCACAACGGGATCGACACCCGCCTCTACCACCCGGACCCCGGCACCGACGTGCTGGCGAGGATCGGCATCGACCCCGGCCGCCCCTTCGTCCTGTTCGTCGGCCGCATCACCCGGCAGAAGGGCGTCCCGCACCTGCTGCGCGCGGCCCGCGCGCTCGATCCCGAGGCACAGCTCGTGCTCTGCGCGGGGGCGCCCGACACACCGGAGATCGAGGCCGAGTTCCGGGAGCTGGTGGGCGAACTGAGCGGCAGCCGCGACGGCGTGTTCTGGATCCCCGAGATGCTGCCGCGCCCCGATGTGGTCCAACTGCTCAGCCACGCGGCCGCGTTCGTCTGCCCCTCGGTGTACGAACCGCTTGGCATCGTCAATCTGGAGGCCATGGCCTGCGGCACCGCGGTCGTCGCCTCGGCCGTCGGCGGTATCCCGGAGGTCGTCGACGACGGGAGCACGGGCCTGCTGGTGCCCTACGACGAGCGGCACCCCGAGGACTTCGAGTCGGCCCTCACCGAGGCGCTCAACCGGGTCCTGGACGATCCGGAGTCGGCCGCGGCGATGGGCGCGGCCGGCAGGGACCGCGCGGTGCGCGAGTTCGGCTGGGACCGGGTGGCCAGGCGTACGTACGAGGTGTACGAGGAGCTGCTCAAGTCCTGATACCAGGGTAGACGGATCGGGACGACCGGTAGAGGGTCGCGGACAGAAGGAGCGGCGATGCGTGGTGGACCTTCGGTCCTCGGGATCGTGCTGGCGGGCGGAGAAGGCAAGCGGCTGATGCCGCTGACGGCCGACCGCGCGAAACCGGCGGTGACCTTCGGCGGTACGTACCGCCTGGTGGATTTCGTCCTGTCGAATCTCGTCAACGGCGACATCATGCGCAACTGCGTGCTGACGCAGTACAAGTCGCACTCACTGGACCGCCATGTCAGCGTCACCTGGCGGATGTCCAGTCTGCTCGGGAACTACGTCACGCCGGTCCCCGCCCAGCAGCGGCTCGGACCGCGCTGGTACCTCGGCAGCGCCGACGCGATTCTCCAGTCCCTCAATCTCGTCCACGACGAACAGCCCGACTACATCGCGGTGTTCGGCGCCGACCACGTGTACCGCATGGACCCCCGGCAGATGCTGGAGCGCCACATCGAGAGCGGCGCCGGGGTCACCGTCGCCGGTATCAGGGTGCCGCGCGCCGAGGCTTCGTCGTTCGGGGTCATCACGCCGGGATCCGACGGCACCAGTGTCGACCGGTTCCAGGAGAAGCCCACGGACGCGCCGGGACTGCCGGGCGATCCCGACCGTGTCTTCGCCTCGATGGGCAACTACCTCTTCACCACCAAGATCCTGGTGGACGCGCTGCACCGGGACGCCGAGGACCCGGCCTCGGTCCACGACATGGGCGGTTCGATCCTGCCGATGCTCACCGAGCAGGGCATGGCGCAGGTCTACGACTTCGACGACAACCACGTGCCGGGGGAGACCCCGCGCGAGCACGGCTACTGGCGGGACGTGGGCACGCTCGACTCGTACTACGACGCGCACATGGATCTCATCTCGCCCCAGCCGGAGTTCAACCTCGACAACCGGCGCTGGCCCATCTACACGCACACCGGTCAGCTGCCTCCCGCGCGCTTCGTCGCCGGCGGTATCGCGGGCGAGTCCATCGTGGGCCCCGGCTGTGTCATCCGGGGCCAGGTGACCCGCTCGGTCCTGTCGCCCGGCGTGGTGGTCGAGGAGGGCGCCGTCGTGCAGGGGTCGGTGCTCCACGACAACGTACGGGTGGGCCGGGGCGCGGTCGTGCGCGGCTCCATCCTCGACAAGAACGTGGACGTCCCGCCCGGCGCCACGATCGGCGTCAATCCCGGGCGGGACGAGGAGCTGTACACGGTCTCCAAGAACGGGGTCATCGCCCTCGGCAAGGGCCAACCGGTCCTCTAGGCCGGCCGTGTCCGGCCAACCCGTCCTCCATGAAAACGTCCTTCGGGCCGGGCCCGGTCCTCACCCCGCGTGCCGGACGGTTCCGTCCGTTCCGTCCGGCACGTGAACGGCCCGGCCCCCTCACACCATCCGGCGCCGCCTGCCCAGCCACGTCTGGGCGATCACCACCACCGCCAGGAACGCCCCGCTGACGACCTGCTGGTACGCCGAGTCGAGCGAACCGATCTGGTTGATGACGTTCTGGATGACCTTCAGCAGCAGCACGCCCACCAGTGAGCCGCTGATGAAGCCGAAGCCGCCGGTCAGCAGCGTGCCGCCGATGACGACGGCCGCGATCGCCTCCAGCTCCATACCGGTGCCGAGGATCGTGACGCCCGAGACCAGCCAGGCCGCGTTCAGCGCGCCCGCCAGCCCGGCGCACAGGCCCGAGAGCGTGTAGACGGCGATCTTCGTACGGGCCACCGGCGCGCCCATCAGGGCCGCCGCGTCCTCGTTGCCGCCGACCGCGTACACGTACTGGCCGAACCGGCTGCGCCGCAGCATCACGGCGCCCGCGACGAACAGCACCGCCGTGATCCACACCGGCACACCGACACCGAGCAGCTTCTCCTGGCCGAGGCTCGCGAAGAACGACTTCTCGTCCACCAGATAGGTGTTGGAGCCCTCGTCGGTGATCGCCAGCAGGATGCCGCGGGCGGCCAGCATCGCCGCGAGGGTGACGATGAACGGCGCGAGCCGGGCCTTCGCGATCAGCAGGCCGTTGACCAGGCCGATCAGACCGCAGACGGCGAGCGGCAGGAGCAGCGCGACCGCCGTGCCGTACTGCGAACCCCAGGCGCCGAGCACCCCGCCGAGCGCGAACAGCGAACCGACGGACAGATCGATCCCGCCGGTGATGATCACGAAGGTCATGCCGAGGGCGACGATCGCCAGGAACGCCGACGAGACCGCCATGTTCTCCAGGTTGTCGCCGGTCAGGAAGGTGTCGAAGCCGATCGACGCGCCGATGGCGACGAGCAGCAGTGTGACGAGCGCGCCGTGCTGCTGGGCGAGCGCGCTGAGCCGCTCGGCCCGGCTCGCGCCGAGCGGCGCCTCGTCGGACGGGTCCTTGGCGGGGGAGGGGCCGGTGCCCGTGGCGCGGGCCGGACGCTCCGTGTGGGTGTGGGTCATCGCTTTCCCCGTTCGCGAGCCGCGTAGACCGCGAGCACGATCACCACGGCCTGGGCGATCTGCGTCCAGGAGGGCGGCAGATCGTGCTTGATGAGCGTCGCCGTCAGCAGCTGGATCAGTACGGCACCCGCCACCGTGCCGCCGATCCGGATCCGGCCGCCGCTCAGCGGGGTGCCGCCGACGACCACCGCGGTGATCGCGGACAGCTCCATCAGGGTGCCGAGCGAGGTCGGATCGCTGGCCTGGAGCCTGGCGGTGGCGAGCACACCGGCGATCGCGGCGAGCACGCCCGCGATGACGTAGACGACGATCAGCACACGGCGCACCGGCAGCCCGGCGAGCTGCGCGGCGGGCCGGCTGTCGCCGATCGCGAGGAGCTGGCGGCCGAAGGTCGTACGGCGCACGGTGAATCCGACGGCGAGTGCCAGGGCGGCGGCGATCAGCACGAGATACGGGATGCCGAACAGATCACCCGAGCCGAGCGCGGACATGCCCGGGTCCCGTACGTCCTTGAGCTGCGGCAGCAGGACGAGGGCGATCCCGCGTCCCGCGACCATCAACGCCAGTGTCGCGACGATGGGCTGGACGCCGATGAACGCGATGAGCGAGCCGTTGGCGAGTCCGATGACGGCGCCGCCGATCATCGCGACGATCAGCGCGATCCATGGCCCGTACCCCAGGTACAGCGACAGCAGGGAGGTCGAGAGAGCCATCACGGAGCCCACCGACAGGTCGACGCCCTCGCTGCCGATGGCCAGCGCCATGCCCAGCGCGACGATCAGCACCGGTGCCACCTGCACGGCCTGGGTACGGAAGTTCTCCGTCGACAGGAAGTGCGGCGTCAGCGCGATGTTGACCAGCAGCAGGACGGCGACGCCCGCGTACACCCCGTAGTCCTGGAGCAGGCGCAGCAGCCGTGCGCGGTCGACGGGGGCGCCCTTCAGGGCGAGTTCAGTCATGGTCCCTCTCCCCTCCTGAGGAGGTCGTGTCGGCCGTTACGGGGGCGGGGGCGGACTCCTCGGCCACCGGCGCGGAGCCGGGAGCCACGATCGCGGCGGCGTCGGGAGCGACCGTCTTGAGCGCCGCGTCCGACTCCGGGGCCGCCGCGATGGCCTCCAGCAGCCGGTCCTGGGTGACGTCGTCCCCGGTCAGCTCCGCCACGACGGCGCCGTCCTTGAGGACCACCACCCGGTCCGACCCCTCGACCAGCTCCTCCATGTCGGAGGAGATCAGCAGCACCCCGAGCCCCTCGTCGGCGAGTTCGTCGATCAGGCCCTGGACCTCGGCCTTGGCGCCGACATCGATGCCACGGGTCGGTTCGTCCAGCAGCAGCACCTTCGGCTGCATCGCCAGCCAGCGGGCCAGCAGCACCTTCTGCTGATTGCCGCCGGACAGCTCGCCGACCTTCTGGTGCGGCCCCGACGCCTTGATCCGCAGCCGCTTCATGAAGGTGTCCACGATCCTGTCGACCCTGGTGTCGTCGACCAGACCGAACCGGGAGAGACCCGGCAGCGCCGCCAGCGCGATGTTCTCCCGCACCGAGAGGCCGGGGACGATGCCCTCGGCCTTGCGGTCCTCCGGCAGCAGGCTGATACCGGCCCGGATGGCGGCGGGTGTGGAGCCCGTACGTACGGCGGAGCCCGCCACCACCACCTTCCCGGAGTCCGGGGGCAGCGCGCCCGCGATGGCCTTCGCCGTCTCGCTGCGGCCCGAGCCGAGCAGCCCGCCGAGGCCCACGACCTCGCCGGGCCGCACCTCGACCGAGACCCCGTGCAGCGTATGACGGACCGTCAGATCCTGTGCGCTGAGCACCGGTTCACGGCCGGCGTGATGGTCCCCGGTGAACTTGGTGACCCCTTCGCTGCTCACCTCGCCCATCTCCCGCCCGAGCATCAGCGACACCAGCCGCAGCCGGTCCAGCTCCGCGATCGGCCCCGTGTGGACGAGCCTGCCGTCCCGCAGGACCGTGACCTTGTCGCAGACCTCGTACAGCTCGTCCAGCCGGTGGCTCACGTACACCACCGCGATGCCGCGCTCCTTGAGCATCCTGATCACGCCGAACAGGGTGCGCACCTCGCGCGGTTCGAGCGACGACGTCGGCTCGTCCATGATGACCACGCGCGCGTCGACGGAGACCGCCCTGGCGAGCGCCACCATCTGCTGCGCGCCGACGCCGAGCGTCCGCAGCGGACGCCTGACGTCGACCCGGAGCCCGAGCGAGCGCAGCGCCTCGTCGGCCTCGCCGTGCATCCGGCGGAAGTCGATCAGGCCGAACCTGTTCCGGGGCTCGCGCCCCAGGAACAGATTGCGCGCCACGCTCATCAGCGGGACGAGATTGACCTCCTGGTAGATCGTGGAGATCCCGGCGTGCTGCGCCTCCAGAGGGGTCTGGAAGCGCACGGGAGCGCCCGCGTGGACGATCTCGCCCTCGTCGGGCTGGTACACACCGGTGAGCACCTTGATGAGGGTGGACTTCCCGGCGCCGTTCTCGCCGATGAGCGCGTGGACCTCGCCCGGAAGGGCGGCGAAGTCCACGCCGTCGAGCGCGCGTGCGCCCGGGAACGTCTTGGTCAGACCGGTGACCGACAGCACGTCAGTAGGCCTTGCCCAGGTCGGCCTTGGCGTTGTCCGGGGTGTACGCGCCGTCCTGGATGACGATGTCCTGCGCGACCTTCTCCCCCTTGGTGAAGGTGTCGAGGGTCTGGAAGGCGAGCGGTCCGAAGCGCGGGTTGGACTCCACGACCCCGGAGATCCAGCCGTCGACGATGCCCTGGACGGCGTTGCGCGTACCGTCGACCGTCACGATCTTGACGGCTCCGGCCTTCTTGCCCGCGCCCTTGAGGGCGTTGACGGCGCCGAGGCCCATCTCGTCGTTCTCGGCGTAGATCCCCGTGATGCCGGGGTTCGACTGGATGAGCTGCTCGGTGACCTGCTGGCCCTTCTCACGGGCGAACTCACCGGTCTGCTCGAACACCACCTTCAGATCGGGGGCCTTGGCCGCGATCTGGTCCTTGAAGCCCTTGGTGCGCTCGGTGGTGACGTTGTTGCCGGCGGCACCGAGCAGGATCGCGACCTCGCCCTTGCCGCCGGTCGCCTCGATCATCTGGTCGGCCGCGCGCTTGCCCTGCTCGATGAAGTCCGAGCCGATGAAGCTCACATAGTCCTTGCAGGCGGTGGCGTTGATCTTGCGGTCGATGGTGACGATCGGGATCTTCTTCGCCGCGGCGCTGCGCAGCACCGGGCCCCAGCCGTCGGAGTTGAGGGGCGCGATCACCAGCAGGTCGGCGCCCTTGGCTATCAGGTCCTGCACATCGCTGATCTGCTTGGAGAACTGCGTCTGGGCGTTGGCGGTCAGGAGCTTGACCCCGCGCTCCTCGGCCTCGGCCTTGATGGACGCGGTCTCGGCGATCCGGAAGGGGTTGGCCTCCTTCTCGGACTGCGAGAAGCCGACCGTGGCGGTCTTCAGGTCGATCTTCTCGCCACCGAACTGCGCGATGTCACACGTCTTGTCGTCGGCGCCGGGCGTCGCGACGACCTGGCCGCTGTCCTTGTCGCCGGCCGACGAGCTCTTGTCGGAGCCGTCGTCCTCGGACTTGGCGCAGCCGCTGAGTGCGAGAGCGCCGACGAGGCTCGCGGCGAGGACGGTAGTGGTGGCGGTACGGCGGGCGGCGGAAAGCTTCATGGTGATCCCCATCTCGGCGCGGGCCCGGCGACCGGGACGCTCGCGGGAGGTCGGCTCGTAGGACTGACGGAGTGCTGCGTGGATGTGCTGGAGTCGTTCGGAACGGTTTTTACATCGTTGTACGGAGGCTGTAAAGCCTTCGGGCGATAACCGGCCCGCGTGCGGGGGCGGATGACGCCCCCGGCGGCCGTCCCGGCGGCGGACGGGACGGTGTCCGGCGGGCCGGGCGTGCCGTCCGCGTACGGGGCGGCTGACGGCCCGTCGGCGCGGCCGGCCGGCGTCGTGAGGTCGGATGAGGAGGACGGCGTGGTGGACGGCAGGCCGGACGGTCCGGGCGTACCCGGGCGCACCGGCGGCGCGGTGCGCGCCCGAGCGGGCGCCGTGTGCCGGGCGGGCCCGGTCAGCCCCGGCCCAGGGTGCTCTCCCGCTCCACCAGCCGGAATTCGGCGCGGAGTTCACGGGGGCCGGTGCCGACCGGGTCCCCGGTGCCCAGCAGCCGGTTGACGACGGAGCGCACCGCGAGACGGGCGATGGTCTGTTTGTCCGGCGAGATGGTGGTGAGGGTCACCGCGCCGTAGCGGCCCTCGGTGATGTCGTCGAACCCGACGACGGCCACGTCCTCGGGGACCCGCAGGCCCCGCTCGGAGAGCACCCGCATCGCCCCGATGGCGATCAGGTCGTTGTACGCGAAGACCGCGTCCGGGGTCACGCCCGAGTCGAGGAGCCGGTTCATCGCGTCGGCGCCGTTCGCGTGGTCCCAGCCGCCCGTCGGGGCGATCAGGGAGTCCGGCGACGGCAGACCGGCCGCCTTCAGCTCCGCGCGCCAGCCGCGCAGCCGCAGATGCGACGGCTCGTTCACCCGGTCGGTCCTGGCTCCCAGGAAGGCGATCCTGGACCGGCCCAGATCCAGCAGATGCCGTACCGCCATCCGGGCGGCGGCCACGTTGTCGATCGCGATGTGGTCGTACGGCAGGTCGTACTCCCGCTCACCGAGCAGCACCAGCGGCGCGTCCTGGTCGCGCCCGAGCAGATCCTCGGTCTCCAGCTCGATCGGGCTCAGGATCAGCCCGTCGATCACCCGTGCCCGGAAGCCCTGGCTGACCAGGACCTCCTGCTCGCGGCGGCCACCGGTGTGGTCGAGCAGCACGGTGTACTCGTGCTCCGCCGCCACGTCGATGACCGAGCCCGCCAGCTCGGCGAAGTAGGGGTTGCCCAGCTCGGGCACCGCCAGCGCGATGATCCCGGTGCGCCCCTTGCGCAGATGGCGGGCCGTGAGATTCGGCCGGTAGCCGAGTTCGTCGATGGCCAGCTGGACCCGGGCCCGCATCGCCGGCGTGACATGCCGGTAGTTGTTCACCACGTTCGAGACGGTCTTGATGGAAACGCCCGCTCGTTCCGCGACGTCCTTGAGGCTGACGGTCACCGTATTTCCCCTCCGAGGCC
The DNA here is from genome assembly GCF_055583685.1 of Streptomyces sp. NPDC104581. Classification (NCBI taxonomy): domain Bacteria; kingdom Bacillati; phylum Actinomycetota; class Actinomycetes; order Kitasatosporales; family Streptomycetaceae; genus Streptomyces; species Streptomyces sp. NPDC104581. The sequence continues at coordinate 29,223 of NZ_JBVJNN010000045.1, forward strand.
GGCCCGAAGGTCGCCCCTGCCCAATCTCTACAACGTTATATACGTTGCGGGACGGGTCTTTGTCATGGCCCTGGACAGCAAGTGGAACGGCATGTTGTCATGCCAACTGCCGTTCCTTCCAACGTTGTACAGACTGTCGCAACGAGCCGCCACCCCCGGACCCCGCCGGAGCACCTCCGATCGGGCGGCCACGCACTGGCACGCACGCTTTCCGATCGCAGGCCACCCGACAGGGGCCGGCAGCAAGGAGGATTTGTGCGCATCCGAAGAAATCTGGCCCTACTGCTCGCCGCGGTCCTGGGCGTCGCCGGACTCACGGCGGTCCCCTCCGCGTCTGCCGCGGACGACCCGGTCGTGCCCCACGGCCTCAAGGGCGACTACTACTCCTCGTCCGCGCCCGGCGCCTTCGACTTCCACGAGCTGAAGGCCACCGGATTCGACCCGCAGATCGACTTCGACACCCTCGAATCCCGGCTCGCCACGGCCACCGGCAGCGCCGACCACGCCACCGTCCGCTGGACGGGGAAGATCGTCCCTGAACAGAGCGGCCCCCACACCTTCTCGATGATCGGCGACAACGGGTTCCGGCTCTGGATCGACGGCGAGATCGTCATCGACCACTGGGTCGACGACTGGGAGAACGAGCAGACCGCCGACCCGCTGGACCTCACCGGAGGCCAGGCCTACGACATCAAGGTCGAGTTCTTCGAGAACGTCGGAGGCTCGAACCTCCATCTGAACTGGACCGAGCCCGGTGGCGCGAAAGAGCCGGTCCCCACCTCCGCCTTCCGCCTCCCCGACGGCTACGCGTACGACGGTGCCATCGCCACCACCGTCCTGGCCGACGGCCGCACCCTGCGGATGGAGTTCGCCCAGGAGCTCGCCGCTCCGCCTGCCGGTCTCGCCGACCACCTCGACGCCGTCATCGGCGGCGCCGAGTGGCCGCTCGGATCGGTGAAGCGGGACCCCGCCGACGCCCGCAGCCTGCTCGTCGGCCTGGCGGAACCCGTGGTCGGCAAGGGCGGCACCGCCGACATCCGTTACGACGGCCGGGGCGGGCTCACCGCACAGGACGCGGACCCGGTGGACGCGTTCTGGAGCAGTGGCCCGAACAGGTCCGAGTACCAGCTCGCCACGCCGTGGGCCGAGGAGGTCGGCCCCGACAACGCGCTGCCCGAGTACCCCCGGCCGCAGATGACCCGCGACGCCTGGCGCAATCTCAACGGTGAGTGGCAGTTCGCCGCCGCGGAGAAGGGCGAGCGCCCGCCGGTGGGCAAGAAGCTGCGCGAGAAGATCCTCGTCCCGTACCCCGTCGAGTCGGAGCTCTCCGGGCTCGAACGGCACGAGGACCGGATGTGGTATCGCAGGACCTTCACCGTCCCCGAGAGCTGGGACATCTCCGCCGCCGGCCGCGACCGGCACGGCAAGGCCGGCCAGCGTCTCAAGCTCAACTTCGACGCCGTCGACTGGCAGTCCGAGGTGTACGTCAACGGCAAGAAGGTCACCGAACACAAGGGCGGCTACGACCGGTTCTCCGCCGACATCACCGACGCGCTCAAGCCCGGCCGTACGCAGGAACTGATCGTCGGCGTGTACGACCCGACCGACGCCGCCGACGGCGAGAACCCGCCGATGGGCAAGCAGCGCCTCGACCCGAGCGGCATCTTCTACACCTCCTCGTCCGGCATCTGGCAGACGGTCTGGATGGAGCCGGTCGCCGCCGACCACGCCGACTCGCTGAAGCTGACCCCGGACATCACGGCGGAGAAGCTGGCCGTCGAGGTCCGCGGCGTACGCCCCGGTGTGCCGGTCACGGCCACCGCCTACGACGGCGAGCGCAAGGTCGGCACGGTCAAGGGCCGTACGGGAGCACCGCTCAGCGTGCCGGTCCCCGACCCGCGCCTGTGGTCACCGGAGGATCCGCACCTCTACAAGCTCGACGTGCGCATCGGCGCGGAGCGCGCCGGCGGGGACCGGGTGGGCGGCTACTTCGGTATGCGTTCCATCGCCGTCGAGAAGGTCGACGGGGTGCCGCGCACCGTGCTCAACGGCAAGCCGGTCTTCCTGATGGCCACCCTCGACCAGGGGTTCTGGCCGGACGGACTGCACACCGCGCCGACTGACGAGGCACTGGCCTTCGACCTCAGGAAACACAAGGAACTCGGCTACAACTCCGTACGCAAGCACATCAAGGTGGAGCCCGACCGGTGGTTCTACTGGGCGGACAAGCTGGGACTCCTCGTCTGGCAGGACATGCCGTCGATGCCGAAGTCCCCGGCGGCCCCCGCCGCGGCCCAGTTCGAGCACGAGATGAAGGAGATGATCGACCAGCACGCGAGCAGCCCCTCGGTCGTCATGTGGGTCCCCTTCAACGAAGGCTGGGGCCAGTACGACCAGGCACGGATCGCCGACCAGGCCAAGGGCTGGGACCCGACCCGGCTGGTCAACAACATGAGCGGCGTCAACTGCTGCGGGGCCGTCGACGGCAAGAACGGCGACATCGCGGACGCGCACGGCTATCCGACACCGCTGCTCCCCGAGCCCGACGGGAAACGGGCGCTGGTCAGCGGCGAGTACGGCGGCCTCGGCCTCGCCGTACCCGGGCACGCCTGGCCTGTCCAGCACACCTATGTCGGCGTCGACAAGGAGAAGTACACCGACGAGTATCTGGGGCAGCTCGACAACGTGCGCGACCTCGCCTGCCGGGGGAGCAACGGGGCGGTCTACACCCAGATCACCGATGTGGAGGGTGAACTCAACGGGCTGCTCACCTACGACCGCAAGGTCATGAAGCCCGACGTCCAGCGGCTCAAGGCGGCACACGACGCCCTGATCCGCGACGCGTCCGACCCGGCGTCGATGGAGTGCGCGAACTCCTGACCGGGACCCCCGGGGCGCCGCACGGGCCTCATCTCCCGTGCGGCGCCCACCCGTTGGCCCCACCGCCCGTCCATGCCCCGCGCCGCCCGCACCCCCGTCCTTCCCTCGGCCGGGCGAACAGCGCCCACGACCGGGAATAAGCAGGTCGGAGCCCGGACTTGAAACTGCTGCTCACCGCGCACACCAGCCTGCGCGGCCACCGACGTCAGCAGCCAGAGTGAGGGATCACCATGCCCAAGGCGTACGTCTACACCCGGTTCGGCGGTCCGGAGGGCGAAGCCTTCCTCGACCTGCCGAAGCCCGTCCCCGGCCCCGGTGAACTCCTCGTCGCGGTCCGCGCGGCAGGCGTCAACCCCGTCGACTGGAAGCTGCGCACCGGCTACACCCGGCCGGGTGCCACGCCGAAGCCGCTGCCGACCGTGTTCGGCAGTGAGGCGTCCGGAGTGGTCGAGCAGGTCGGCGAGGGCGTCCGGGGATTCGCCGTGGGCGACGCCGTCTTCGGCAACCCCGTCACCGGCGGGTACGCCGAGTACACCCTGCTGCCCGCCGCGATCACGGCGCGCAAACCGGACTCCGTGTCCTTCACGGACGCGGCGGCCCTGCCGGTGGCGGGCGCGACCGCCTATGACGGCGTCAATCAGCTGGACCTGCCCGCGGGCGCGACACTGCTGATCACCGGCGCCGGCGGCGGTGTCGGGGTGGCCGCGACACAGATCGCGGTCGCGCAGGGCGTCCGCGTCATCGGGACGGCGAGCACGGGCAAGAGGGAGTTCGTCGAATCCCTCGGCGCGATCCACCTCCCGCCGGGTCCGGGACTCCAGGAGCGGGTGCGGGCCGCCGCGCCCGACGGCGTCGACGCCGTCTTCGACCTCGTCGGCGGGGCGGACCTGGAGGCCGTCGCCGGACTCGTGCCCGATCCCGCCAGGCTCATCAGCGCGGGGGACAAGCCGCGGGTGGTGACGCTCGGCGGCGCGGCCGTGGTACGGCTCCGCACGGCCGCCGTCCTCGAAGAGGTGGCCGAACTGGTGGTGGCGGGCACCCTGCGCCCGTACGTGACCCGGACCTTCCCGCTGGCCGAGGCGGCGTCGGCGCTGCGCGCGGTCGAGGAGGGCCACGCCCTGGGCAAGATCGTCATCGAGGTGGGCGCGTGAACGCCGCCCGCCGGCCGGCCCCCACGGCGTACCACCCGCTCGACAATCCCGTGCTCGCCGCGCTGACGGGGCCGCACGCCCGCTTCGCCGAGCGGCGCGGCCGGGTGCTCGGCTACCGGCCCGGGGTGTCGACCTGGCTGGCGCTCCCCGATGAGCCCGAGGCGCGGGACTGGGCCGACGCCGCCCTTCTCGTGGGGGAGGACGGGACGGCCACGCTCGCCGGGGCGCGCGTGGCGCCGCCGGAGGGCTGGGAGATCACCTTCGAGGTGGACGGTGTCCAGCTCGTCGACGAGTCCCCGGACACCGTCCACGACGAGGAGGCGGTGCCGCTCGGCGCCGCCGACGTGCCCGAGATGCTCGACCTGGTCGAGCGGACCAGGCCGGGGCCCTTCCGGCCGCGCACCATCGAGCTGGGGACGTATCTGGGCATCCGCCGCGACGGTGAGCTGGTGGCGATGGCGGGGGAGCGGATGCGCCCGCCCGGCTGGAGCGAGATCAGCGCGGTCTGCACGGCGCCCGAGTACCGCGGCCAGGGGCTCGGCGGCCGGCTCGTCCTCGCCGTGGCCGCGGGGATCAAGGAGCGCGGCGAGACGCCGTTCATCCAGGCGGCCGGGGAGAACGAGAACGCCGTACGGCTCTACGAGGCGCTGGGGTTCCGGCTGCGCCGCCGTATCCCGTTCCTCGGCATCCGTGTCCCGGAGCCGTCGCGTGTCCCGGCGACCGCGGGCGGCTGAGCCGGGCCGTGATCGGGACGGACGGACGGACCCGATGGGCGGCCGGACGGGATCGCCGGGCGGCCGGGCCGGCGCCGGGCGTGCGGGCGACAAGTCGACAAGAACGATGGGGCGGGCGGACGGCCTATGACGGCCGTTCGCCCGCCCCGGGCGGGGGAGGGGATCGGGGTCAGGTCTGAGTCCGCTGACTCATCTCGCTCGCCCGAAGGCCCGCCCGGTTGCGCATCCGGCCCGCCCTCATCGCGGCGGCGCCGCAGATGAGGCCCAGCACGGCGACGAGTGCGCCGGGGATGACGTTGCTGAGGATCACACCGCGGTCGGGGCTGGAACCGACGACCCATGGCGCGGCGACCATCCAGGCGCCCATCAGGCACAGGGCCCAGCTGAAGCCGTACGTACGGGTCGGGGTCGCGGAGAACACGAGGGCCAGGCCGGCGATCGCGGCGCCCATGATCACGTTGTGGACCACCAGCACCGGCTGGCTGGCCGTGTAGTGGAGGATCCACGGTGACAGGGCGATGAACAGGCCGGCGAGAAAGATCGGCCCGTCCAGCAGCGCCACATCGCGTCCACCGAGCACGCGGGCGTACCTGGCCCGCATCTCTGGTACGTCAGGGTGAGCACCTATGTCTCCCCTGGTGTCGGTAACACCGGGGCGAGAACCTGTGTCTCCCCTGGTGTGTGAAACATCGGCCATGAGTCTCGACTCCTTCGGTCATGAGATGTTCGACCGCGTTGCTCTGGATCGAGCGGTACATCACTATTCTGCCCCTTATTCACCCTTATGTGTAGTTGGGCGGTGCGCAAACCGTCCCGTACCTCATGGCAAACTGTTCGAGGCCGCTGGGCCGGACGGCCGTATCCGCGACGAGTCGGACCGGCTCCGAACGGGTGATGACGACTGATGAGGAACGGCACCGGCGATGACGTTGACAGATGACGGGACCACGCTCGGCGAGAGTGGACCGGCCGCCGCGTACGACTCCGCCGCCCCCGGCGTGGAGGTCCACGGTCCCGGTATCGACCCCGACCGCATGGCCGTCTGCCTCGCCGTGCTCGGCGAACTCGACAAGCTCGACGTCGACCACCCCGACGCCGTGACCGTGCGCCGCGCCACCGCCGGGATCTACCGCACCGTCAAACAGCGCCGCCGCCAGGAGCGCCGGGCCGCGAAGACCGCCAACGACAAGGCGGTCACCGAGGCGACGGCCACCGGTTCCGCCGAGCGCATCGACGACGAGACGCAGGGGCTGCTGCCGTCGTCCTCGGCCGCGGGCGAGATCGCGGGCATCCTCCAGCGACCGCGCTCCTGCTACATCTGCAAGACCCGTTACGTCGAGGTCGACGCCTTCTACCACCAGCTCTGCCAGCCGTGTGCCGCCGAGAACCGCGCCCGCCGGGACGCCCGTACGGACCTCACCGGCAAGCGCGCCCTGCTGACCGGGGGCCGCGCCAAGATCGGTATGTACATCGCGCTGCGCCTGCTGCGCGACGGCGCGCACACCACCATCACCACCCGTTTCCCCAGCGACGCGATCCGCCGCTTCAAGGCGATGGAGGACAGCGCCGACTGGATCCACCGCCTCAAGATCGTCGGGATAGACCTGCGCGACCCCGCCCAGGTGGTCGCCCTCGCCGACTCCGTCGCCGCCGAGGGCCCGCTGGACATCCTCATCAACAACGCCGCGCAGACGGTACGCCGCTCCCCCCGCGCCTACAGCGAACTGCTGGCCGCCGAGTCCGCGCCGCTGCCCGCCGGTGAACTCCCCTCCTCGCACGTCATCGGCGCGTTCGGCAGCGGTGCGCAGGCCGTGCTGCCCGCCGGCGGCGGCGAGGCGCTGAGCGCGTCGGACATCACCGGGCTGGCCCTGGTCGGCGGTTCGGCCACGCTCGCCCGTATCGAGGCCGGCACGGCGATCGACGCGGGCGGCCTCGTGCCCGACCTGCACGACACCAACAGCTGGATCCAGACGGTTTCCGACGTCGATCCGGTGGAACTCCTCGAAGTCCAACTCTGCAACTCCACCGCGCCGTTCATCCTGATCAGCCGGCTCCGCCCGGCGATGGCGGCGGCCGCCGGGCGCGCGTACGTCGTGAACGTGTCGGCGATGGAGGGCGTGTTCAGCCGCGGCTACAAGGGCGCTGGCCATCCGCACACGAACATGGCGAAGGCCGCGCTCAACATGCTGACCCGCACCAGCGCGCAGGAGATGTTCCAGACCGACGGCATCCTGATGACCGCCGTCGACACCGGGTGGATCACCGACGAGCGCCCGCACCCGGACAAGATGCGGCTCGCCGAGGAAGGCTTCCACGCCCCGCTGGACCTGATCGACGGCGCGGCCCGCGTCTACGACCCGATCGTGCGCGGCCAGAGCGGCGAGGACCTCTACGGCTGCTTCCTCAAGGACTACGCGCCGGCCAACTGGTAGTCCGCCAACTCCCGGCGGGCGGGGCGCCGTCCGCCGTGTTCTCCTGATCGTTGTCCGGAAGTCGTCCACCGTACGGACCCCATCGAGCGCGCCCGCGCTCATTTGGTTAATGTATGGCGCACGGACGCCCCCGAGGGACCCACGAAGGTTCCTCGGCCGTCCCCGGAGCGGCCTGCAACCAGGCCGTCGCCCTGCCCGAAAACCGGCGCCACCGCGACCGAACTGTCCTTGCCCCTGCCCCGTTCGGCGGTCGGAGCCCGGTGAGAGTCCGGAGCCGGCGTGCCCGGGGTTACGCGACACAAAGGAGTGCGCGGTGACACCTGAGAAGGCTCAGTACCAGAACGGCCCGGCCGAACCGGCCGGTGGACGGGGCACCCGCCCCGAGAAGCTCCGGAACATCGAGGTGTGGGCCAGGTCCGCCCCGATCAGACTGGCGGGCTACGAGGACGACCTCGCGGAGCCCCACATCCTCCAGGGCGTCGACTAGGACCTGTCGTTCGGATCAGGCCCTGGAGAGCGTCCACCCCGGTGCCGGGCGGGCCGTGTGCGCGGCCCGCCCGGCGTCGGCCGGCCCCGGTGCTCCACCTGTGTCCCCCCGCTTGCGGGGTGGCTCCGTGTCCGGCAGATATGGAGTCACCATCCGGGACGATCAGCTGGGAGACCCCGTGGAATGCCTGTCCATTCGCCCCCGGCACGCCGCGCTCGCCGTGCTGTCGGCCGGCATCCTGATCATCGCCGGCTGCGGTGAGGACGGCGCCGGCAAGGACGCGCGGGCGGCGAAAGCCGCGAACGCGGCCTCGGCGAAGGTCCTCCTCCAGTCGTTCGCGGCGCCCGGCCCCGCCCCCTTCACCGAGTCGACCGCGGCGCCGCCGCCGGACACGGCCCCCTCCCTCCCGCCGCCGAGCGCACCGGCCGAACCGAGCGCCCCCGGCGAGCGCCCCCGCGCGGTGCGCTCCGTCTCCGGCGCCACCGCCGGGCTGTACGGCGGTACGAAGTCCCTCACCAGTTGCGACGTCGACGCGCAGGCGCGGCTGCTCACCGCCGACCCCGCCAGGGCCACCGCCTTCGCCCGCGGCGCGGGCGTCGGCGCCGCCTCGGTCCCGAACTTCCTGCGCGGGCTCACCCCCGTCGTCCTGCGCGCCGACGTACGTCTCACCAGCCACGGCTACCGGGACGGGACGGCCGCCGCGCATCAGGCCGTCCTCCAGACCGGCACCGCCGTCCTCGTGGACGACCGGGGGCTGCCCAGGGTCCGCTGCGCCGGCGGCAACCCGCTGCGCCCCGCCGTCGCGCCGCGCGCCGACGCGATCCACCGGGGAACGCCCTGGAGCGGTTACCGGCCCGACCGGGTCGTCGTGGTCAACCGCAGCACCCGGGTGCTGCCCGCCCTGCTGATCGTCGCCGACAACGCCTGGGTCGAGCGCAGGTCCGGTACCGACGGCGACCAGGACAAGAACCCCGACGTGCCGCCCCCGTACTCCCCGGACACCGACGTCGTCGAGCCGTCGGCGGAGCCCCCGGACCCGACCGAAAGGCCCCCGGGCACCCCCGATCCCGACTGCCTCACCTCCGACGCCCCGGCGCCCGACGAGCCCGCGAACCTCTCGGCCCCGTCCGACTGTCCCTCGGCCACACCCACGGGGGAGCCCGACGGCGGTGTCGAGCCGGACGACCCCGTGATGCCGATGTCCCCGGAGCGGGAGGGTCCCGGCGTGACACCCGGCGGCGACCCCGGACCGCTGTCCGGCGGCGGTCCGCCGTCCGGTACCGGCGTCGCCTCCCCGGTGCCCGGGGACGTCCCGGCCGGTCCCGTCTTCCAGGGCTGACCGCCGTTCCCGGACCCCCGGGCCCGGCCGCGTACCCGTACCGGTGCCGTCCGACCAGTCGAGATATCCGACAAATAGTGACAGAGTGACTCCATGGTCGATCGGGAAGCGGGGCCCCCGTCGCTCCCCGACGACTGGCCCGCGAAGCCGGAACTGAGCCTGTCCCTCAACGGCATGGGCTGCTTCGACTGGGACCTCGGCAGCGGCCTTCTCCATCTGGACCGGGTGGCGCTGGGCATCCTCGACATGCGCGAGGACGACTACGACGGCACCCGCGCGAAGATCCTGGAGCGCCTGCCGGCCGGCGAGAACGAACGGCTCGACGCCTTCGTCGGGGAGGCGATCAGCCGCGGCGACGACGGTTGCGGCGCCTACTTCCGGGTCCGGCGCCGCGACGGCACCCTGCGCTGGACGCACGCCCAGGGCTCCGTCCGCCGCGACGCGACCGGCAATCCGCGCCGGCTCATCGGCATCATGCGCGACGCCACCCAGGAACTCGCCGACTCGATGGCGCGGCTCGAACTGGACGAGGAGCGCCAGCGCAGGACCACCGTGGTCGAGGGCGCCACGGCCGCCCTCGCGCACGCCAGAACGGTCCAGGACGTCATCGACGTGCTCAAGGGGTCCGACGGCCTGGAGCACCTCGGCGCCGACAGCCTGGTCATGGGCCTCCTCGAATCGGGGCGTGTCCACCTGGTCGCCGAGGGGCCCCCGGACTCCTTCGTACCGGGGACCCGCGTCACACGGGTGGACGAGGACTACCCGATGAGCGAGGTGATCCGCACGCTCAGCCCGCGGTTCATCGAGTCCCCCGACGACTTCGCCGTCTCCTACTCGGGGCTGTGGCCCCACATCAGCCATCTCGGCATCACCTCGGCGGCCTATCTGCCGCTGATCGCGCAGGGCCGCCCCATCGGGGCCGTCGGGCTGCTCTACGGCGACAAGACCGGCTTCACCACCGAGGACCGCAATCTGCTGGTCGCCCTCGGCAGCAGCATCGCCCAGAGCCTCCAGCGGGCCGTCCTCTTCGAGCAGGAGCACGATCTCGCCGAGGGGCTCCAGCAGGCGATGCTGCCGCGCCGTATCCCCGCCGTGCCGGGCGCGGAGATCGCCGTCCGCTACCGGTCGGCCCGGCTCGGCAGGGACATCGGCGGTGACTGGTACGACATCGTCCCGCTGCCGGGCGGCCGGGTCGGCGCCGTCATCGGGGACGTACAGGGCCATGACACCGACGCCGCGGCCGTGATGGGACAGCTGCGGATCGTCCTGCGGGCGTACGCGGCCGAGGGCCACACCCCGGCCACGGTGATGGCGCGCGCCTCGGTCTTCCTGCACGAACTGGACACCGACCGCTTCGCCACCTGTGTCTACGCGGAGGCCGATCTGGCCACCGGGGTCGTCCGGGTGGTCCGGGCGGGCCATGTCGATCCGATGATCCGCGACACCGACGGCGGATGCCGCCGGCTGCCCGCGGAGGGCGGGCTGCCGCTGGGGCTGTCGGCGGAGTTCGGCCGGCTCGACTATCCGGTGAACACCGTCGAGCTGGATCCCGGCCAGACGCTGGTCCTCTACACCGACGGTCTGGTGGAGATCCCCGGAGGTGATCTGGACGAGGGGATGCAGAGGCTGGCCGGACTGATCGCGGGCGGTCCGCGCGATCTCCAGGAGCTGGCCGACCGGCTGTGCGAGGTGGTGGACGAGGGGGGCGGCGAGGACGACATCGCCGTTCTGCTGCTGCGCAGACGCGGCGCGTACGCGGGCGGAACCGGCGGGAAGCTCCAGCAGCACGTCGGGCAGGGCGACCCCGAGGCGCTCTCGTCGGCGCGGCACATGGTCCGGGCGGCCGTGCGCGCGTGGGGTGCGGGGGACAGGTCGGACGATGTCGAGCTGGTGGTGGACGAGCTGATGACCAACGCGCTCACCCACACCGACGGCGGTTCGATCGTGACGGTGCGGGTCCTGCCCGGGGTGGAGCGGCGGCTGCGGCTGGAGGTCGAGGACCGGTCGAGCGCCCTGCCCCGGATCCGGGACGCGGGTGAATCGGGGGTCTCGGGCAGAGGTCTGGTGCTGGTGGACGCGCTGTCCGACGAGTGGGGCGTGGAGTCGCGCGGCAGCGGCAAATGCGTCTGGAGCGAGTTCGTGATCTCGGGCCACCCGGAGCGGGACGGCTGAGAGGGCAGCGGGGGGTGCGGGGCATTACAGTGATGCTAACTGTCCGTAACGCTTTCGTACTTGACCGTAACCGACCGCAGGCGATTGACTGCGGCTCCCGGCTCCCCTCCGCGAGACATGAGGCCCCCTTGACCACCGAGCTGCTGGCACCTCTCGATCTGGCCTTCTGGCATCTCGAATCCCCGGACCATCCGATGCACCTGGGCGCGCTCGCCGTCTTCGGGGCGGCGCCCGGCACGCCCGGCGCGCGGACCGCCGCCGACGACGGGGCGCTGCGGGACCTGCTGGCCACCCGCGCGGCGGCCGTCCCCCGGCTGCGGATGCTCGTACGGGACGTCCTGCTGCCCGTCGGCGGCGCCGCCTGGAGCGTGGACAAGGACTTCGACGTACGCAGACACGTCCGGCTCGTGGAGCTGCCGCCCGGGGACTTCGCCGAGGAGGCGTCGCGGCTCGCCGGGGAGCTGATGGAACGACCGCTGGAGCGGGGCATCCCGCCCTGGGAGATGTACGTGCTGGCGGGAGGGCGGGCGGCGGGCGAGGCGCCGGGCAGCGGCGGACCGGCCCGCGGCACGGAGGCCGCCGGTGGCGGACCGATCCCCGCCACGGAGCCGGGCGGCCGGCCGTTCGCCGTCCTGGTGAAGCTGCACCACGCCCTCGCGGACGGCATGCGCGCCGTGGCCATCGGCGCCGGGATCTTCGACGAGATCGCCGACGCGCGGGCCGCCGGCACCCGGCGCGCCCGTCCCGTCCCGCCCCGCCCCCGGCCGCCCGGCCCCTGGCAACTGGCCGGCATGGCGAGGAGCCGCCTCGGCGAGCTGGGCCGGGCGCTGGGGATCGGCGCCTCCGTCGTCCGGGCCAGCCGGCTGGACCTGCGCGGTACGCCCGCCCTCACGGCCGGCTCCAGCGGCACCCGGCGGCTCGCCACCGCCGTGCTCCCGCTGGAGGACGTCCGGCGGGTACGCAGGGCGCACGGCGGCACGGTCAACGACGTGCTCCTCGCCACGGTGGCCGGCGCGCTGCGCCGCTGGATGCTGGAGCGGGGCGAGGAACTGCCGGACCGCGACCCGCGCTCCGATCCGCGCGCCCTGGTGCCGGTCTCCGGACGGCGGCCGAGCCGGGCCAGGCAGGGGACGGGCGCGGGCGGGGGCTCGGGCAACATGCTCTCGGCCTATCTGCTCGGCCTGCCGGTCTCCGAGCCCGATCCCCTCACTCGCCTCACCGAGGTGCGCGGGGCGATGGACCGCAACAAGAAGGACGGTCCCTCACGGGGCGCCGGGGCCGTCGCCGTACTCGCCGGCCAGCTGCATCCGCTCGCGCACCGGCTCGGCGCGCCGATCGCGGGCGGCGCGGCCCGGATCCTCTTCGACGTGCTCGTGACGAGCGTGCCGCTGCCGCGCGCGACGCTCTCGTTCGGCGGCTGCCCGCTGCGTGAGATCTATCCGATGGCGCCGCTGGCGCGCGGTCAGTCGCTGGCGGTGGGGCTGACGACGTACGGCGGACAGGTCCATGTCGGTCTCGTCGCCGACGGCAAGGCCGTGCCCGACCTCGGAGGGCTGGCGAAGAACATGAACGAGGAGCTGGACGAGCTGCTCCGCGCGACGGCGCCCACCGTCCCCCCGGCCGCCGCCTCCGTGGAACGTGACATGTCCGCTGTGCCCGCCGTTTCCGCAGGAGCCGACCGGATCGGATAGGTCGGACAATTCCCGACGCGTGCTCTGGCGCAGTGGCAGACTTCGCTGCCTCCCAAGTGTTGACGGCGCCCAGTCATCCGATGAATATTCTGGGTGTCAACGTCGGGAGGCACAGCGCAATGCGGCAGAACACGCTCGGAAGCGGCGGGGTCGGCGTATCCGAGCTCTCCTTCGGAACGGCCGGGATCGGCAATCTGTACACCCCCGTCGAACCGGAGCGGGCCGCGGCGGCCGTCGACGCCGCCTGGGACGCGGGCATCCGCTACTTCGACACCGCGCCGCACTACGGCCTCGGCCTCGCCGAACGCCGCCTCGGCGAAGCCCTGCGCTCCCGCCCCCGCGCCGACTACACCCTGTCGACCAAGGTGGGCCGGCTGCTGGAACCCGTGCCGTTCGCCGACGGCGACGACCTCGACAACGGCTTCGCCGTCCGCGCCACGCACCGCCGGGTCTGGGACTTCAGCGCCGACGGCGTACGGCGGAGCATCGACGACAGCCTGGAGAGGCTCGGCACCGACCGGATCGACACCGTCTATCTGCACGACCCGGACGACCACGTCGCCGACGCCTTCGGACAGGCGTACCCCGCGCTGGAACGGCTGCGGGCCGAGGGCGTCGTCGGCGCGATCGGCGCCGGGATGAACCAGACCGCCGTACTCACCCGCTTCCTCCGGGACACGGACGTCGACGTCGTCCTGTGCGCGGGCCGCCACACCCTCCTCGACCAGTCCGCCCTCGCCGGACTCCTGCCCGAGGCAACCGCCCGCGGCCGGAGCGTGGTCGTCGGCGGCGTCTTCAACTCCGGGCTGCTCGCCGACCCCCGCCCCGGCGCGACGTACGACTACACGGCCGCCCCGCCCGCGCTGCTGGAACGCGCCCAGCGGCTCAAGACCGTCGCCGAGCGGCACGGCGTCCCGCTGCGCGCCGCCGCGATCGCCTATCCGCTGCTCCACCCGGCCGTCGTGAGCGTCCTCGTCGGCACCCGGTCGGCCGCGGAGGTCGAGGACGCGGTGGACATGTACGGCCGCGCGGTCCCCGGCGCGCTCTGGGACGAGCTGCGCGCCGAGGGCCTGCTGGAGGGCGACGTCCGATGAGCGGGACCCCGCCGCGACCACCGACCGCGTCCGCGCCCGTCGTGGACGCCCACCACCATGTGTGGGACCTCTCCGTACGGGACCAGGACTGGATCACCGGCCCCGCCATGGCACCCATCCGGCGGAACTTCGGCGTGGCCGACCTCGCCCCCGAGGCCCGCGCGGCCGGAGTCGGCGCCACCGTCCTCGTCCAGACCGTCACGGTCGCCGAGGAGACCCCCGAATTCCTCGCCCTCGCCGACACGAGCGAGCTGATCGCCGGTGTCGTCGGTTGGACCGACCTCACCGCCCCCGGCATCGCCGACACCCTCGCCGCGCTGCGCGAGATGCCCGGCGGCGACAAGCTCGTCGGCATCCGGCACCAGGTCCAGGGCGAACCCGACCCCGAGTGGCTGCTGCGTCCCGACGTACGGCGCGGGCTCACCGCCGTGGCCGCCGCCGGGCTCGCGTACGACCTGCTCGTCCTGCCGCACCAGCTCCCGGCCGCGATCGCGACCGCCGCACTGCTGCCCCAGCTCACCTTCGTCCTCGACCACCTCGGCAAGCCGCCCGTCGCCACGGGCGGTCTCGACCCCTGGGCCGGTCACATCAGGGCGCTGGCCGCCAGGCCCAACGCCGTCTGCAAACTCTCCGGGCTCGTCACCGAGGCCGCGTGGGACTCCTGGACGGCGGACACACTGCGCCCGTACACGGAGACCGCGCTCGACGCGTTCGGCTCCGCGCGGCTGATGTTCGGCTCGGACTGGCCGGTCTGCCGACTGGCCGCCTCGTACGCCGAGGTCGTCGCCGTCACCCGGACGCTCACCGCGGACCTGAGCGACAACGAGCGGCGGGCGGTCTTCGGCGGGACGGCCACCGCGGTCTACGGACTCTGAACCGGCGCCCACCGGGCGTTCCCGCCGGTGCTGCGGCACGCTTGACGCATGCCTGAAGTCCCCGAAGTCGAAGCGCTGAGAGAGTTCCTCGACGGCCATCTGGTCGGCAAGGAGGTCGCCCGCGTGCTGCCCCTGTCGATCAACGTCCTCAAGACGTACGACCCGCCGCTCACCGCACTGGAGGGCACCACCGTCAGCGGGATCGAGCGGCACGGCAAATGGCTCGACATCGTGGCGGGCGACCCCGGGCTCCATCTGGTGATCCATCTGGCCCGCGCGGGCTGGCTGCGCTGGAAGGACGAGTTCCCGCCCACCCCGCCGCGCCCCGGGAAGGGGCCGCTCGCCCTGCGGACCGTCCTGGCCGGGGGCGACGGCTTCGACCTGACCGAGGCGGGCACCACCAAGCGCCTCGCCGTCCATCTCGTACGCGACCCCTTCCAGGTGCCCGCCGTCGCGAGCCTCGGCCCCGACCCGCTGGACGAGTCCTTCGACCGGGACGCCCTCGCCGCGCTGCTCGCGGGGGAGCGCCGCCAGCTCAAGGGCGCCCTGCGGGACCAGCGGCTGATCGCGGGCATCGGCAACGCCTACAGCGACGAGATCCTGCACGCGGCGAAGATGTCACCCTTCAAGCCGGTCCAGAATCTGACCGACGACGAGATCACCGTCCTCCACGACGCGATGCGCACGACGCTGAACTCGGCGATCGAACGCTCGCGCGGTGTCGCCGCCGGCCGGCTCAAGGCCGAGAAGAAGAGCGGTCTGCGGGTGCACGGCCGGGCCGGCGAGACATGCCCCGTGTGCGGCGACACCATCAGGTCGGTCGCCTTCGCGGACTCCTCGCTCCAGTACTGCCCCACCTGCCAGACGGGCGGCAAACCGCTCGCCGACCGCCGGACCTCCCGCTTCCTCAAGTAGGGGTGTCCCGTGGTCGCGACCGCCGCCGTACGAGGCGTGGGAGCCGTAGGAGAGGCGTACGAGGACCCCGCCGGTCCTGCCGTCACCGGCCCCGCACCGTCATCAGCCGCCGGCCCTCCGCCGTACGCACCTCGAACCGGTCGATCTCGTACGGCCGCAGCGCTGCGCCGCCCCAGGTGACCATCGGCCCCTCGCCGCCCGCGCGGGCCGACCAGGTCATCACGGTCTCCTCCGACCCGTCACGGCCGACGGCGACCAGCGCGCACACCCCGGCCGCCGCCGACTTCGACAGCTCCAGCGCGATGTCCGTGCCCCAGCCCCGCTCCGCCGCCGTCACGACCGCGGCCGTCCCGGTCCTGCGGTCCTTCGCCGTCCACCGCTCGGCCGTCGGCCCCGCCGGGGAGCCGCCGCCCCGCTGCGCGTCGACGACCGCGAACGGACCGCCCACCGCGATCACCATCGCCGCCGCCAGCAGGGCCAGCCGCCGCCGGCGGCTCACCCGCCGCCGGGCGGCCGTCCCTTCGAGCAGCCGGTGCAGCAGCTCGGGCCCCGCCGACACGATGGGCGCCACCCGCGCGGGGGTCCGCCGCGTGTACTCGTCGAGCTGACCCCGTACCGCGCCGAAATCCCCCAACAGCAGTGTGCAGTGCGGACAGTCCATGAGATGGTCCTCGAAGCGGAAGGCGTCGGCCGCGTCAAGGACGCCGAGCGCGTAGGCGCCCACGTCGCGATGGATCTCCGGGGTCCGCATGCCCCCTGATACGGGGCGCGACGGCGAATCACTCAAACGACACCCCCGTCCACGGATCGATATCCGCCTCCCGTCCGGGCCCACCACGCCCGGAAGCCCTTAAACTTCCCCGTCATGCTGCGTGTACTGGCCGTGGACGACGAAGAGCCCGCCCTCGAAGAGCTGCTGTACCTCCTGCGCGCCGACCCGCGGATCCGCGGCGCCGAGGGTGCCACCAGCGCGACCGAGGCGTTGCGCCGCATCGGGGCCGCGCTCGACGCCGGCCCGGACGACCCGGCCGCCGTCGACGTCGTCTTCCTCGACATCCACATGGCGGGCCTCACGGGCCTCGACGTCGCCAAGCTCCTGGCCGGTTTCGCCGAACCCCCGCTGATCGTCTTCGTCACCGCCCACGAGGGCTTCGCCGTCCAGGCGTTCGACCTCAAGGCCGTCGACTACGTGCTCAAGCCCGTCCGCCGGGAGCGGCTGGCCGAGGCCGTGCGGCGGGTCGCGGAGCTTGTGGGGGAGCGCGGCCCCGTCGTGGACACCTCCACCGACCAGATCCCCGTCGAACTCGGCGGCGTGACCCGCTTCGTCCCCGTCGCCGACATCGTCTACGCCGAGGCGCAGGGCGACTACGCCAGACTCCACACCGACACCGCAAGCCATCTGGTGCGTGTCCCCCTCACCACCCTGGAGGAGCGCTGGCGCTCCCGCGGTTTCGTACGGATCCACCGCCGGCATCTCGTCGCCATCGCCCGCATCGACGAACTGCGCCTCGACGCCGGCGCCATGAGCGTGCGCGTCGGTGAGGCGGAACTGGCGGTCAGCCGGCGTCACTCCAGAGCCCTGCGCGATCTGCTGATGCGACAGCCCGGCCGCTGACCAGGCCCTTCACCGGCCGGACGGTGGTGCGCCGGGGCTTCCCTCCGCCTCGGCGGTCTGCCTAGACTCCGGCCCTGGCACCGGCGACCCGGACGAGGGGGAGGAGAGACCATGACCGCTGATCCCCACCCCAAGCGGGAGGTCGTCACCGGTGAACCCCGCCGGGTACGCCCACTGCCCCGCTACCGCGCCCAGTCCGAGATCGACGAGCAGACCGCGCTCGGCGACGCCTACGTCCGCTCCCTCATGCGCAGCCAACTCCGCGCCGGACTCACGGCGTTCGCCCTGCTCGCCGCGGTCGTCGGCACACTCCCGCTCGCCTTCGCCGCGCTCGGCGACCCCACCGTCGTCTGGGTGGTGCTCGGCGTCGCCGCCTATCCGCTGCTCACCCTGCTGGCCTGGTGGTACGTGCGGCGCGCGGAGCGCAACGAGCGGGACTTCGCCCGGCTGGTGAAGGGCCGGCCGCTGCCGTGAGCCAGAGTTACACGGTGACGGCCGTCGCCGTCGTCGTGGTCGCCACCGTCCTCGTCGGCGGCTTCGGCCTGCGCATATCGCGCACCACCTCCGACTTCTACGTGGCCTCCCGCACCGTACGGCCCGGCCTCAACGCCGCCGCGATCAGCGGTGAGTACCTCTCCGCCGCCTCCTTCCTCGGCATCGCCGGACTGCTCCTGCTGCACGGCCCCGACATGCTCTGGTATCCGGTCGGCTACACCGCCGGCTATCTGGTCCTGCTGATCTTCGTCGCCGCCCCGCTGCGCCGCTCCGGTGCCTACACGCTGCCCGACTTCGCGGAGGGACGCCTGGAATCCCGCCCCGCCCGGCGCGTGGTCAGCGCCCTGGTCGTCGGCGCGGGCTGGCTCTATCTGGTGCCGCAGCTCCAGGGCGCGGGCCTCACCCTGGAGATCCTCACCGGCGCGCCGAACTGGTTCGGCGCCGTCCTCGTCGCGGTCGTCGTGGTGGTGGCCGTCGCGGCGGGCGGCATGCGCAGCATCACCTTCGTGCAGGCGTTCCAGTACTGGCTCAAGCTCACGGCGCTGCTCGTCCCGGCGATCTTCCTGCTGCTGGCCTGGCAGGGCGACGGCCGCCCCCCGATCGACTTCGACCCGACCGAGATGTCGAGCCGCGCGGACCACCCCATGTACGCGACGTACGGGCTGATCGTCGCCACCTTCCTCGGCACCATGGGCCTGCCGCACGTCGTGGTCCGCTTCTACACCAGCCCCAACGGCCGCGCGGCCCGCCGGACCACTGTCGTCGTGCTCGCCCTGATCGGCGGCTTCTATCTGCTGCCGCCGGTCTACGGCGCCCTCGGGCGGCTGTACGCGCCCGAGGGCGTCCTCGGTTCGGATGCCGACGCCGCCGTCCTGCTGCTGCCCGATCTGGTGATCGGGGGCACGGCAGGCGATCTGCTGGGCGCGCTGGTCGCGGGCGGCGCCTTCGCCGCGTTCCTGTCCACCGCGTCCGGTCTGACCATGGCGGTGGCCGGGGTGCTCACCCAGGACGTGCTGCCCTCGCGAGGCGTACGGCACTTCAGGCTGGCCACGCTGCTCGCGATGCTGATACCGCTCGGCGGTTCGCTCGTGGTCAGCGGCATGCCGGTGGCGGACGCCGTCGCGATGGCCTTCGCCGTCTCCGCGTCCTCGTTCTGCCCCCTGCTGGTGCTCGGCATCTGGTGGCGGCGACTCACCCCGCCCGGCGCGATAGCCGGACTGCTGCTCGGCGGCGGCTCGGCGCTGGTGGCCATCGGGATCACGGTCAGCGGCGCCGTACGGTCGGGCTGGCCGCACGCGCTGCTCGCCTGGCCCGCCGTCTGGTCGGTGCCCGTCGGGTTCCTCGCGATGATCCTGGTGTCGCTGGCCACCCGCTCGCGGATACCGCCGGGCACCAAGGCCGCCATGACCCGCTTCCATCTGCCGGAGGCCCTGACGCCACGGGCCCGGGGCGGCCCGCGATGACCCCGGCCCGGCCGGTCCCGACGACCCCGATGAGAGGTTCACGATGAGCGGCGCCGCCCTCGCGGTACTGATCGTGCTCGGCACGCTGCTGGCCGCCGGGGGATACGTGCTCGGCCGCCGTACCGGAAAGAGCCGCCCGGACCGGACCAGCGACGTCGGTACGCCCGTCGAGCACGCCACCTTCGAGACCCTGCACACCGCCTCGCTCGCCGCCCCGCCGCTGCGTGCCGGGCTCACCGAGGAGAGCGCGGGCAAGGCCGCCCGCCGGCTGCGCTCACTGCTGGGGACCGACGCGCTCTGCCTCACCGACCGGGACCGGGTACTGGTCTGGGACGGTCTCGGCGAGCACCACGGCAAACATGTGATGGACCATGTGCAGGGGCTGCTCGCCAGCGGGCGCGACACCGCCTTCGCCAGCGGCTGCGGTGATCTGGACTGTCCGCTGCGCTGGGGCGTCGCCGCGCCGCTGACCGTCGACCACCGGGTGCTCGGCACCCTCGTCGCCTACGCCCCGCGGGAGTCCGCGGTCCTCGCACGGGCGGCGGGTGAGGTCGCCCGCTGGGTCTCCGTACAGCTGGAACTCGCCGAACTCGACCGTTCCCGCACCCAGTTGATCGAGGCGGAGATCAAGGCGCTGCGCGCCCAGATCTCACCGCACTTCATCTTCAACTCTCTGGCCGCGATCGCCTCGTTCGTCCGTACCGACCCCGAGCGGGCCCGCGAACTGCTGCTGGAGTTCGCCGACTTCACCCGCTACTCGTTCCGCAGGCACGGGGACTTCACCACCCTCGCCGACGAACTGCACTCCATCGACCAGTACTTGGCGCTCGTCCGGGCCCGCTTCGGCGACCGTCTGTCGGTCACCCTCCAGGTCGCCCCCGAGGTGCTGCCGGTCGCGATGCCGTTCCTCTGTCTTCAGCCCCTCGTGGAGAACGCCGTCAAGCACGGTCTCGAAGGCAAGATCACGATGAGCCACATCACCATCAGCGCGCTCGACGCGGGCTCGGAGGCGGAAGTGGTGATCGAGGACGACGGGGTGGGCATGGACCCGGAGCGGCTGCGCCGGATCCTGCGCGGCGAGGGCGGCCTGTCCACGGGCATCGGACTGCTCAACGTGGACGAACGGCTGCGCCAGGTCTACGGGGACGACTACGGGCTCGTCATCGAGACCGGGGTCGGGGCGGGGATGCGGATCACGGTACGGATCCCCAAGTACCGCGCGGGGGTGCACGGCACCTGAGCGGGGCCCGGCGGCCGGAACGCCGAGGGTGCCTCTCGTCCCGGAACCCTCCCCGGAACCGCTTTCGGAACGGCTCTCAGAACAGATGTATCGCCAGATGCCCCAGCGGCAGCCCCAGTTGCCACGCCGGGGTCCACACCTGCGGCCCCTCCTCCTCGTACCGCCGCACCTCCCCGCGACCGGCCACGAGCGGATCGCCCGGCGCGCCCATCGCGTCGAGGTCCGGCGCCAGCAGCTCTGTCTCCTCAAGCCACCGCCAGGCCGCCAGGGCCAGTTCCAGATCGGGGTCGGGGACGGCGGCACCGGTCCGCTCCGCCTGGAACGCCCGGGTCTCCAGCAGGTCGAGTTGGTGACAGACCCATTCACGCCAACCGGTGCCGTACTCGGTCAGTGTCCGCCACTCGTCCATCCGCGCCACGCCGCCGGGTCCGCCGACCGCTCCGTCGGACAGGAAGATGGTCAGGGCGAGGGCGTCGCGACCCGCCCGGTACTCAAGTGTGGTGGGCGGCATCAGGTCGCCGGTGCGCAGTAGTTCGTCGGCGATGTACTCGGCGTACATCCATGCCATGGGGACGAGCAGGCCGCCTCCACCGTCTGTGTCGTGACGTTCCGGACGCATTGTTTTGCGCCTTCCTTCCCCTCCGTGGACGCTGCTTCACGGAGCATTGAACCGGCGGCCGGTGCCCAGCGTGGCCAGAAGAGCAGGATCCGACAGAGGACCGGAGGCGAATGTGACGGGTGAGGCCGGCGGTGACCCGCATGTGCGGTCGCAGCTCGGTGCCTACGCGCTGGGAGCTCTCACGCCCGAGGAGGACCGGCTCGTCGCCGGGCACCTGGACGGCTGTGCGAAATGCGCCGCGGCCTATGCGGAGGCGGCCGACGGGGCGGCGCTCCTCGCACTCTTCGACGAGGAGGACCTGTGGTAGCCCGGCAGGGAGCGGCCGAGCGCGCGGAGCGCGTAGTAGGAGCGGGACTTGACGGTGCCGGCCGGGATGCCGAGCACCTGCGCGGCTTCGCCCACGCTCAGACCCCTGAAGTAGATCTGGGCGAGTACGGCGCGGTGCTCCGGGCTGAGCGACTTCACCGCCTGGCGTACGTCGAGCGCCGCGACCGAGCGCTCCGTGGGGTCGCCCGGCTCCGGGGTGGCTTCGAGGACGCCGTCGCTGACCTCGGTGGGGCGGGCGAGACGTGAGCGGCGGGCGTCTATCGCCAGTCGGCGGCCGACGGTGAACAGCCAGGGGCGCATGGACTCGTAGGGGCCTTCGAACGCCTCGGGATGCTGCCAGGCGCGGACCAGTGTCTCCTGGAGCAGGTCCTCGGCGCGCTGCCGGTCGCCGTAGGTCAGACCGAGCAGGAAGTGCAGCAGGGCGGGGCCGTGGTCGCGCTGCAACTCCGCCAGTGCCCGCTCGTCGGTCGTCGCCGTGGCCGTGGCGGTGGCGGTGGTCATCGTGAACGTCCCTTCTCGCGGGGGGTCGCTGCCCTCGGCGTCGTTGCCGTTGGCGTATCGGAACGCATGGGGTGCGCCGAGGGACAGACGGCTCACACGGGTCTGCGACGAGCGGTCGCTCCGCGCGGCGAGTGGTGCGGTGAACGGTTCGGCCGATCCGCTTCGTCCATTTCGAGTGATTGGACACGTCTGGTGTATTAATCGCACTAATATGAAGATATGTATGCGTTGACCGTTTGGTCGCCTTCCTCGTCAATGAAGGAGCCTGACCGATGACGACGCGCATGCGCCACGGGGCGGTGGCCGCCGCCGCCCTCATGCTCGGTACGACCGCCGGATGCGCAGGGCCGGGCGCCGGGGACGCCGGTGAAGCCCCCGTCACGAGCACCTTCGGGTCCGGCGCTTCGGCGGCGGGCGGCGCCACACCACGGCGCGGATTCACGCTCGTCGCCTCCGGGGACGTTCTTCCGCACGACTCGGTCATCCGCCGGGCCGGCGTCGACGCGGGCGGCGCGGGCCACGACTTCGTACCGATGCTCGCCGGGGTGAAGTCCGTCGTCTCGGCCGCCGATGTGGCGATCTGTCACATGGAGACGGTGTACGGCCCGGACGGCGGGCCGTTCACCGGCTATCCGTCCTTCAAATCTCCGCCCCAGATCGCCACCGCGCTCAGGGCGACCGGCTACGACTCCTGCTCCACCGCCTCCAACCACTCCCTGGACGACGGCGCCGAGGGCATCAGCCGCACCCTCGGGGCGCTCGACAAGGCCGGGGTCGCGCACGTCGGCTCGGCGCGCTCGGCCGACGAGGACTCCCGGCCGGCGCTGCTGGACGCGGGCGGCGCGAAGGTCGCCCACCTGGCGTACACCTACGACACCAACGGCAGGCCGCTGCCCGACGGACAGCCCTGGGCCGTCGACCTCATCGACGAGGAGAAGATCGTCGCCGACTCACGGGCCGCCCGCGCGGCCGGCGCCGACGTCGTCGTCGTGAGCCTCCACTGGGGCACCGAGTGGCAGACGGCGCCCGACGAGAAGCAGCTGACCCTCGGCCGGCGCCTCACCGCGTCCAGGACCGGGGACCGTCCCGACGTCGACCTGATCATCGGCACGCACGCCCATGTCCCCCAGGCGTACGAGAAGGTCAACGGCACCTGGATCGTCTACGGCATGGGCGACCAGATCGCCGGCGAGATGGTCGACCACGCCGGACAGCCCGACCCGCGCGGCACCCAGGGCTCGATCGGCCGGTTCACCTTCGCGCCGCCCGCCGCCGAGGGGGAGCGCTGGTCGGTGACGAAGGCGGAGTTCGTCCCGCAGACCATGGACAACACCGTCGGACGGGTCGTCAATCTCAACCGGGCCCTGGACGAGGACCCGGCCAGGGACGACTACCGCACCGCACGGTCGGCGATCGAGGCCGCGGTCCTCGGGCGCGGCGCCGCCAAGGACGGCCTCACGACGGGCCGTTGACACCGGCCCCCCGCCGCCGCCCCGGCACCCGCGCAGGCCCTACGGGACGACCGTCACCGGCCAGCGGCCCGCCTTGACCAGCCGGACGGCCACCGAGCCGATGAAGCGGTGCCCCGCCGACTCGGACGCGCCCACGACCACGGCGTCGGCCTTCAGGTCGTCGGCCGCGGTGACCAGCCCGTTGTAGGGGTCGCCGCGCAGGGTGTGGAACTCCCAGCGGACGTCCCAGATGCCCCTGACCCGCTCGGCGCTGGTGCGGATCTCCTCCGCGAGACCCTCGGCGATCTCCTCGGTCGCGTCGGCGACCGGGGCGCCGAGCGCGGCGCCCGTCGACAGCAGCGGCTGCACGTACACGATCGCGAGCAGGGCGTTCTGCCGCCGGGCGAGACCGCCGGCGTACGCCACCGCGCGCAGGGACGACTCCGAACCGTCCACGCCGGCGACGATCACCTTCGGGCCGTCCGTGCCGCGTTCGAAGGGGGAGGGCTGCTGATCCGTCACGCCAGGAGGCTACCGGCTCCCGGAATCCGGGCCACCGGCGGTGCGCCCGGAGGCCGCTGCGGGACCCGTTCCAGCCCGCCCGCGCGACTGACGCTCATCGGCTCATCCCATCGAGTGCTTTACCCGCGCACGCCGGTGTCGGTGAGGCGCGCGAGCCGTCGGCCGTGCGAGCCATTGGCCATGGAACCCACGAAGACGAACCAGATGATTCCGGGGCGACGGGCCGTCCTGCGCCTCGCCGCCGTCCTCGGGGCCGTCGGCCTGGCCCGGCTGATGACCACGGGCGACAGCCACACACCGGTCCGTCCCTCGACCGGCAGTCCCCCGGCGGGCGGTCCCGCCGCCGGCGGCTCTCCGGCGGCCGGGGCGGCGGCGGGACCGCCCCCGGCACTGCCCGCCGGATCGTCCGCCTACCGGCTGAGCCCCATGACGGAGTTCCAGCCGCCCGGCTACCGCCCGGCCCGGCCACCTGTGCGCACCGAGCCCTTCATGGAGATGCCCGGTTCGGGCCGCTCGATGGTGCTCACCTTCGACGACGGGCCCGACCCCAAGTACACCCCCGCCATCCTCAGGACACTGCGCGCGCACGACGTACGGGCGATGTTCTTCGTCTGCGGCGCAATGGCGAAGGGCCAGGGCGACCTGCTCCGGGAGATGGCCGACGACGGGCACGTCGTCGCCAACCACAGCTGGTCGCACCCGGAGCTGCCCAAGCTGAAACCGGCCGCGATCCGTGAGGAGATGGAGCGCACCAGCGAGGTGATCGAGCGGACGCTCGGCCTCCCCCCGGTCTGGTTCCGCGCCCCGTACGGCTCCTGGAACCGGCACACCTTCAGGATCGGCGCCGACCTCGGCATGGAGCCCCTCGCCTGGACCCTGGACACCCTCGACTGGAAGTCACCCGGCACCGGGAAGATCGTCCGCAGAGTGCTCGACGGGGCCGCGCCCGGTGTCGTGGTGCTGTCCCACGACGCGGGCGGCAACCGCTCGCAGAGCGTGGCCGCGCTCCGCGACTACCTGCCGCGGCTTCTGAAGAAGGGGTACACCCTCACCGTACCGAGGCGCGGATACGGCATCACCCCGCCGAAGCGCTGACACACGGCGGCGGGGGGGGGGGGGGGGGGGGGGGGGGGGGGGGGGGGGGGGGGGGGGGGGGGGGCGGGGGGGGGGGGGGGGGGGGGGGGGGGGGGGGGGGGGGGGGGGGGGGGGGGGGGGGGGGGGGGGGGGGGGGGGGGGGGGGGGGGGGGGGG
>NZ_JBVJNN010000046.1:0-52890 GCF_055583685.1 Streptomyces sp. NPDC104581
CACCCGGACACGGCCATCGCATCCACCTACGACACCCCCCCCCCCCCCCCCCCACCCCCCCCCCCCCCCCCCCCCGCCCCCCCCCCCCCCCCCCCTCCCCCCCCCCCCCCCCCCCCACGGGGCGGCCGTCTCCCCGGCGCCGGGTTCAGGGAACGAGGTGGCCCGCGGCGCGGAACAGTTCGTACCACTCGGCCCGGGTGAGCGGGAGTTCGGAGCCCTGGGCGGCGCCCGTGACGCGCTCCGGGCTGGTGGTGCCGAGGACGACCTGCATCCGAGCGGGGTGGCGGGTGATCCAGGCGGTCGCGATCGCGATGGCGGGGACGTCGTAACGGGCGGCGAGACGGTCGATGACCGCGTTCAGCTCGGGGTAGTCCGGCGAGCCGAGGAAGACGCCGGTGAAGAAACCCGCCTGGAACGGGGACCACGCCTGGATGGTGATGTCGTTCAGCCGGCAGTAGTCGACGATCCCGCCGCCGTCGAGGGTGGCCGCCTGCTGCTCCGCGAGCATGTTCGCGGCGACGCCCTGAGCGATGATCGGCTGGTGGGTGATCGAGAGCTGGAGCTGGTTGGCAACGATGGGCTGACGCACGTACCTGCGCAGCAGTTCGATCTGACGTGGGGTCTGGTTCGAGACACCGAAGGCGCGGACCTTTCCCGACGATTCGAGAGCGTCGAAGGCGCGGGCGACCTCTTCGGGTTCCACGAGCGCGTCGGGGCGGTGCAGCAGCAGGATGTCGATGCGGTCGGTCCGCAGGGCTTCGAGTGAGCCCTCGACCGATTTGACGATGTGTTCGTAGGAGAAGTCGTAGTACGGCCCGTCCGTGACGATCCCCGCCTTGGTCTGGATCGTGATCTCGTCGCGCTGCGACGGGGTCAGCGCCATGGCCTCGGCGAAGCGGCGTTCACAACCGTGCAGTTCGCCGCCGTAGACGTCGGCGTGGTCCACGAAGTCGATGCCCGCGTCACGCGCGGTGCGAACGAGTCCGCGGATCTCGTCGTCCGTCTTGTCGGCGATACGCATCAGACCGAGTACGACGTTCGGGGCGAGGATGTCGGTGCCGGGCATGGTGAAGGTCTTCACGACGGTCTCCCTCTCGGATTCCAGGCCCGCACAGTGCAAACCGGGCCGCCCCGCACTCTAGGCGGCGGAGGGTCCATCGGCGCAGAGCAGCGAGTCGCCCCCGCGGCCCGCCGTATTCGAGCGCCGCACGAACACCCTTCGTGAAACAGGTTCGCCGCGCGCGTCGAGTTCTCGCCATGCCCTGGGCCCAAGACGGGAGGAGCGGCAGTATGGACGGCATGACGGACATGGTGAATTCAGCCCAGACCGAGGCGTGGAACGGCTACGAGGGCAGGCACTGGGCGGAACACCAGGATCGGTACGACCATCTGAACGACGCCGCCAATGCCCCGCTGCTCGAAGCCGCGGGGATAAAGGAGGGTGACCGCGTTCTGGACATCGGATGCGGAAACGGCCGGGTGACGCGGCTCGCCGCGCTTCGCGGGGCCCGTGCCCTGGGGATCGACCTGTCCTTACCGATGCTGGCGCGCGCCAGAGCGTCGGCGGTGGCGGAGAAGATCGAGGACGCCACGTTCGTCCAGGGCGACGCGCAGGTGCACGACTTCGAGGAGGGGGCCTTCGACATCGCCGTGAGCCGCTTCGGCGTGATGTTCTTCGCCGACCCCGCCGCCGCGTTCCGCAACATCGGACGCGCGTTACGGCCCGGTGGGCGGCTCGCCTTCGTCTGCCCGCAGTCGTTCAGCCTCATG
Organism: Streptomyces sp. NPDC104581; assembly: GCF_055583685.1. NCBI lineage: Bacteria > Bacillati > Actinomycetota > Actinomycetes > Kitasatosporales > Streptomycetaceae > Streptomyces > Streptomyces sp. NPDC104581. Next base: position 1,771 of record NZ_JBVJNN010000046.1, read on the forward strand.
GACCAGGCGGTGATCTTCGCGGCCATCGGCACCCAGGTCACGCTCCCGCCGCTCAACGAGGACAGCAAGCACCAGCCCGCCTCCTTCGCGGACCCCGCGCACACCGAGCGGGTGCTGAGCGCGGCGGGCTTCAAGGGCATCGGCCTGCGATCCCTCGCACTGAGCCAGCACTGGGGCAAGGACGCCTCGGACGCCTCCGCCTTCCTGATGGGATGGGGGCCGCTTCAGCACTGGCTGGCCCTCGCGAAGGCCGACGAGCGGACCCGTACACGCGCCCACGACGCCGCCACGGAGGCGTTCCACGCCTTCGAGACCCGGCAGGGCGTACGGCTGACCAGCCGTCTGTGGCTCGTCACCGCCGAATGGCCGTGAACACCCTGGGGGCCGGCACGTCTAGGGGGTGTTGAACTCCCAGGTCAGCATGGCGAAGTGGCCTTCGTCACGTGCCCCGGCCGCGCGGTACGTCGCCAGCGCCGGGTCGTTGTCGGTGTCCGCCCCCACCCATAGGTCGTAGCAGCCGCGCTCACGCGCGATCCCCGCGAGCGCCTCGGTCAGCGCCCTGCCGATGCCCCGGCGACGGTACGGCTCGTCCACGGACAGTTCGTACAGACACATTTCAACGCCTTTGTCCGGATGCAGCATCTCGATACCGGAGACAAATCCGGCCGGGACGCCTTCGACATAGGCGATCAGCATCAGATGACCCGGAGCGGCGAGGAAGCACTCCGCCCACTCCGGCCGGGCCGGGTTGTCGTACAGATGCTGGACGGCGACGAGTTCGCCGGCCGTCGTCGCCCGGCGGATCTCCATGCCGGTCATGTCGCTGGTCACTCCTCGCGCGTCGGGACAGTGGCCGCCGTACCACGGCTGGTGTACGGCGACGCTACCCCGTACTCCTCAAGGAGGCCTGTGAGTTCCGACCGGTGTCAGCGCGGACGGAGCGAAAGGCCGTTTAGGGTTCAAGAATGGAGATCCCAACCCCCCGACGGCCACGGCTGCGCAAACGGTGGCTCGCGGGTCTGGCCGCGGCCGCCGTGCTCGTCGGCGCCGGCACCTGGACAGCCGTCGCCTCGGACAGCGCACCCACCGTGCACCGAGACGACCAGACGATGGAGATGCCCGGCGCCCGGATCGACACCTCGTACTTCACCGCGGGCGACGGCGACCGCCGCAGGCCGGCCGTCCTGCTCGGCCACGGCTTCGGCGGCAGCAAGAACGACGTACGGGCCCAGGCCGAGAAGCTCGCCCGCGACGGATACGCCGTACTGACCTGGTCGGCACGGGGGTTCGGGGAGTCCACCGGCACGATCGGACTCAACGATCCGGCCCACGAGGTCAAGGACGTCTCCCGGCTGATCGACTGGCTCGCCGAGCGCCCCGAGGTCCAGCTCGACGGCGACGGCGACCCCCGCGTCGGCATGAGCGGCGCCTCCTACGGAGGAGCCGTCTCCCTGCTCGGCGCGGGCCACGACCCACGCGTCGACGCGATCGCACCCGTGATCACCTACTGGAATCTCGCGGACTCCCTCTTCCCCGACGGCGTCTTCAAGAAGCTCTGGGCCGGGATCTTCTTCTCCACCGGCGGTGGCTGCGACACCTTCGAGAAGCAGCTCTGCGAGATGTACGAGCGGGTCGCCGTCGCCGGGAAGCCCGACGCGGCGGCCAGGGAACTCCTCACGGAGCGCAGCCCGTCCGCGGTCGGCGACCGCATCAAGGTCCCCTCGCTGATCATCCAGGGCCAGACCGACTCGCTGTTCCCGCTCAGCCAGTCGGACGCCATGGCGAAGACGATCAAGGCCAACGGCGCACCTGTCGCCGTCGACTGGATGGCCGGCGGCCACGACGGCGGGAACGCCGAGACCGGCCGGGTCGAGAGCCGTATCAACTCCTGGTTCGACCGCCACCTCAAGAAGGACACGAGCGTCGACACGGGGCCCGGGTTCCGCGTCAGCCGTACCGGAGGCGTCGACTCCACCGACGGCCGCGCACTGCTGCGCGGTGCGACCAGCGACAGCTACCCCGGGCTGCGGAGCGGGATGACGGACATCCCCCTCACCGGGCGGGAGCAGTCGTTCGACAATCCCGCCGGCGCGAACCCGCCCGCCATCTCCACCGTCCCGGCCGTCGGCGGCGGGCTGTCCCAGCTGTCCTCGTTCGGGCTGGGCCTCGCCCTCGACTTCCCCGGACAGTTCGCGCGCTTCGACTCCCGGCCGCTCGACACATCGCTCCAGGTGACGGGCTCACCGACCGTCCGGGTCACCGTCAAGTCCGACAGCGACGACGCCGTCCTCTTCGGCAAGGTCTACGACGTGGGCCCCGACGGCCGCCAGCAGGTACTGCCCTCCCAGCTCGTCTCCCCCGTACGGGTCGAGGGAGCCAAGGCGGGCGAGGGCAAGACCGTCGAACTGACCCTGCCGGCCATCGACCACAAGGTGGAGGCCGGACACCGGCTGCGCCTCGTCCTCGCCGCGACCGACCTCGCCTACGCCTCACCCGCCACCCCGGCCACCTACACCGTCACCGTCGACGGCGACCTGTCCGTACCCACCGCGCCCGCGCTCAGCACCGCCGCGCCCACCCTCGCCTGGTGGGTCTGGGGTCTGCCGCTGGCCGGTGCGCTGATCGCCGCCGCACTGCTGCTCACCGCACGCCGCAGGGTCAGCGCGCCGGCGCCCGATCCGGAACTCGCCGACGTACCCCTCCAGATCACCGACCTGTCGAAGCGCTACGCCAAGTCCACCGACCGCTACGCCGTGCGGGACCTGTCCTTCCGTGTCGAGAAGGGCCAGGTGCTCGGACTCCTCGGCCCGAACGGCGCGGGCAAGACCACGACCCTGCGCATGCTGATGGGTCTCATCACCCCCGACGCCGGAGACATCCGGGTCTTCGGGCACGCCATCAGGCCCGGCGCACCCGTCCTCTCCCACGTCGGGTCCTTCGTCGAAGGGGCGGGGTTCCTGCCACACCTGTCCGGACGGGACAACCTGGAGCTGTACTGGCGGGCCACCGGCCGCCCCGCCGAGGACTCGCACATCGAGCAGGCCCTGGAGATCGCCGGCCTCGGCGACGCGCTCGCCCGCGCGGTGCGCACCTACTCCCAGGGCATGCGGCAGCGCCTCGCCATAGCGCAGGCCATGCTCGGCCTGCCGGACCTGCTCATCCTGGACGAGCCGACCAACGGCCTCGACCCGCCGCAGATCCGCGAGATGCGTGACGTGATGATCCGTTACGCGGCCGAAGGCCGGACCGTCATCGTCTCCAGCCACCTCCTCTCCGAGGTCGAGCAGACCTGTACGCATCTGGTGGTCATGGACCGGGGCCGGCTCGTCCAGGCAGGTCCCGTCGCCGAGATCACCGGATCCGGTGACACCGTGCTCGTCACCACGGCCGGACAGGTGCCCGAACAGGTCGTGGACAAGATCGCCGCGATGCCCGGCATCGGATCCGCGATCCGTACGGACGAGGGGCTGCTCGTACGGCTCGACGGTGCCGGCACCAACACCCTTGTCACCGAACTGATCCGGATGGACGTGACGCTGCTCGGCGTCGGACCGCACCGCCGCCTGGAGGACGCCTTCCTCACCCTCATCTCAGGAGCCTCCGCATGAGCGCGCTGACCGAAACGGCTCCCGGCTACCGTGCGGGCCGCACCCTCCCGTTCCGTGTCGAGCTCGTACGACAGCTCAAGCGCAGGCGCACGATGGCGATGGGCGGGATCCTGGCCGTCCTGCCCTTCGTGCTGATCGTGGCCTTCGCCATCGGCGGGACCCCGGGAGCCGACGAGGACGGCGACGGCGGGGGCGGCAGCCGGCTGAACCTGATGGACACCGCCACCGCGTCCGGGGCCAACTTCGCCGCCACCTGCCTCTTCGTCTCGGCGGGCTTCCTGCTGGTCGTCCCCGTCGCGCTGTTCTGCGGGGACACCGTGGCCTCCGAGGCGAGCTGGTCCTCCCTGCGCTATCTGCTCGCCGCGCCCGTACCGCGCGCCCGCCTGCTGTGGAGCAAGCTGGCGGTGGCGCTCTCCATGAGCCTGGCCGCGATGGTGCTGCTGCCGGTCGTCGCACTGGCGGCGGGCACGGCCGCCTATGGCTGGGGCGCTCTGGAACTGCCCACCGGAGGATCGCTGGGCACGGCCGACACCGTCCCCCGGCTCGCCCTCGTCGTCGGCTTCATCTTCGTCTCCCAACTGGTCACGGCGGGCCTCGCCTTCTGGCTCTCCACGAAGACCGACGCCCCGCTCGGAGCGGTCGGCGGCGCCGTCGGGCTGACGATCATCGGCAACGTCCTGGACCAGGTGACGGCGCTGGGGACCTGGCGTGACTTCCTGCCCGCGCACTGGCAGTACGCCTGGGCGGACGCGCTCCAGCCGCAGCTGGAGTGGAGCGGCATGCTGAAGGGCTCGGCGATCTCGGTGACCTACGCACTGGTGCTGTTCGCGCTCGCCTTCAGGAACTTCGCCCGGAAGGACATCGTGAGCTGAGCCCTCCCGCCGAGCGGCCGGCCCGACACCGTGGGCCGACGCGCGCGGCGCGTTCACACCCAGCCCCGGCGAGCCGCTTCCGCCCCCGCGCGGAAGCGGCTCGTCGTGCCGAGGGCGGTGAGCAGCTCACCGACCCGCCTGCTGTAGGTCCGGGGCGACATACCGAGCCGCGCCGCCGCCGCCTCGTCGGTGAGCCCGCACAGCATGGCGTCGAGCACGGACCGTAACTGACGGGGAAGGGCGGCCGGTCCGGCTCCGGACCTGGCCCCGGAACCGGGCCCCGCCTCCGCGTCGGCAGGCGGCGGGCGCGTCGACCGGCCCGACGGCGCGCCCGCCACCGGGTCCGGCCGCACGGTCAGCTCCTCGCCACTGTCCCACCAGTGCTGATGGATACGGACCAGGGCCCCGACCACCACCGGGTCCCGGATCAGCAGAACCCCGTTGAAGTGGAGGTCCAGATCGAGGGGGAGCGCGGCCGTCGTGCGGTCCACGAGGACCATCTTGAACGGGATCGTCTCCGTCTGCCGTGCGCCACGGGCGAGAGCCCGCAGCGTGTGGGGCAGCCCCGCCAGGCTGCGGCGCGGCACGATCCGGCGGACCGTGAGCGGGTGGGCTGGCAGCGCAGTGGTCGCGGCATCGGATCCCGCGTCGGATCCCATGTGGTCACGGGCGCTCTCCCGCGCGTCGTCCCCGGCGCCGGGACGTGCCACCGGGTCCGCCCGTTCCGAGGCCGCGCGGACGCACCCGGTGGCGAAATCCAGGAACGGCAACGGCAGGCCCTTCCCCGGGGAACGGCCCGGATCGTCGAACGTCAGCAGTTCGCGACGCGCGGAACGGACGAGCGCGGCCAGCGCGGCCGCCACTTGATGGGTACCGCGGACCGTCCGGCCGGCCGGTCGGAGACTCTCCACCGCCTCCCCCCGCAGTACGCGTCTCGGCAGGGCCCACCTGTTGAGTACAGACCCCGGAACATGTGCCACGGCTGACCACCCCCGCCATCCCCTCGGAGCCGTACGCCACTCCATGTACTCATGAGACTGCACACCGTGACAAGTGCCAGTTCAGGGAGTGGCGACTCCATGCCAAAGGAGTTGATCCACGCATCAACGGCGAAGCCGCGCGTACGAGTTCGCGCGCAAGCGGCGTGAACAGCGGGGCGTGGGCGGACAACTCCCATGGTCCGTTGCCGCATTGAGATTCATCCGCAACCTGCCGTGCCGGTCCTGCCGGGCGGCCCGGACGTCACATCCACAAGTCACGACGATCCAGGGGGACCGAGATGAAGCTCCACACAGAGACATGCCGGGGTGCGGTGATCGCGCTGCTGGCGGGCGGCCTGCTGCTCACCGGCTGCTCCGGCGACAACCGGCAGGACGCGAGCGGGGCGGCCGACAGGCCGGCCGCGGGAAGCGCCCCCGGCGGCGGGCCGGGGTCCACCGGGGGCTCGGGGGCTGCGGCGCCGGCCGACGGCGCCGAGCAGGGCGAGGACCGCCGGGAGGGCGAACAGAAACAGGACGACAGCGAACGGGATCTCGCACCGGAACCGGACTACCTGTCGACCTTCGCACTGGACGTGGACACCGCCTCCTACGGATACGCGCTCCGCACCCTCGACGACGGGCGGCTGCCGGACCCCGGCACCGTACGGCCCGAGGAGTTCGTCAACAGCTTCCGCCAGGACTACGAACGGCCCGAAGGAGACGGCTTCTCCGTCACGGTCGACGGCGCGGCGGCGCCGGGCGCGGACGACGACTGGTCACTCCTGCGCGTCGGTCTCGCCACCCGGCAGGCCGACCAGGACGGCGAACGCCCGCCCGCCGCGCTCACGTTCGTGATCGACACCTCGGGCTCCATGGCCGAGCCCGGCCGCCTGGACCTCGTCAAGGAATCACTCGGCATCCTTACGGACGAGCTGCGCGGCGACGACTCGATCGCGCTCGTCACCTTCAGCGGGGAGGCCGAGACCCGGCTGCCCATGACCCGCGTCGGCGACAGCCGCGCCCGGATCCACGACGTGATCGAGGAGCTGGAGCCCTCCGACTCGACCAATGTCGGGGCGGGCGTCGAGAAGGGCTACGACGAAGCCGTCGACGGCCGCAGGAGCGGGGCGACCAACCGGGTCGTCCTGCTGTCCGACGCGCTGGCCAACACCGGCGAGACGCAGGCGGACGCGATCCTCGAACGTATCGGGAGCGCGCGCGGTGAGCACGGCATCACCCTCTTCGGCGTGGGCGTCGGAAGCGACTACGGCGACGCCCTGATGGAACGGCTCGCCGACAGGGGCGACGGACACACCACATATGTCTCCGACCGGGAACAGGCCAGGAAGGTCTTCGTCGACCAGCTCCCCATGAACGTCGAACTGCGCGCCAGGGACGCCAAGGCCCAGGTGGCGTTCGACAGTGACACGGTCGAACGGTTCCGGCTGATCGGCTACGAGAACAGGGCCGTCGCGGACGAGGACTTCCGCGACGACCGGGTCGACGGCGGCGAGGTCGGGCCCGGGCACACGGTGACGGCGCTGTACGCCGTCAGGCTGCGGCCCGGCGCGAGCGGCGAGGTGGCGCGGGCGACGGTGCGCTGGCTGGACCCCGAGACCCGGGCGCCGCACGAGCGCTCCGGCTCGGTCGGCGCGAGCGCGGTCGGCGCACGGCTCTGGGGCGACGCGAAGCCGCGGCTCCAGGTCACCGCTGTCGCCGCGTACTTCGCCGAGTCGCTGCGCGGCGGCTCGTCGGGCGACGGCACCCTGCCCGGCGCCCCCGGTCTCGGTGAACTGGAGGAGCGCGCACGCACGTTGGCCGATTCCACGGAGGACGGGTCGGTGAAGGAGCTGGCGGAGGCGATCGACCGGGCGAGCCGCCTCCGGGACTAGTCGTGTCTCCGAAGTAGCGCCGTCCGCCCGCAGGGCGGGGCCGGCGGCGGCCGGTGCGGTGCGTCGCGAGGCGGAGGACCGGTCTCGTACGGGGCGTACCCGGCCGACTCCGACTCCGACTCCGACAACGCGGCGAGGTCCCGCGCCGGGCGTCGGGGCCGGGCGGGACTGTGAAGACACGACCTACGGCCGGGCGGCACCGGGCGCGGCCGGTCCCGGTGGCGCGGCGCGAGCGGTGGGGGCGGCGCGGCGCCGGGCGGCCCGGCGCCCGCGGGCGGAACGGGGCCGCGCCACCCCCACTCCACAGGTCATGATGTGCGGCATGGCCACCGTCCTGCTCGCGCTCGCCGTCGTCTCCACCGGTCTCTACGCCGGCATGATGCTCGTCTTCCTGACCGGGATCATGCCCGCGCTGGCCCGGCTCTCGGATGGGGAGTTCGTGACGGCCATGCGCCGGATCAACGAGGAGGTCCCGCGCGGGCTGTTCCTGCTCCTGTTCCTCGCCGAAGTGGCGTTCCCGGTCGCCGCGCTCGCCGTCCCCGCCGACGACCGCTCGAACACCCAGTGGTGGCTGCTGCTGGCCGGCCTGATCTGCGTGGTGGTCAACCACCTCGTCACCGTCGGGGGCAACATCCCGCTCAACAGCGCCCTCGCGTCGTCCGGGGCCGCTCCCCTGGCCGACCCCGACAGCGCGGTCCGCGCGGCCTTCGAGAGCCGCTGGAACCGCTTCCACGCCGTCCGTACGGCCTTCGCGGTCGGCGGGTTCGCGCTGATCGTCAGTGCCTCGCTGTCGTGACGGTGAACAGTCCCACGGATTCCCGCCGGCTCGCGACCTCGGCGAACCCCGCCCGGTCGGCCCACTGTTCGGCCAGTTCCACCGGCCGGCACTTCATCTCCCAGAGGACGCCCTCCCGGTTCGGCAGTACGTTCGCGATGAACTCCAACTGAGGGTGCCGGGTCTGGGTCGTGAAGACCAGCACTCCGCCGGGCGCGAGCATGCCGCGCAGTCGCGCGACGGACGCGGCGATGACGGCGTCGTCCAGCAGCAGTTCGTAGAGCCCCGACACGACGACGATGTCGGGAGCGGGGGAGGCCGGTGCCGGGTCGAGCGCGTCGCCGTCCGCGTACGAGATCCCCGTCAGCCCGCGCTCCGCCGCCTGACGCCGGCCCTGCGCGAGACCGGCGCGGTCCAGGTCGCGGCACTCGACGTGGAGGGTGCCGGGCGCGTACTCCGCGACCAGGTCCTGGAGATACCGTCCGGGGCCCGACGCCACGTCCAGTACGCGTACCCCGCCTCCGCCCCCGCTCCCGGTGCCGCCGCGCCGCGCGATCTCCTTACGGAGGACGTCCTTGAGCAGTTCGCGACGGGCGCGGATGGCCCGCCACCCGACCGCGTTCAGGTACACGCGGTCGATCAGGTGCCCGACGACCGGGAAGCCGCCGGCCTTGTTGACATACACGTAGTCCAGCATCGAACCGCTGTCGAAGCCGTGCCGGTAACCGATCCGGATACCGGTGCTCGCACGCCCGACGGTGGAGAGCAGGACGCGCATGGCCGCCCACCGCGCGTCCCGCCACCGAGTCGTCCTGGTCCTGTTCTTCGTCCCGTTCTTCGTCATGCGCATCAGCGTCGGCCCGGAGCACGGGTCCCGGTATCCGCGCGGCTACTCGGACAGCGCGTGAGTAGGTCCGCGTACATCCCCGCCGGGACCGACCCGGCCCACCGGCACGCCGGGGCGGCGAAACCGTGGAGGTACGGTGCGACGGACGACGACCGGCACCGGAGGACAGGGAAGCCATGCCTGAAGTGGACGACGCGCCCGTGATCGTGAGCAGCGTGCCCGGTTCGTTCGCGCACGGCGTCCTGGCCGAGCGCCATCCCGCCCTCGTCCGGCGGGTGCGCGACGCCTTCCCGTGGCCGCCGGAGCGGCGCCGGGCGCTCGACCAACTGCTCGCCTCCTGTACGGAGGGCGTGATCGGACCGCTGGGTCCGGACGCGCACGACCGTGACCAGTGGGACGCGTGGGGCAGCGAATACATCGGCCGCTCGTGGTTCGACGTGCCGTTCCTCTGGTCCGAGAGCTACTTCTACCGCCGGCTCCTCGAAGCGACCGGCTACTTCGCTCCCGGGCCGTGGCAGGGCATCGACCCCTTCGAGCCCTTCAAGCGGGCCGAGTTGCGCGGCTCACTCGTGGACGACGAACTCGCGGCGCTCGACGCGCTCTCCCCGCGGCCGGTGGAGGAGCGGGCCGCCGCCTGCCTCCAGGGCTCGCTCTGGGGCAACCGCGCGGACCTCGGCTTCACCGCCGGTTCGCCGGACGGGGCGCGCCCGGCGAACGGGCCCGGCGGCCCCCACGCGGGCCCCGGCGGCTCCGTCGGCGGCTCGTCCGCCGCCTCCGCTGCCGAGGACGACCCGCCGCCCCTCGTCGCGGACGACAGTGAGGCGCTCTGGGCGCTGCTGCCGGCCGGCCGCGCGTCCGGCGCCGTACGGACCGTCCATGTCGTCGCCGACAACGCGGGCCGCGAGCTGATCCCCGACCTCGTCCTCGTCGACCACCTCCTCACCACCGGGCGCGCGGACGAAGTGGTGCTGCACGTGAAGCCGTATCCGTACTACGTCTCCGACGCCACCACGGCCGATGTCGTCGGCTGCGCGCGCCGTCTCGTACAGGCGTCCGGCAGCGCGGGCGAGGCGGGAGAGCGGCTCTGGGCCGCGATGGGCGACGGGAGGCTCGCCGTACGCACGCACGCCTTCTACTGCGCGCCGCTCCCGTACGGCGCGATGCCCGACGACCTGCGAGGGGAGTTCGCGGGCGCGGCCCTGACTCTCGTGAAGGGCGACCTCAACTACCGCCGTCTCGTCGGTGACCGGCTCTGGGCGCCCACCACGTCGTTCGCCGAGCGCACGGCGCACTTCCCGGGGCCGGTCGCGGCCTTGCGTACCCTGAAGTCCGATGTGATCGTCGGCCTCGACCCGCGCACCGTGGCGCGGCTCGACGACGCGGACGCGGGCGCGGGGGACGGCGCCGTCCGGGCATGGCGTACGAGTGGCACGCACGCGCTCATCCAGGTCAGGCCCTGACCGAGCCGACTCGCCGGCGGCGAGGAACCAGCAGACGAACGTCGGAGGCAGCGTCATGGCGCTCCAGATCAGCGCGACCAACCCGGAGCAGCCGGCCGTGCTCCTCGACCTGCCCTGGGGCATCCCGCTCGAAGAGTGGCCCGACGACTGCCTGGTGGCCCTGCCGCGCGGCATCTCGCGCCATGTGGTGCGTTTCGCAGGCGCCGGGTCCGAGGTGCTGGCGGTCAAGGAGATAGCCGAGCGTCCCGCGGTGCGCGAGTTCGGGCTGCTGAGGGATCTGCACCGGCTCGGCATACCCGCGGTGGACCCGGTCGCCGTGGTCACGGGGCGGGTGGACGCGGACGGCAGACCGCTGGAGTCCGCGCTCATCACACGGCACCTGAAGGGCTCGCTGCCGTACCGCTCGATGTTCGAGTCGACCATGCGCCCGAGCACCGTGAAGCGGCTCATGGACGCGCTCGCCGTCCTCCTGGTGAGGTTGCATCTGACCGGCTTCGCATGGGGCGACTGCTCGTTGTCCAACGCCCTCTTCAGGAGGGACGCCGGGGCCTACGCGGCCTATCTGGTGGACGCCGAGACGGGTCAGATCCAGCCGACGCTCAGCCGTGGCCAGCGCGACTACGACATCGAGCTGGCGCGCGTCAACATCGCCGGGGAGCTGATGGACCTGGAAGCCTCCGGCTCGCTCCATCCGTCCGTCGACCCGGTGCCGTTCGGAGCGGCGATCGTACGGCGCTACGAGGACCTGTGGCACGAGTTGACGCGTGAGTCCGTCTACCCGGTCGACAAGCGCCACTACATCGACCGCAGGATCCGCAGACTGAACGAACTGGGTTTCGACGTCGCGGAGATGCAGATGGAGCGCTCGCCGATGGGCGACACCGTCACCTTTCTTCCCAAGGTGGTCGACGCGGGCCACCATCAGCGCCAGCTGCTGCGTCTGACGGGCCTGGACGCGGAGGAGAACCAGGCACGCCGGCTGCTCAACGACCTGGAGAGCTGGATGGCCGGCCAGGACGACTACGCGCCCGGCGACCCGCTGGGGGCCCGTCCGGAGGTCCTGGCGCACCGCTGGGTGCGGGACGTGTTCCGGCCGACCGTACGGGCCGTGCCGCTGGAGCTGCGCCGCAGGACGGAGGCGGCGCAGATCTACCACGAGGTGCTGGAGCACCGCTGGTACCTGTCCGAGAGCGCAGGGAAGGACGTCGGGCTGGACGTGACGATCGAGGACTACGTCGCCAACATACTGCCGCGCACGCAGAGCGCGTCCGCGCCGGATCCGTCCGCGCCGGTTTCTCCCGAACCCGAGGAACCGGAACAGCCGGAGAACGGCGACGAGACGGGGGAACCGGCCGTGCCGAAGGGGCCGGGGCCGCGCGCTTCCTGACCCCCGCCGGACCTCCGCGGATGTGAACGGCCCCGCCGCGACGGGGGAAACGCGGCGGGACCTTGAGAGCGAATTCCCTCTTCGCCACCGATTACACATACGTTCACGCGCCGCGCCCCCACGCCGATGACCTTCCCCCCGTCGCGCGCGCCGAATGCGCCTGATGTGGCAGAACGGGGGAAAATCCCGGTCCATGACAGAAAGAGGCGATCTTCCGAATCCCGGCGCACCCCTCGGTACGAAGGGCGCGCCGAATCAGACGCTGGCCCTCGCGGCCACGCTGTTCGCCGTGTCGATGACGTTCATCGACCAGACCATCGTCGCCATCGCCGCCCCCGACATCATCGGCGAACTGGGGCTCACGGCCTCCGGGATGCAGTGGGTGATCAACGCGTATCTGCTGACGCTGGCGGCGTTCTTCGCCTTCGGCGGGCGGCTGGCCGACATCGCCGGTCACCGCCGGATCATGGTGATCGGCACCCTCGTCTTCGTGATCTCCTCCGTCCTGTGCGGGTGTGTGCCGCGCGGGGACCTCGCGCAGAGCTGGCTCATCACCTTCCGGGCCTTCCAGGGTCTCGGTGCCGCGCTGATGTTCCCCGCCGCTCTCGCCGTCGTCATCAACGTCTTCCCGGTCGAGAGACGGGGCAGGGCCCTGGCGCTGTTCTTCGGGCTCTCCGGCGCCCTCACCGCCGTGGGGCCGCTGCTCGGCGGCTGGCTCACCGACTGGACCTGGCGGGCGATCTTCTGGGTCAACGTCCCCGTGGCGGTGATCGCCCTCGTACTGACGGCGATGGCCCGTGTCCCGAACATCTCGCGCCGCGACCGGCTGGACGTGCCCGGCGCCGTCCTGGTGGCCGGCGGCATGGCACTGAGCGTGCTCGGCTTCCAGCAGGCGTCCACCTGGGGCTGGGGCAGCGCGGCCACCTGGGCGTGCATCGTCGGCGGACTGCTCGTCCTGGTCGTCTTCTGCCGCTTCGAACTCCGCGTCCGGGACCCGCTCGTCAAGCTCCGGGTCTTCCGGGACCGGGCGTTCGCCGTGGACTGTGCCGTGCTGTTCTTCGCCATGCTCGCGTTCGTCCCGGTTTTTTTCTTCGCCTCCGTCTACGCGCAGGTGTCGTTGAGTGCGTCGCCGAACCAGGCCGCGCTCTTCCTGCTGTACTTCTTCGTGGGCTTCGCCATCGCCTCGCAGTGGGGCGGACGCGTCCTGGACAAGCGGGGCGCCGGACCGGCGCTCAGACTCGGCACCGCCATCGGGGCGGTCGGGTTCGCCCTGTGGGCCTCCAAGCTGACGGACCTGTCGATGCACGACCAGTGGCCGTACGTGGCGCTGGCCGGCGCCGGTATCGGTCTGCTGCTCTCCCCGGCCGCGACCGACGCGGTCAACCGTGCGATCGGTGCCTCCTACGGAGAGGTCACCGGAATCACCCAGACCATCCGCTACTTCGCGGCGAGCGTGGGCCTTGCCGTGTTCGGCACCGTGCTGACGCACATCACCGGCGACCGGGTCGCCGAGACCCTCCGGGCGAAGGGCCTGCCGGCGGACGAGGCACGCGACGCCGCGAGCGGCGTCGCGGAGGCCGTGTCCGGGCAGGCGGACACCCGTCAGCCCTCGGGCGCCGGTGAGGTCGCGCGGATCACGCGCGAGTCGATGGACGCGATCCGGATGGACTTCGCGCAGGCCAATCAGTGGGTGTTCTACGGGATGGCCATCGCGCTCGCGCTGGCGTTCATCTGCTCGCTGTTCCACCCCGGGACGCGGGTGACGGGCACGCCGGAGCCGGCGGGTGCTCCGAGGAGCACCGGACCGTAACGGCGGCTCGCGGACCGTTGTCGTACCCCTGTGGCAGGGTGTTTTCCCGATGCCGAACACCTGGCGCCTCTCCACTTGTTGACTTGTCGACCTTCGCCGCAGAAGGAGCACATCCATGTCCGGTCCCGGTCCCGGTTCCGCCGATGGCGAGGTCCTCGCCTCCCTGACGGCCGTGGCGTCGCTGCTCGCGCCCGGCCGTCCGTCCGTCGCCGAACAGGTGCGGTTCGCCCACCAGGACCCCGGCGGTTATGTGCGTACGTACGCGGACCGGCTGGACGATCGAGGCATTGACGAGCCGTTTCCCGGGCTGGCGTGGATAGCACTCGTGGACGCGCTCCACGAGGAGAAGCTGCTCGCGGAGTTCGACTGGAAGGAGAGCGCGGACGAGATCCGGTTCGGGCTGAGGGGCCTGGTCTCGCGCCCGTCCGTGGATCCCTGGGCGCTGTTCGACGACGGTGAGTCGGAGTTGACGACCCATGACTTCCTGGAGGTCTGCGGTCGGCACTACCGCGAGGTCGGCGCGGCCCTCGTGGTGCTCGACATCGAGTCCGACTGCTATCCGGTGGCGGGCCTGAGCGCGGGACGCCTCGACGAACTGGTGCCGCTCGCGAAGAGTGCGGGCTTCGCCGCATGGCCCCTCGGGGCCTGACCGGCACCGGCCCCCGGGCCGGCCGTCCCGTAAGGGTGCCCGACCATTGCGCAAGGCGCGTTCAAGGTCGGCGCGAGGGCCGTGTCCGACACTCCGTTAGGTCCACGAGTGGGTCCACGAGCCCTGTCCCTGGGCCCGAACTAGCGTGCGCGGTGACCGGGAGAATCGCAGGCGTGAGCGAACAGCCCCGGTGGCCCTTCAGGAAGGGAAGTCGGGATGGGCGGGTTCGACCAGCTGCTCGGCACTGATTTCGGAGATCGGCCCACGTCCGACACGGGCGAGGTCATCTACGCGGGACTCGACCACCCGGAGCGGCACCGGGAACGGGTGCCCGGCCTCGTCGCGATCCTGACCGACTCCGCCGCATCCGACAGGGAACGCTTCCTCGCGTGCGCGGCCCTGACGACCTGGGGAGAGCCCGCCGGATACATGGCGGTCGTGGAGGCCGCCGTGTCCGGCAGGCGCGCTCCCTGGTACGGCATCCTCGTCGACCGGAAGTTCTCGGTGGACAGCACCTTCGCCCAACTCGCGGTGGCCCTGGGCGACAGCAGGGACATGGCGGCGGAGAAGGGGACGCTCGCGCAGCGTGAATCCGCTTTCCGCGCGCTGGTGAGGATCGCCGACACCGAGTACTTCGAGGACCAACTCGGGGATCTCGTGGACGAGTCGACGGCCCGGTCGCTCCTTGCCGACATCAGCGAGACGGTGGACAGGGGGGTCGGCTCCCTGACGGGGATCGTCGGGGTGCGGCCCCACTTCGACCTCGCCACCCAGCTTGTCGATCTGGCGGGCGCGGTCGCCTCCGTCGACGGGGTCCTCGCCGCGAGACTCGCCCTGGCGGTCCTGGAGGTCGAACCGTCACGGCGGGCTCTGCTGAACGCCGTCACCGTTCTGCACCGCTCATCGGCCGCGGAGGTCCGGCGACTGGGCTCGTACATGATCGCGGTCGGCGACGAGCGTGTACGCGGGATGGCGGTGGACGCGCTTCGTACGGCCTGAGCCGCCGCGGTACCGGCGGCGGGTCCCCGGGTCCGTTTCCGGGAACCGGGGCTGGGCGGTGTTCGGTCGTCGGCGCGGGCGTGGTCACGCGAATAATGCCGGGTGCGGTGCGGGCGGCTCTGGCTAGGGTGGCCGTCGTGATCGATTCGATGTTCCGGACGCTGCTGGACGGCGGCCACGACGGTGACGCGTGGGAACCCGTCCAGGGCGGCGAATCCGGGGCCGGTGTCTTCCGGTCCGGGGACGGCTCGCGGTACGCGAAATGCGTTCCGGCCGGCTCCATGGCCTCGCTGGAGGAGGAACGCGATCGTGTCGGCTGGCTCGGCGAGCAGGGCGTGCCGGGTCCGCGCGTACTCGACTGGCGTGTCACCCCCGACGCGGCCTGTCTGGTGACGAGCACCGTCGCGGGGGTCACCGCCGACCGTGTGCCGCCCGCGCGGCTGCTGGACGCCTGGGAGCCGATCGCCGACGCCGTGCGCCGCCTCCACGAACTGCCCGTGCGGGACTGTCCGTTCACCCGCGGGCTCGCGGAGATGTTCGCGACCGCCCGTGACGTCGTCGCGCGGGGTGCGGTCAATCCCGAGTTCCTCCCCGAGGACCGGCGGGGAACCCCGGCCGACGCGTTGCTCGCGCGTCTCCAACCGCAGCTCGGGCAGCGCCTCGCCCAGGAGGCCACCGAGACCGTCGTCTGCCACGGGGACCTGTGCCTGCCCAACATCGTCCTCGACCCGGAGACGATGGGCGTGGCGGGTTTCATCGATCTCGGACGCCTCGGAGCGGCCGACCCGTACGCGGACATCGCTCTCCTGCTCGCCAACTCCCGGGAGACCTGGGAGGACGAGGGGCGGGCGAACTCCGCGGACGAGGCGTTCGCCGAGCGGTACGGCATCGTGCTCGACCGCGACCGGGAGAGGTTCTATCTCCAACTCGACCCGCTCACCTGGGGCTGACGATGAACCGACCGGCGATCAGTCTTCAACAGGCCGCTTCCGCGAGAGGAGTTGAGATGCCCGGAGCACCCGGTTGCCCGAGCGCGCGCTGACGTCGTAGGTCACGACCGACCCGTCATCGCGTGCCGCCCTTCCGAGCCGTGGCACAGCGAACCTTTCCCTGCCCTGTCTGGGTGGATCTCGTTCTCGGCGACTCAAGGGGTCCCTGTGCCGTCCGTGCCGGCTGTGCCGTCATCCGATTCCTCTTCCACCTCCCCGCCTCCCTCGGCTTCTTCGCCCTCCCCGCCTCCCTCGCTTCCCGCGTCTCACGGGTCTCCCGCGTCACCCGCTCCGCCGAGCCTCTGGCGGGACCGGGACTTCCGCAGGCTCTGGGCGGGCCAGACCGCGTCCCACTTCGGCGCCCAGGCCGGCCAGGTGACGCTGCCGCTCCTCGCCGTGGTGGCGCTCAACGCCGACTCCACCCAGCTCGGCGCCCTCCGCGCAGTCCAGCAGATACCGATCCTCCTCTTCTCGCTCTTCGTGGGCGTGTGGGTGGACCGTTGGCGATCCCGCAACGTGATGGTGCTGGCGGACTTCGGCCGGGCGGCGGCACTGGCCGCGATCCCGGTGGCCTTCCTCTTCGGAGTGCTGGGCATTCCCCTGCTGCTCGTTCTCGCCTTCCTCGTCGGCGTACTCACGGTCTTCTTCGACGTGGCCTACCAGGCCGCCCTCGTACGGCTGGTGGGACGCGACCAGTTGGTGCGGGGCAACAGCGCGCTGGAGGGCAGCAGATCCGCGGCGCAGATCGGGGGACCGGCGCTCGGCGGTGTGCTCGTATCGCTCCTCACGGCGCCGATCGCCGTCGTCGCGGGCGCGTTCTTCTTCGGCGTGTCCTGTCTGTCGATCCGGCGGATCCGGCACCGCGAGTCGCTGCCCCGCACTCCCGGACGGCGCCCCCGGATGCGCCGGCAGATCGCCGAAGGGCTCCGGCTGGTCGCCCGTGACCCCTCGTTGCGGGCCGTGGGTCTCGCCTCGGCCCTCTTCCACTTCTTCTTCGCGGCCCTGATGACCGTCTATCTGCTCTTCCTGTCGCGCGAGCTCCGGCTGTCCGCTACGGCCGTGGGTCTGGTGCTCGCGGCCATGGGCCCGGGAGCGCTGGCGGGATCGGTACTGGCGGCGCGGCTGCCGAAGAGGTTCGGCCACGGGCCCGTGCTGGTGACGTCGGCGGTGCTCGCCGACGGTGTGATGCTCTGCGTCCCGGCCGTGCGCGGCTCCACCGCTCTCACGGTCGCCTTCCTCATGGCGGTCAACTTCCTGTTCGGCGCCTTCGGTCAGCTGGTCGACGTCACGGTGATGGCGGTTCGCCAGTCGATCACTCCGCTGCCGGTCCAGGGCCGGGTGGTCGCGACGATCAATTTCTTCGGCATGGGGCTGACCCCGCTCGGCTCACTGCTGGGCGGTTTTCTGGCCGGGCGGTGGGATCCGCGAACCGGCCTGCTGGCCACAGCGGTCGGCATGGCGCTGTCCCCGCTGTTCATGGCGTTCTCCCCGCTCGCACGCCTGGGGAAGGAGCTGCCGACGCCCGGCGGGGCGGTCCCGCGCGGTCACCCCGGTGGTGCCTCGGGCTAGCGGCGCCCGCACGCCGGGGCCGGGCCGGGGGCGAGGCGGCGCGGGCGGGGCGGTGGGGGCGGCGCAACCGCCGTTTCGAAGCGGCGGTTTCGGCGCCGTCCACGGCGCGTGGCCCGGCGTGATGCCTGTTGCGCCCCCGGCAGGACTCGAACCTGCGGCCAAGCGCTTAGAAGGTGTGCGGGCTTTAGCGATGTGCTCACCTGCATAAAGGCTGGTGGTGTGGGACCAGTCTAAGGAAAGGCGCTTGGACTGAGTTTCTGGAAGATCGACGGAGAATCGCCCCTCCGTACGGAGCTGCCTCGGATCCCGTTGTAGGGATCCGAGGCAGACCGGCGCCGCGGCTCCACCATCTGGGTGGAAGTCACCCTCGCGCAGAGGATCGCACCGCGACGCCTCCCAGCCGTCACAGCGGCTGGAAGCACACAACAGGGAGTCAGCCCCTGCCAAGATCACATAAATTACGGTTGACCGTAAGGACAATGGACCAAGATCCATTGAGCTTAGACGGGTGCCGCACTCGCCCCCGCCCTCCGACCGGGTCTTGTCCCGCCGCCGGGCCGTCGGCGACCGTATCCGGGCGGCCCGCATTCAAGCCGGCCTCACCCAGGAGGCCGTCGCGCTCCGCGCGGGTGTGAACTACGGGCACTACAACCGAATCGAGCAGGGTCACGCCTCGCCTCTCCTGGACACGCTGTTCCGCTTGGCCGACGCCATCGGCGTGCCGCTCGCGGATCTCGTCCGTGAGGAGAACCCCGGCCGGTGACGGGGTTGCACCGGCCGGGGCGTGGGGCCCCCGCTCGTCGCAGCGCCGCCGCACGACGAACGGGGAGTCTGTCACTTGCGGTCTGACCGAGTACGCGGCCAGACGACTCCGCTCTTGCCCACGTACTCGTTCCTGTGGGGACCATCGTGGTCCGGGTCAAGATGCATGCACCGCACCGCCGTCTTCGGCTTGAGCGTCCAGCACAGAGGACTGAGGCCGATCATCGTGCGGCCGGGGCTCAACATCGTCACCTCCGTGCCTCCCTCTCCGCGCGGACCAGGCGAGCGGCCTCCGGGCAATACGCACCGTCCGTCCGCAGCTGGCAGGCGGTGCAACTCCTCTCGTGCTTGGCGAGCATCAGCAACTCCTCAGTGCCAGGCACAGGTGCCGGCGCATCGGACACGGTGACGCGCTGCCGGTACGGGGAGCCGCCGCTCCCGCGCTCCCGCCACTGCCAGTCCAGGCGCGTCATGACGCACACCCCGAGCAGCACCGCGGGAACCAGTCGACCGCCATGCCGAAGACGTCCGCCCGCCGGGTTCCCAGACTGATCGCCGTTGCGTTGCTGAGGGGCTGTTCGCAGCTCACACAGTCGGCACCGCGTACCTGCCGCTCGGTAAGAGAATCGATCGGAGGCAGCTCGGCTGCGGGATCGCCCGGATCTGTTGAGGCGCTCGGGGCGTGGATCGCTGGGTCCATGCCCCGATGGTTTCGCTGTGATCGCGGGATCGGCAGTGTGTGCAGGGCGCCTGCCTCATTGGTGCTTCCACACACTGTGTGATTCAGACACGTATACGCTCGGGCACAGTCAGTGATCGGGGATATGCGTGGAACCCAACACCCTTCTCGACGCCCTCTTGGATGAGGCCGGCATGAGCCGCGTCGGCCTTGCTGCCCGTGTCAACAAGGCAGCCGATGAACGCGGCAAGTCGGCTGCCTACGACCACAGTTCAGTGATCAGGTGGCTCAGGGGCCAACGCCCGCGCGGCATCGTCCCTGAGCTGATCTGCACGATCCTCACCGACCGGCTCGGCCGGCCCCTCTCCCTGGACGACATCGGCATGGGCACCGCGGCAGCACCCTCGGCATCAACCCCACTGGCCGGCTTCATCGACCGCTCAACCGCGTTGTGGCGCGGCGATGTCCAGCAACGGCCCGACGTCCAGCAGGCACCAGTCATCACCGGCCTGCCCGCCGTTGGGCCCGTCTGGGAGTGGGAGAACCCGCCGGACGACACGGACGTGTCGCGCCCTGGAACCATGCGTGTCGGTCTCGTGGAAGTCGACGCGCTACGCACCGCCCGCAGCCACTACGAACAGATGTACCGAAAGGCCGGCGGAGTCGCCACACGCGACCGGGTGCTGCGCTTCCTGACCGGGGAGACTGCCCCCCTCCTGCGCGGGTCCTACACGGACGCCACCGGCCGCGAACTCCACCGCGCCGTGGGCGGCCTTGTCGCCGTGGCTGGCATCTGCGCGTACGACTCCGACGCGCAGGGCCTCGCGCAGCGCTACTTTCACCAGGCGCTACGGCTCGCGAAAGCCTCGGGCGACCGGGCGTTCGGCGGGTACGTGATAGCGCTGCTCGTCAACCAGTCGCTGTTCATGGGGGAGTACCGGCAGGCGGTCGCGTTCGCCGAAGCGGGGCTCCGGACCGCGGGCGCGCACATCTCGCACGCTCTGGCCTGCGACCTGCACGCGATGCAGGCGAAGGCGTACTCACGGATGGGCGCCCAGACGCAGGCCCACGCGGCCATGAAGTTGGCCGAGATCGAGGCCGGTCTCATCCGCCGGGACGAGGAACCCGCCGAGACGGGATACGTCCAGGCCGGTCTCCTCGAAGCCAACATGGCAGACGCGTTGATGCGCCTCGGCGAGATGGGACCGGCGCAGACCTACGCGGCTGAAGCCGTCGCGGTGCAGACACACGAGCGGGGCCGCGTGCACCGCCTGGCGACCCTCTCGGACTGCCAACTGCGCGGCGGTGAGGCCGAGCTGGCAGCCGCCACCGCGAGCACGATGCTCGACACCATGGAGGGCATGGAGTCGCAGCGTCTACGGGACAGGCTCGTCAAGGTCCGCCGCTCCCTCGTCGGTCTCCAGAGCCGGGTGACAGTCGACGTTGTCGGACGAATCGATGACACCCTGCGCATCCCGATGTAGTCCGGCGTGCTGGGATGAGAGCACCCCCAGCGAGAGGCCCTGATCATGTCGGAGTGGAAGAACCTCGGCGAGCGCACCGTCTACCAGAACCCGTGGGTAAGCGTCGCGATGGCCGACGTTGAACTCCCCGACGGCCGCCACCTCGACCACACCGTCATCCGGCTACGCCCGGTCGCCGTGGCGGCTGTCGTCAACGAGCACCAGGAGGTGCTTCTCCTCTGGCGACACCGCTTCATCACCAAGGCGTGGGGGTGGGAACTCCCGTCCGGCGGAACAGGCGAGGGAGAGGATCCGGCGGCAGCTGCGGCGAGGGAGTTCGAGGAGGAGACCGGGTGGCGGTCCGGGCCGATGCAACTGCTGCTCACGGTCGATCCCCAGCCCGGCATCTCAACGTCACACCACCGCGTGTACTGGTCCGATCAGGCCGAGCAGATCGGTCGACCGGAGGACGACTTCGAGTCAGCGCGGCGCGAGTGGGTACCGCTGCGGCGCGTGCCCGAGCTGGTGGCCGCCGGACAGATTCGCAGCGCCGTCGCTGTTGCTGGCCTCCTGCTCCTTCACCATCGTCGTCTCGCCTGACTCCGGACGCATGAAAGCGCCCCGCTCTCCTCGATCGAGGAGAGCGGGGCGCGGTGGTTCATGGATACTGACGCCGGTCAGCCGGGAGACCGAGCAGGCTCGAACTACTTGGCGGAGTCTCAGGGCCCGGCTCGGACGCGCCGTTCCTGCGGCAGACGAGTGCGTCAGGATCCGCCGGCGTGGGTTGGAGCGAGTAGCCAGCCGGGCACGTCTGGCCGTCGCGACCGTCCTTGCCGTTGGTCCCGTTCGCGCCGTCCGCGCCGGGAGGCCCGGCCGGACCGGGCGCACCCTGCGGACCGGCCGGGCCCGGCTCACCGACGGCGCTCGTCCCGTCCTTGCCAGCGGCGCCCGGTTCTCCGGGCTCGCCCACACCGTCCGCCCCCTCGGGCCCGGTTGGGCCGACCGGCCCCCTCTCGCCCTGCGGCCCTGCGGGACCGACGATGCCCTCGCCCGGCAGCCCACGGCTACCCGGCGGGCCGGCCACCGGCTTGGCGCCGAGACGCTCCACCTGTACGGCCAGCGCGTCTCTCGCCTCGTTCGCTTCCCGCAGATCATGCGAGAGATCCTGCACCGTGAGGAAAGCCCCGCCGGCCAGAGCCGCGCCCGCGACGGCGAGCGCGTTGCCCCGCCACGACCGGCCACGACCAGGCGTCACCTTGTGCCGTCTCATGCCCTGGCCCCCGTCACGATCGCTACTAGGTAGGGGAGCAGGGCCAGGCACACGGTGATGACGACGCCGATCATCCACCGGCGGGTGGCGATGATGCGCTCGGCGTCCTTCTCCCGCTGTGTCTCCAGCGCGGTGACCCGGTCGGCCATCTGCGTCTTCTCGATGGTGTAGACGTCCATCGGGACGACCTTGTCCAGGCGGCCGTTGAGCTGCCCCAGGTCCTCGCGCATCTCGCCGCGGAGAGACTGGATGAGCCGCCCAAGCTCGCCGTTCGACGGCTCATCAGACACGTGCTGCTCCTAGGTCAGGCGGCCGGCCGCTTGTTGGGCACGACGTAGGTGATGCCCAGCGCGCCGAGGACGGCCAGGGCGACGGTGACGCCCTCCCCTGTGGTGAACGCGCCGTCCTGGACGGCGGTGGCGACGGCGGCGGAACCGGCGGCGAACGCCGCGGCGACGGCCTTCGCGAAGGCGGAGACTCTCATGGTGGTGGACCTCTCATCAGATTGATGGGTGGGGTGGCTGTGCCTGCTACTTGGCGGGGATCTTGAGCTTCTGGCCGGGCGTGATCTCGTCCGCGTCCTTCAACTTGTTCAGCTTCTGGATCTCCGGGTACCGGGCGCCGGAGCCGAGCTTGGATGTGGCGATGCCCCAGAGGTGGTCGCCCTTCTTCACCGTGTACGTCGCGGGGGTCGGGGGCTTGGGCTTGGTCATCAGTCGCTCGTCAACGCGGCGGCGCAGACCGGCCATGGACACGCCGCGGGGGTCGATCTTGCCGGGCTGCCACTCCAGGTGGCCGATGACCGAGGGGCCGCCCCAGTTGTGGACGCGGCAGACGGCAGCCGCCGCGGCCTCCATCGCCTCGACCTGGACGTCCGGCCACGGGTCCTTGCCGTCGCCGAGGTTCTCGCACTCGAACCCGTAGAAGTGCCGGTTGCCGTCGGTGGTCGCCTCGTTGTCCGGCGGCAGTTTCTTCTCGGCGATGACGGCGCGCAGGACGTCGCCGTCGCCGCTGCCCGCGTGGTTGGCGCGGCCGTAGCCGACGAGGTGGACTCTGCCGTCCTTGGAAATAACGCCGTGACAGAGCGGGCCGGGCAGGCCGGCATAGCCGTGGCGGCAGATGGACACGGTCGCGGCCGTGCCCTTGGTCACGGTGTGGTGCATCATCACGCCGTGCACGGGGCCCCACGGGCCGACGTGATTCCGGTTGTGCGTCTCCCAGTCGCCGACCTCGACGACGACCAGGCCCTCGTCGCGCAGGGCCTGAGCGAGTCGGGCGGGGGTCATCGGTGTGGCCATGGGTCAGCCCTCCCGTGTCGTGGTGTCGGGGGGCAGGGCCGCGCGTACGGCGGCGTCCTTGGACTCCAGCAGCTTGCGCAGCGCGACGGACAGTTCGGGGCCGGGCGGCAGCTGGTCGACGAGCCGGTGGGCCAGGTCGTAGAACGGCGCCGACACGGTCCGCAGTTCGGGCGGGAGGTGGCCGAAGGTGAAGTACCGCAGGATCGGCGGCGTCACGGGCGGGACAGGATGGCTCACGGGTTCCTCCTGGTCATGGGTGAGGCCCCGGCCTGGTGGCTCGGGGCCCGGGGCTTACGGGGCAGTGGTCAGCTCGCGATGTGAGGCAGGAGCGTGGACGCCATGTAGGCGAATCCGTCGTCGCTCATGTGGACTCCGTCCGTGCCGGTCGCGCCGTCGCCGGAGTTGTTCCCCCAGTACCCGAGCGCGTTCCACACCGACCATGCGTTCCCGCCGAGCGTCCACCAGTTGACGAGGGCGAACCCGTAGGTGTCGGCCAGTGACCGGGCATGACGGCTGTACTCCTGGTACTTGTTGTTTGTCCCCTCGTGCGTGCCGATGTGAGGCAGGGCGACGACGATGTCGGTGGCGACGCCGGAGGCACGGACAGCGCGAAGCCAGCCCATCAGGTTGGCCAGCCAGGTGTCGCCCGTGACGTTCGCCGCAGCGTCGTTCGGCGCGGCGGAGTACAGGGCCAAGTGGGCGGGGAAGTTGACCCCGCCGTTCCATACACCGTTCAGCGCGGCGCTGGCGTCGTTGGAGTAGCGGGAACTGGTGGCCCCGGCCAACGCGATGTTGTGGACGATGACGCCGGCGGCGTACTCGCCCGCGACCCCGCAGACGGACACGTACTGGCCCGACGTCGCGGTGCCGACCTTCACCTGGACGGTGTGCTCGCCGGCGGACAGGCCGGTGATCGTGGTGGTCTGGATCGCGGCCGTGCCCGATGGCTGGGTGACGGATACGTCCGTGCCGCCGTCGATGCTGTAGAGCATCGGGGCCCGGGTGCTGCCGCCGATCACGGTGTAGATCCGCACGGTCGTGCCGCGCGCCCGGAAGGTGAGCGTGGACCCGGTGGTGTCGCTGTAGAGGTACGTGCCGCCGGGACCGTAGTTGCTGCCGCCCTGGGTCCAGGTGCCTGTCTGCGCGACGGCTGACCCGTTGGCGAGCCAGGCGGCGTACGCCGTGGCGTTGTCCCCGGTGAGGGACGACGACAGGGACACGCCGTGGAAGCCGCTCCCGCCGTCCCCGTACGCGGCCTGGAGCTGGCCGGCCAGCAGACCGGGCCACGACTTCGTGCGTGGGTTGCTCGCGAAGTACCCGAGGGTGGCCGAGCCGCCCACGGTCACGATCCGGGCCAGGCCGGTTCCGGCCGCCGCCTGGGTGCGGGCGGCGAGCCAGTTCCGTCCCCAGCCGTCGGGCACGTAGATGCCGGGCGGTGCCGGCCTCGGCGTGTTGATCGTGGTGTTGCCGACGATGCCGCGCCGGACCGTGGTCGCTCCCGGGTTGAGACGGCCGCCCACGGCGACGGTGTCCGATGCCCGGTATACGCGGGTGTCCAGCACGCGGTTGGGGGCGCCCGGTTCCATCGTGTTGGCGTCGGCGTACAAGGTGCAGTCGTCCGAGGCGTACAGCAGCCCGGCGGACAGGATCGTGTTGTTGAAGCTGCTCGCGCCGAATGCAAAGGCGGTGAGCCCGGGCACGCCAGCGCGTAGGCCGATGTGGTTGAACCGGAACGTGTTGCTGCTGCCGTACTCGACATGCAGCAGCCGGTCGAACTGCTCCAAGTTCGTGCCACGCCAGTTGGTGTGTGCGGTGCCCCAGCCGCCGACCCCGGTGATGTGGATGCCGGTGCAGTCCGACCCGTTGGCGATCGCCTCGCACATCTCGAACTCGATCTGGTTCATGACGCCGTCAGCGGTGGTGGACTCGATCATGTACGCCGTGCCGCCGGCGCCGACCAGCTCAACGAAGATCCTTTCGGCGGTGAGGTCGCCGGGGTTGAAGTCCTCGTGCTCCGAGTAGAAGCGGACCCCGTTGCCGACCCCGCCGATCTCGATGTTCTCGAACACCGACCGGAACGGGCTGCCCATGTTGATCGCCCAGCCGGTGTGCCCGCCGTCCCAGGGCCCGTTGATCTGGAGGTTCTTGAAGCTGGAGTTCCAGAAGCTTCGGTGCCCGCTCGACGCTCCGTCGGTCGTCGCCGAGGTGATGCCGTCGGTCGCGCCGTCGATGGTCAGCCCGAGGGACTCCAGCAGGACTCTGACCACCTTGGTCAGGTGGACTGCCGAGGTCAGACCGTCGCCCGCCGTGAGCATCGTCGCCCGCGCGCCCTGGCCGCGGAGCGCGATGCCGATTTCCACGTCGACGTCGTCCGTGCCCTCGATGGTCAGCGGCGCGGCCAGGGTGAAGGTCCCGACAGTGAGCTGTACTTCGCCGCCGCCGTTGTCGCGAGCGTCGTCGAGCGCGGCCTGGATCTCGATGTTGTCGGCGACGCCGTCGCACACGTACTGCGCGGCGGCTCGTACGTCGGCGGGCGCCGTTGAGCTGGCGACGATGCGGGTGATCGACGTGTATGCGCCGCCGCCGTCCTCGCCGCCGGTGCCGGTGCCCCGTGCGGTGATCCAGACGCGGGAGGATCCGCCGGCGGATGCCCACATACCCGTCACGGAGTCCGGCCCTGAGAACGTGGGTATGCCGCCCTGCTCGTCGGTCGTGATCTCGGTGGTCGGCTCGCCGACGGCGTTGAGGAGGTCGGTGTACTGCTCGCCGGCGTCGGCGTCGGACCAGAACGTCAGCGTGACGCCGGCACCGATTCCCCACAGGCCGTCACTGGGCCGTACTACGTAGTCCGCGACGCCGCGGCCGAACTGGGACCTGGCCATGTCAGTCCACCACCCAACTCATGCCGGAGACCGGCAGTAGAAACGAACCGCTTGCGATGGTCGGGTGGTTGACGAGCCAGACCTGTCCGGCCCGCGAGGTGGAGGCGGCGTAGACGATGAACCGGCACGCGCTGCTGCCCGCGATCGCGATGCCGTACTGGTCACGGCTCGGATGCCGGTACGCAGCCGGGATCACGATCGGCAGCCGCGACTCGGTCCCCGACGACAGGGTCCCGGCTTGTCGTCTGAGTGATCCGAACCGGCAGCAGACGAGGCCGCTGCGCACTTCGATGACCGACTCCACCTCGTTGGACCAGGCGGCCAGGTCCGCGTTGACGCCGATGGTGCCGGTGTCCATGTAGATGGTGCGCTTCGACGTCCCGTCGTAGATGCGCAGCCGTCTGGTGTCGGTCTCCCAGGTCACGTCCCCTAGCCGCGGGTTGGGGTCCGAGGACGCCGCAGCGGTGGCGGGCCGGATCCGCGTACCGACGTACCGCTCGGCGCGGGTCACCGTGACGGTGGCCGCCCCGTTCAGCACGGTGACGTTGGCGAGCAGCACCTCGTAGGTGGTGAAGCCGTCGCCGGTCGTCAGCGTCGGCGGGCCGGCGCCGGGGGTGCCGGTCTTGACGACGGCGCGCACGGTCCAGTCGTCTCGGTCCAGGCGCAGGACGACGCGGTCGGTGCGGGTCTGCCCGGAGATGTTGGCGGCGACGGTGAGCGTGACGGGCGTGGTGCCCGAGGTCCAGGCGTGCCCGCGCAGGGACCCGTCGATGTTGGCCCGGACGGTGACGGTGCGGCCGGTGCCGGCGGTGACGACGGCCGGCTGGGTGGGGTCGCCGTACACCCCGTCGTCGGAGAACCGGGCGGCCGCCGTCTCGTACTCCGAGTCGGTCACCGCCCGGTCGTTGTGGTCGGGGGACGGCCATGAGTCCTGTGCCACTATCTGGCCTCCAGTCTGCCGAGTCTGCGGGCGAGGTCGCGCACCGCGCGGACCGTGGCCGTGGTGGTGGTCTTGTCGGAGTCGCCGATCACGGTGGTGACGAGCTCGCCGTCGTCCGGCGTCGCCTCCAGGCGGATGGTGCGTACGAGGTCGGTGACTTCCAGGCCGGTCGGGAGCTCCACCGTGACGCGGTCGCCCAGGCCGTAGTCCCGTCCGGCGCGCAGGTCCTCGGTGTCGACGGTCACCGTGGCGAGGGACGCCTGAGGGTTGTCGTTGCCGAGCTCCAGGTTTCCGGCGTCGGTGAGCTCGCCCTCGGAGTCGTCCGAGCCGCTCTTGTCCACGAGCTTCTCCACGCGGTACCAGTCCGCGGCCGCACCCGAGGCGATCTCCAGGTAGATCCGCTGGTTCGCGGGCTCGCCCTCGGGCGGGGGCTGCCTCGGGTCCTCGCCGCCGAGCACCAGCTCGGAGGTGGCGAGCGGCGCCGCCATCGTGAACGAGACCGAGCGCAGGTTGCCGAGCCCGGAGGAGAAACGGGCCGTCGCCGTGCGGTCGACCGGGGCGTACACCCCGAACCGGATCTCGTCGCCGACCTGCCGGGTACGGAAGCCCAGTCCGTCGCGGGCGGCCACCGTGCGGCACGCGTCGAGCAGCGGCTCGAACCGTGTGCCGATGGCGGCGAAGTGCCCGGCCCCGGTCACGGCATCGAGCACCAGGCGCTCGATGCGCCGGGACGTGATCGCGCCGGGCCCGCAGTTCTCCGTGACCAGCTGCCGGATGACGCCTTCCGCGGTCGACCCCGTGAGCTTGCGTCCGACGTCCGACGTCGTGGTCTGTGCGCCGAACGTCTTCGTCGGCTCGGGGTAGGTGAGGTACCCGGCGACGCGGGCCAGGTCGTCGGTGAACATCACCTTGACCGCGCCGGGGTCCGCGTTGCCGGCCAGGTCCCAGGTGTATTCCTGTGGCTGTTCCAGCGGTCCCGCACACCAGATTGCCCCGTCCCGGATCAGGACGAGCCGGTTCCCGGGCTGGAGCAGCTGCATGTAGGCCGGGTACGCGGGCAGCGTCACCGATCCGGCGGCGGGGGCGTTGAAGTTCACATCGCACTTCAGGTCGGTCCACCCGTCGAGCGGGTCGCCGATCACGTTGAGGTTCCGGTCGGTGACGAGCAGTTGGATCGTCATGCGGTCTCGTACCTCGGGTAGAACGTGAGGTCCACGGCCGAGCCGGCGGCGGCCCCGGAGAGCTGGAAGACGACCGGCGTTTCACCGGGGGGCACGGACCACAGCACGGCCCCCGGCCAGTCCAGACCGCCCGTCAAGTTCTCGCCCGTGTCGGAGCGGACGCGGGCCGGGGCGGTGCTGATGGTGACGGTCTCCCCGGCCAGGAGGTCACCGTGGGGGGTGTCGGCCATGGTGAGGGTGAAGGCGTCGCCCGAGTCCTGCCGGGTGAAGGTGATCGCCGTCGCCGGGCCGGTCACCGTCCACACCGGCCAGACGTCGACGGCACCCGGGTTCGTGACCGTGGTCTCCCCGAGCACCTGGCTGGACGAGACGGAGGGGTACGGGACCAGGTAGTCGACCTGTTCGCCGGTCTCCCGGTGCACCGTCACCGGTACGGCGTCGACCCAGTAGGGGTCCTCGCACCACAGGGTCAGGACGGCGCTGTCCCAGGTGATGCCCGTCGCGGCCCTGCCCAGCCCGTCCCACCCCGAGTGGTAGTAGACCTCGATCGTCCGTACGGTGCCGTTCGGCCGTGCGACCTCCAGCACCCCCGGCGTCCGGAGACCGTCAGGCCCGAGCCGCAGCGTCCTCGTGAACGCGGCGGCGAGTGCCCGCCAGTTCTCCGTGAACCGCATGTGGTCGGCGCCCTTGACGAGGACCGGCCAGACGATCGTGCGCGCCTGCGGCTGGACGTGCCGCAGCCTGGCGCCGCCGCGCGGGTGCGGGTCGGAGGTCAGGACGTACGGCGCCGCGCCCAGACCTGACACCCCCTCGGCGAGGGTGTACCAGTCGGCGGCCAGGTCCGTCATCGGCCACCGGGTGCCGGTCGGGTCGATGTAGGTGATGGACGCGTAGCCGACTCCGGGGATCTCCGTCGGCGGCGGCGTGATCGGCGGTTCTACCGGTGTGACGTACGGCGCTGTGAACAGGGGCATTTACCTGGGCCTCCCCACGCGCTGCCGTGCTTCTTCCTGCCGCTGGATCAGCAGCAGGTCGCCCGCGTCGATCACGCTGGACCGGGGGTAGACGTTGTAGGTGACGCGCGGCTGGTCGCTCACCGGTGCGGCCTGCGGCGGCGGCGCGGCAGCCCGCCCGGCGGGGACCGCGGCACGCCCCACCGGCAGACGTCCCTCGTTGATCTCCCGCATGAACGCCTCGCCGTACTTGGCCACGGACGACGCCTTGATCATGAACTCGCCGTCCGAGCCCCACAGCAGAATCGAGTCCGAGGTGGACGTGCCCGGCCCTTGAAGCAGGCCGCCGCCGGGGTAGCCGGGGATCGGCCCACCCTGCGCACGCCGGATGGGTCCGCCTTGGGCGTAGCTACCTGGCCTGAGCTTGTCCCGGTTACGGGTCTCGCCCGTCGACCCCTGGACCAGGTACTTGGTGACGACGTAGGTGGTGGCCGTCTTCCCGTCGACCCGGGCCAGCGCGGCCTCGGCCGCCCGGATCTTCGCCCGCAGATCGGAGATTTCTCCCTTGATCTTCGCGGTCTTCGAGCTGGGCGCTTTCCGCAGTCGCTCTTTCGCGTCGGCGAGTTTTGCCCTCAGATCGTCCAGGTCGCCCTTGAGGTAGGCGGTCTTGTCGGGGGTTTCGAGAATCTGGTTGGCGAGGGACCGGGCCTGCTTCTCGGTCATCCCCATCGCCTGAGCGGAGCGGATGAAAGCGCCGCGTCCCCGGTCGTAGATCCCGGAGACTTCGTCCCATGACGAGCCGTTGGCGCGCGCGGACTCCGCCGCCTTCATCGTCGCGGCGGCGAGGTCGTCCAACGCCTGGTTGTTCGCTCGGCCCTTCGCGCTGTTCTCGTCCAGGGTCGCGCCGTTCTTCGCGATCGACTCGGAGGCCGCGTCGATGGCGGCCTCCATCCCGCGCACGCCGCCCCTGGCCATGAGGTAGCTGTTGTTCAGGGCGTGGATGGACTGGGCCAGCCCGTCCGCGCTCGCCTTCTGCGTGTCGAGCTTCGCCTGCACGGCGATCGCCTGCTCGCCGAACAGACCCATGGACTCGGCGGCGAGCTGCTCCTCGAACGCGGCCGCGGACAGGGCTGCCTTATAGTCGCCCAGTTCGGCCCGCAGCTCGCCAGCGGACAGGCCCTTCTTCTTCATCGCCGCGGCGACGTGGTTGAACGCGGCTTCCGCCTGGTCCGCGTTGCCGCTGGACACCATGTTGGCGAGGGCTTTGTCGACCCCGTCCAGGTCCTTCTTTGCTTCCTTAACGGGGGTCGAGTCCAGGCCGACGAGCTGCGTGGCCCACTGCTGGAAGCTCGCGATGTTCGACGGGCGAGCCATCTCCCGCAGGCTGTCGGCCAGGCCGCTGAAGTCCTTGCCGTACGCGCGCGCTGCCTCGCCGCTCACCTTGCCGGACAGGGCGAGTTTGCCCAGGCTGGTGGTCAGACGGTCCACATCGGGGCCCGCCTTCTGCCCGCGCTGCGACAGCTCGGTCAGCCCGATCAGGAGCAGCCCGATAGCAGTGCCCGCGACCGCGAGTTTCGCGGTGCGGGACAGGGCGCCGATCGCGGCCGTGGTTGCGGCGAGCGGCCCGGGCGCGGCGGCCGCCGCCGCGCGTGCGACCGCGATCTGTCCGGCGAGGCCCGCCATGGCGACCCCGGCCGCGGCGCTGCCGGCAGCGGCGAGGCGTACGGCCTTGATGGCGATGGCGAGTTGGAGCAGCGTGGCGATCGCGCCCGGCGGCACTGCGGAGACGACCCCGGCCAGAACGTTGATCAGGTCCAGCATGCCGACGCCGACACCGGACCCGGCCTCGATCAGGTTGAACGCGGCGTCGCCGAGGTTGTTGAGCGTCTCGATGGCCAACGGTGCGTTGTCGCGGCAGTAGTCGAGGAACCGCTGCAGACCGGTGTCGTCCACCTCGCCCCGGTCGAGCCGGTCGAAGAACATCGCGACCTCGTCGACCGCGTTGCGCATCGTGTCGTTCGCGAACGTGGTGAACCTGCTGTTGAGCGCGTCGAATCCAGGCGATGCGACGGCACCGCCCAGCATGGTGATCAGCCGGTCCAGCTCGGTGGACGAGCCCTTGACCAGGCCGGTCGTCTTCGGAAGCAAGGCGTTCGCGACGCCGACGCCCTTGATGAACGGGCCCATCACATCGCCGGACAGGGAGTCCGACCACTCGCTGAAGCCGTCCGCGAGCAGGCCTACGGCAACGGCCGCTTTCCGCGTCTCCGGCGGGAGCTGCGCGAGCTCTCGCCGGTAGGCGGCCTCGGCCTCGATCGCGGCCTGAGACGTGCGGCCCGACTCGGAGACGGTCTGCTCGTACTTCTTCTGTGCTTCCCGAGCCTTGTTGATCGCGCCGATCTGCGGACCGAGCGCCAGCGCGAAAGCGCCGGCGGCGACGCCGGCGGCACCGAGCTGCGCACCGACGGCGGCCGCGGCGCCGCCGAGCCCGGCCACCAGCGGGATCGCCGCCGGGGCCAGGCTGATGAGGCTGGACTTCAGCGACTCGCCGAGCTTGGACGACGCGTCCGTCAGACCGCGGAACCGGCGGGCCGTGTCGTCCGTATCGCCGGCGAGTCGCCGCTGCGCGTCCGCGACGGACACGTAACGGCCCTGGAGGTCACGGAGGTTGCCGTCGGCGTCCGCCGTCATCCCGGCCATGCGCAGCCGCAGGTGGTCGGCGCTGTCGGCTGTGCCGTTGAGGACCCGGGAGAGTTCGTCGCGGCCGTCGAGGGTGAACGTCAGGCGCGTCGCCACCGGTCACCCCCTCACGATGCGATGTGCCGGTTGATCCAGGCGACGGCCGACTCGAGGTCGTCGGCGGTCAGGTGCTGGATCTCCCAGGGGCGGATGTGCAGGTAGTGCGCGAGGAGCCACCGGTACTCGAGGATCAGTCCCCGGAGTCCTGGCGGCCCGGAACCAAGTGGCCTTTTCCCAGGGCGTCGAGCGCGGCCTCGATGTCGTCCCGGTTGTGGGCCAGCTTCCGGAAGTGCGGGAGCATCGCGTCGATGGCCGCGTCCTCACCCTTGGCGAGCGCCTCGGTCATGATGTTGGTGAGGACTTCGTCAATCTCTGTGCGCTCGATACGGGCCTTGAGGCGGCGCTTCCACTGCGGCACGTCGACCGAGGCGAACGTCAGCTTCTCGTCAGCCCGCTTGCGTACGGCCCACAGAACGGCGCGCATCGCGGTGGGGTTCTGGGCTCTCAGCTGGTCCTCGATCGCGCGCCAAGCGACGCCGCCCAGGACCTCTTCGATCTCGGCCGACTCGATCGCGGAGAGGTCGAGCGTGGAGACCTGCTCCACCGTGCCGTCGGCGGGGGTGTGCGTGACGATCATGGGTTCCTCTACTCCAGTTGGCGGCGCACGTCGTCCAGGACGCGTGCGACCTCTGTTCTCATGCGCGGGGTGTGACGGTTGACGGTCCGGTCCCACCAGCGGGCGGCGGTGGTCTGGTTCGCCCAGCGGCGCCTGTTGCCGAACACGGGATGCCTGAGCCGGCCGTCATTCAGCTGGTAGAGCACGCCCACCGAGATGTCCGGGGGCAACAGCGACTTGTCGACGTACACCCTGGCGCCGGGGCTGCTGCCGGTACGGACGCTGATCCGGACCGCGCCGGCGAGCGTGGCCCGGAAGGGGCGCGAGGTCGGCGACGGGCCGCCGCGCTTTCCGGCCCCGCGGCCGGCGGAGCGGATCGGCAGCCGGGCGACGGTGGATCTCAGGTCCCGGTGCAGCGGCTCGGCCGTACGCCGGATCCGCCGGGCGAAGTTCTGCTGGAGCCGGGGGCCGCCCGCCGTCCGCAGACGGCGGGACAGCGTCAGCAGCTGGCCGGTCCCGTGGATCTGCACCGTGCCCGGCATGTCAGCCGCCCCCGCCCGCAGCCGGGATCGTGACGTTCTCGGCCGGCTCGCTCGTGATGGCGAACTGGCACATGATCTGCGCCGCGCTGTCCAGCTCGCGGACCTTGGCCTGCGAGGTGACGGTCACGGGGTAGACGTCCATCGGCTGGGTGGGCACGTCGCCCTCGTCCATCCAGACCACGAAGCCGGCGGCCTCGCGCACCAGGAGCTCGCGGACGTCGTCGGCGTCCTTGCTCGCCCAGAACGTCAGGCTGGAGTCCGCCGCGGTGATCGCACCGCCCACCACTGGGGTGAACCTGCTGCCGAGTGCCGGGGTGGGTACGGTCTCGCTGGTGGTCTGCCAGCCGCCCATCGCGCCGGTCTCGCCCTCCAGCGCCGTACCCGCGTCCAGCTCGGACCGTGTCGGCGCGGCCTTGTTCGCGATCGTCGGTACCCACAGCACGCGGGTGATGCCGCGCCGGTAGTACCTGACGGACGCATTGATCGGTGTCGCCGGCATCAGATGTTCTCCTTCGGGGATCGCCGCAGGGTCTTGCCCTCGGCCGTGCTCGGTGTCTCGGGCTCGGGGGCCTGGTCGTCCACGACGGTCCAGCCCATGCGCTTGTGCGCGCGGACCGAGGCGGCCGGGACCTTGATCGTCTGCTCGGTCGGCAGGGTCGGGTGCTGCATGAGTACCGCCACGGCGGTACCTCCTTCTATGTGAAAGCGCGGCCGGCGACCGTGAGCAGCAGCCGGGCCTGTGCGCCCTGGTCGGTCTGGTCCTGGATCAGCCGGGTGCCTGCCACGTTGGCCTCGAGCGAGTCGAGCCCGAGGCCCGGGGCCGCGCGCAGCCACGCTTCGACGCGGGTCCCGATCTCGTACACGCGCCGACGGGCCGTGACGATGTCGGTGTCGCCGCGGCTGGCGACCGCCGCCACGACGACCTGGAATTCCTCTTCGCGGCCGGTGCCGAGGTCGGACCAGCCGCCCAGGGTCTGGGCGGCCTCGAAGTCGCCGCCCGGGTCGGCGTCCCAGCCGATGACGAGCCAGTCGCCCGCCGCGTCGTCCGTGACTTGCGGGCCGTCGGCCACCTGGACGCCGTCGAGCAGCTGGTCGACGCGCGCCATCTCCACCAGTGCGTCGATCAGTTCGGGGATACGGGATGCCATCTACGCGACTCCTGGGGGTAGTCGGTAATCACTCAGCAGCTCAAGGACGCGGTTGGGGATCGCGTAGCCGAATCCGGGGATCGGCTGGCCCACGCTGTAGTCCTCGCCGCCGCCGGCCAGGCCGCCGGAGCGGCCGGGTCGCTGGGTGCGCCACAGGTGCTGTACGAGCATCCGTGCGGCGAGGTTGATCGTCGGGCCGGTCTCGGTGCGGCCGGCCTGGAAGGTGACCAGCAGCAGCCCCCGGAAGACGCCTCCGTTCCGGCGCCGTATCTCCCCGGTGTCCAGGTCCAGGACCAGACCGCCGGCCGGGTAGCTGGTGCCACCCGACAGGAGCGGTTCGATCGAGGTCAGCGACAGGACCGGCGTTTTCCGTACGACGAGGGTGCGGCGCCCTGCTTCCGCGTCGTGCTGCTCGGTCACCTCGCGCGGCTCGACCGGGCCGATGAGGTCCTCTATCGGCGTGGTCACCGCCTCGATGTAGGTCTGCAGCTCGTCGTCGTCCGTGTCGGTGGTGAGGTTGAGCTGCTTCTTTGCATCTTGCAGGGTCAGCAGCGCCACGCCGTCCCCCTCAGGTCCGGGAGATCGGGACGGTGCGGGGGAAGCCGAGGAGGATCGTGGCCCCGTACACGCCGCCGGTGGTGGTGCCGGAGACGGTCGTCACCGCGCGCAGGTAGCGGGCGGTGCCGGTGTAGCCGACCTCATAGACCGTGTCGTCGTTCGAGGAGCTGATCGAGGGCAGGGCGCCCTGCAGATCGGCCGCCGACGCCGCCGCCCAGGTGGAGTTGTCGTCGCTGACCTGCAAGGTGATGGCGTGCGTGCCATCGGTGATGGCCCCGGTGTGGACGAGGAGAGTGGCCGAGTCGTGCCACTCATTGCTGCCGGACGCCCCGGACAGCTTCCGGTCCACCGCCGTGCCGTTGGCGGTCGCGGTCCGGGCCGCGATCGCCAGGGTGGCCTTCCCACGGACGTGGTTGTAGACGGTGCGCCTCACTTCGTGGCACCTCCTGCCGGTGTGCGGGTGGCCGTGGTGGTCTTCTTCGCCGCGGTCTTCTTCGCGGCCGGCACCGGCACCGGTGCCGGCACCGGTGCCGGTGCCGGGGTGGGGGTCGGGGTGGGGACCGGGGCCGGTGCCGGGGTGGGGGGCTGTTTCTCGTCGCCGGGTGCTGTCGGGTCGCCGGTGGCGGGGGTCTGCGGGTTCGGCGGCGGGTGCTCGGTCTCCTGCTGCGAGGCGGAGACGGTGGAGGGTTCGAGGGCCTGGGGGATGACGACGGCCTCGAACAGGTCCTCGCGGCCGCTGATGACGGTGTCGTGGGCGGCGACCAGGTCGCCCTTCACGACGCGCCGGTTGTCCGGCGCCCAGAACGTTTCCTTCGCTCGATACACGGCGTGCTCCTGAAAGCGAGGCGGGCGCGGCCGTTGGGGCGGCCGCGCCCTGGGGTGGGTGGATCAGGTGACGTTCAGGAGCCGGAAGGCGTCCGGGTTGACGACGTCCGCGCCGACGCGCCAGTAGGCGAACCACCCGGCCTCGCCGGTGGGCCGGCCGGACGCGCCCTTGACGAGCGGCTCGTAGACCATGGTCATGCCGACCCGGTCGACGATGTAGTAGTTGCGGAAGTCCCCGAGGAGGAGCGCGTAGTTCTCGGCGCCGGCGTTGATGGTGCCGTCCATCGCCGAGGCCTCGTGGATGGGGGCGCCGAGCAGCTGCTCGGGCTGGCCCATGCCGAGGTTCGCCCAGAAGCTGGAGCCGCCAGCGGTGTCGAATTGGCGGGTCTTGTTGATGATCGGCTTGGCGGCCATCCACGACGGGACGCCGGTGATCCGGTGCCGGGGCGGCAGGGCCTGCTCCACCGCGTACACGTCGGCGACCGCGTAGGTGTCGGTGGTCGCCGAGGGCACGACCGAGCCGGACACGGCGGCGACCGCCGGTACGACCCCCTTGGGCTTGCCGGAGCCGTCGCCGGTGGCGAACGCGGAGGCCTCGAGGCGGTCCTTGGCGTCCGCCAGGAGCGGCCCGATCTCGGCGCCGAACCCGGAGTCGGCCAGGACCTCGAAGGAACCCTGGACCCACGCGGACGCTTTCTCCGGCTTGATGGACGGCTGGGCGAACGCGGGCGAGTTGTCGCCGACCTCGTCGGCCTCGGCCAGCCACGACGCCGTGACACCGGCGGAGCTGACGCCGTTCCAGGTGTCCGTGGTGATCGTCTTGATCGTGGACACCTGCCGGAACGGGTTCGCGCTGCCGGCGTTCGTGAGGATGATCGTCGGGTCCAGTGTGAACGGGACGAGGAACCCGCCGGCGGCGTCGGTCAGGGTCATGGCCCGGCGGTGCGCCTCGGCCAGCCGGTAGGCCGCGGTCTCGTCCTCGTCCAGGAGCGCGGGGTTGCCCGCGTTCTCCAGCAGCGACTCGAACGCGCGCATGTAGTCGTCCGAGCCGGTGAGCAGCAGGTGCTGTGCGATCCGGCCGCGCCGGTCGGCGCGGACCAGGCGCTCGACACGCTCCTGCTGGTCCTCGGTGATCTGCTCGGCCGCGAGCTCCACCGCGTACAGGGCACGGGAGCTCAGGTCCCCGCGGGTGGACCGCTCGTTGAGGTTCGCACCGCGCACCCGGTCCAGCTCCTCGTACGGGTTGCCGCGCTGCCGCAGGAACTGCGGCCCGTCCCCGCCCGGCCGCTCCTGGCTGCCGGGGACGGTGGCCGCGGCGCGGACGGCGTCCACGCGCCGCTCGTGCTCCAGCTGCTCGTCGTACGCCTCCTGCGCGGTGTCGACCTCGGTCAGCAGGTCCCGCGCCCGGGTCACCTGCTCCTCTTCCGGCTCTTCGAGCTCCTCGAGCTCGAAGAGCTCGGAGCGCAGCGCTTCGAGGGACTCCTTGAGCTTGTCGCTCTTCTTCTTCCGCTTGGTGGTCACTGGTGGGCCCTCCTGGCCTTGATCTCGGCGCGGAGCTTGATCCACGCGATCTGTTGCCGAGCGGAGTGCCCTGAGGGCGGGTCCTCGGCGGCGGACCCCGGGGCGGGGTCGCCGGCGGCCGGCGGGTCCGTCGGAGTGCCCTCAGGGGGCGGGTCCAGCGGAGTACCGGTCCGAAGCATGTGGGCGAGCTTGTCCCGCTCGTCGGGGGACAGCTCGGAGAGCAGGGGCATGACCTGCTCGGCGCGGACGCCGATCACGGCGGCGTCCGGGTAGGCGGGGAACGGGGTGGGCCCGTACTCCTTGAGCGCGATCTCCTGGCGGCGCACCGTCTTCAGCTTGCCGTCGCGGTCGGCCCGGTAGCCGCTGCGCGGCGTACGGCCGGGGTCGGAGCGGGTGAACCGGCCGGTGAACGACTGTCCGCTGATGGCGCCCTCGCGGATGCTCTCCAGGACCTCGTCGGCGAGCTCGGTCTTGTTGTACCGGGTCACCGTCAGCAGGCCCCGGGTGTCGGTCTTCAACTCCACCGGGGTACCGATCGGCATCGAGCCGCGCTCGGACGGCGTCCCCCACAGAGTGCGGCCGTGGTTGTAGAACACCCCCACCCGCCACGTCGACCGGGACCCGGCGGGGGCGAGCTGCTGCAGGGTGCGGTCGAACGCACGGCGGTCGATCTGCTCGAGGTAATCGCCGTCCTGGTCGTGGATTTCGACCGGGGTGTCGAACACCGCGGCGTACGCCTCTACGGTGCGGCCGTCCCCGCCGGCGCGGACGCGGATGTCCTCCAGCGGGAAGGACCGCAGGAACGTGGCTGAGTCCATGTCAGGTCACCTCCGGGTCTTCCTCGGTGGCCGGAGCGGGCTCGCCGCTGCCGGGCTTCTGCAACTGGACGGAGTACAGGCCGGTGTGGGCGAGGAGGCTGTAGTCCTCGGCCTCCACCGCGGCGACGACGGACCTCGGTTCGTACCCGGCGTCGACAAGCTGGCGGATCGTGCGGGACTGCAAGCCCTGGATCTCGGCCGCGTCCCGCCGGTCCTCGCGCAGGAACGCGATATCGCGGTCGTCGTACCAGAGTTCGGCGCCGTCGGGGACGTCGATGAGCGGGGCCAGCGATCCGGCGGCCTCCCGCCACAGGGGCCGCATCGTGCCGTCCGCCAGACGGCGCCTCGAGCTGGCGTAGTTGCCCGCGTTCAGTGACGATCCGGCCAGTCCCTCGGAGAACCCGACGATGACCGGGGGCACACCGGCCGCAGCCGCGAGACGGGTCTCACCGGCGCCCTGCGTGGCCTTGAAGTCGAGCTGGTGCAGATCCTTGCCGACGACCGTGACGTCCGCCCCACCGCCCAGGTACAGCGTCTTGTACGCGGTGTCCACGCCGCGGTGCTGGGAGTCCATCAGCGTCTGGAACTTGCGGACCTTGTCCGGTGTCACCGAGGCGTCCATGGACACCACGACCTGCGGTGTTGCCCCGTTCTCGAAGAACTTCAGTTTGTGCCGGGTCGCCGCGGTGTCGCCAACGATCTCCCTGATCACCGGCGTCAGCCACGACATGCCGCGGAACTGAAACTCCGGGTCCGGGATCGGCGCGAAGTGCCCCACCTGCTCCGGCAGCAGGAACCACGGCTCGGTGCCGGTGGGCGGGTCGTACATGTAGCCGAGGAGCTCGGAGTCGATCGCCTCGCTCGGCTGGCCCGGCGCCTCGTCCGACCCGGTGATAATCGTCACCCAGTCGGGCCGCATCACCTTCAGCCGCCCCGGGTTGTAGTTGGTGACGTACCCGTTGCCCTCCAAGTCCGCGTTCTGGATGTATCGCGACAGCAGGTTCCCGGTCGTGCCGCCAGGCCACGGCGTCTCGAGCGGCGCCAGCGCCGGCGTCCCGAACAGCTCACCGGGCCGACCGTTGCGCATCTGCCGGAACTGGAACCGTGCCTCGCTGAAGAGCAGCTGCCGCACCAGCATCAGTGCGAACACAGGCCCGTTCGACTTGTACGCGTGCCGGACCTTGGCCTCGAACTCCTGCGGGAGAGGCCGTTCCCTGCCGTCCACCGGCCGCCCGGTGCCGTAGTAGACGTTCCCGTCCACCTGCCACGAGTCGTCATCCCGTGTGGCCGGCCGCCGCGCGTGCTGCCACAGGCTCGTCACCGCTCCCCCTCACCCTGCTCGTGCTCATCGCTGACGTCGACCAGGAGCAGGAACGAGGCGGCCGTCAGCGCACCGCCGGCCATCAGCCCCAGCCCCACGCCGAACTCCAGCCCAGCACCCACCGAGAGGGCCGCACAGCCCGTCCAGTAGCCGAGGCGGACCCGGGCCAGCCGCGACCACCTCGTCACCCGTAGAAGCCCCACGGCTCCGCCTCCTCAGGCTCCGCGTCCTTGAACATCTCCCACCCCCACACCGCGTACGTCGCGGCCACCAACGGGCTCACATCGACGCCGTCCGACTTCCGTGTCCACGCCCAGGCGTCGCCCAGGTCGCGCTTCTGCGCGCCGGCGAGCGCGGCCGTGAGCGGCGCCTGGCCGAGGTGCACGAGCGACCCGGTGTCGGTGACCCGGTCGTAGAACTGGCCGCAGGCCTGGCCGAGTTGCCGCACCTTGGGACAGATCACGAACTCATCCCGCGCGTCCTGGTCCTCGTCGTCCTCGTACCGCAGTGCCTTGCGCAGCGACTCCACCAGGGACCCGGCCGGGCCGCCCTCATCGATGACCCACGCGCACGGCTTCCACCGCTGGTCACGCTCCACCACCCAGTCCACCACCCAGTCCGTACCGGGGCGGTGCTCCACGACCTCCACGTGCACCCCGTTGCCGGAGGCGCCGGCCACAGAGATGGCTGTCCACGTCCGCTCGGGGTTGGTGTCGATGGCGAACGCCACCGGGTCGCCCGGCTTCGACGTCGCGTCGGTCAGGTCCTCCCACTTCTGCTTCGGGATGACCTGCCAGGTCTCGTCGGTGACGGCGGGGTAGTCGCCGACGCCCAAGCGTTCGCGGTCGAAGAGATCGGGCCGCATGCTGCGCATCTCCTGCAGCACGTAGGAGGTGCGGATACGGATGCCGAGCGCGGGGTTGGCCCGGGCGAACGAGGTCTCCTCGCCGCGGTCGTCGTGGTGCTCGCAGACGATGCGGCCCTCGGGGTCCGTCGGGCATTCCTTCACGTGCGGCGCGATCGAATACTCCAGGTACGCCAGCGACGCATCCGGCTCACCCTCGCCCATGGCACGGGCGCGCAGCAGCGCCAGCTGCTCCGACTCCGCGCCCAGGCCCGCGCTGCCGGTGTAGACGAGCTGCGGATTGGGCCGCGCGGACAGGACCGGCATCAGCGCGCCGATCGGCGCGGCCCTCAGCTTCATGGCCTCATCCATCAAGACCAAATCGCCACTGAATCCACGACCCGAGTCGCCGCCACGCGCCAGGAATCGGATCCTCGCGCCGTTGAAGAACTCGAACCCTTCCTCACCGTGGCTGCGGCGTACGCGCTTCACCCGGCGGCTGAGGGCGTACGAGCCTTCAATGACACGGTCCAGGCGCAGGAACGACTCCTGTGCGGTGTTGAACTGGTGGGCGGTGTGGATGACCAACTGCCCGCCGAACAGGATCACCTCGCCGAGCTGCCGGGCCTCGAGGAACCCGCCCTTGCCGTTCTGCCGCGCCACGTTGAGCACGACGTCCAGCGCAGACCAGCGGCCCTCGTCGTCTTCCACGAGGGAGTGATGCAGGGCCAGTTGCTGCCACGGGTCTAGGTACAGCTTCGCGTCGTCGGCGAGGTCGATGCACTCCTGGCCGGCCGGGGAGGTGAAGGCGAGCGCTTCCTGGTCCTCGGTGCCGTCCCACCGACCGGTGTCGACGTACCGGCGCCACGGCACGGACAGGATCCGCGGCGTCTGGCAGCCGGTCATCCAGCGCCCCGGCTGGCCCTGGACAGCCGCTCCTCGCGCTTCTGCGCCAGCTTGTCGATACGGTCCCCGCGCTCCTTGGGCGGAGCGGCAGCCCGTACGACGGCCATCGCCTGGCGCAGCTCGCGCGCGGCGGCCGACGCCGCTTTGCTGTCGGGGGCCGAGTCCAACTCCTTCGCCAGCCGTACGGCGGCGGCAGCCGAGGCGGAGGCCTCCGGATCGACCCCCAGGTGTTCGAGCTCGGCCTGGGTCGCCTTCGTCACGGCGCCAGCCCGGAGACTGCGACGCCGTGACTTGTCGTCACCATCCATGACATCACCCTCCGTAACAGGCGAACGATCACGAACAGTGACAGAGTGTGATGTAACGCAGCGTCACTAATGGTGCCGATAGCAGCGGTCTGGGATTAGCGATCCGCGCGGGGAGAGAGACGGTCCCCAAGGGCTTTTGGGTCGCCCGCCTCCTCATCCCCCGTCGGCGCGCGGCCCCCCTCCCCCCGCGCCTCACCGGTGCGAACGAGCAGGCGAACCGGACGTCATCGAGAGTCGATCGCGACGGACCGACCGCTCGCCCGGGCCGACCGCGCTCAGTCACCACGAGCGGGACGACTGGGCGGTGACGGGGCGTGACCCACCCTTGCGGTAGTCCCGGTACCAGCGGG
This sequence comes from Streptomyces sp. NPDC104581, assembly GCF_055583685.1. Lineage (NCBI taxonomy): Bacteria > Bacillati > Actinomycetota > Actinomycetes > Kitasatosporales > Streptomycetaceae > Streptomyces > Streptomyces sp. NPDC104581. The sequence continues at coordinate 43,532 of NZ_JBVJNN010000046.1, forward strand.
TGACCACACCATCCATGGCCGGCGACCGCATCGCCGCGACACGCTCACGCACCACGTCCTCGCCCGGATCCACCGTGACGATCTCCGCCCCGAGGCGCCGGTACTTGGCCCTGGCCTTGGGGCTCGGCATGGTGTGGATCAGGTAGACGTCCACCTCGTTACGGTGCTTCACAGCCTCATCGATCGCCGCGAACCGCGCGCGCTGTGCCACCTTCACGGCGATGGTGTCCTGGTTCCACCCGCCCGCACCGGGGGCGGTCAAGGCGGTGGTGATGCGGTCCAGGTCGATGACGATGTCCCGCCCCTGCGCACGTGCAGCCACCCAGCTCGACTTGCCCGAGGCCGGCGGCCCGGTGATGACGTACAGCACAGGCTCACCATCTCCGGGAGGTCCTGACGGGTGCGGCGGTGGTCTTGTTGCCGCGCGCGCTGTTGCAGCGGCGGTGCGCAGACCGGGCGTTGGCGGGGTCGAGGAGGCTGCCGCCGCGTGAGAGGGGGATCAGGTGATCGAGGGTGAAGGCGTCGCGGTGACGGCTGGCGAGGGGGCCGGTGATGTCGTACCGGATGGCACTGCCACACCACCAGCAGGGGAGCCGGTAGCTCCGCTGCGTGGCGCACAGCCGGCGGTAGGGGCGCCCGGTGCGGGGGTTGCCGGCCACGGGCGCCACCTCCGTCAGTCGGTGAGGCTGTCGTTGATGGTGCCGTCGTCGTAGTAGTCGAGGAGGTCCTGGTCGTCCTCGCCCATGTCCTTCAGCGTCTCCTTCAGGACGTGGTCCGTGAGGAGGGTGTCGTAGTCCTTCTGGCTGATGTCCTGGCATTCCTCGGGCTTGTCGGTCTTGGTCGACTCGCTGGTGAGGGCGCGTTGGCAGTCTTCGGCGCTGTAGGAGCTACAGCCTGTAAGGGCGAGCAGGAGGGCCGCGGTAAGCGCGGCGGCGTGTCTGATGCGCATGGTCCCCCCAAGGACGTTGCGGTGAGGGGGACATCGTGCGTCATGTCGGGTGATCCCGGTGGGGAAATGGCGAAGGCCCGGACCGGTTGGTCAGGGCCTGAGTTGGCGGTGTGTGGGCACGCCGGATGTGGGTTGAGTGTTACACCGGGTGATCTAGCTGGTCAAGCTGCCTTCGCGGTGAGGCGTGCCTGTACCTCGGTGAGGTCTACGAGGTCGCGGCCGGCGCGGTCGTGGCCGTAGCGGGTGAGGTGGCCTCGGTGGAGCCAGACGCGCAGCGTGCCCGGCTTGACGCCGGTGGCGGTCATGGCGGCGTAGACGTCCACGATGATCGGAGTGCTCATGGATTCATGATCCCCCTCGCCATCACATGGGCGTAGTGGACGTGACGATCCCTCTCCTCACCGTAGCGGATCACTAGTCCTTGCTCGCCCTCGATCGCGAGCTCGGCGGTATTGGGCGGGGCAATGTAAACGATCTTCCCGCTGCACAACTCGTTGCCGCTGGCGTAGGTCACCACAGTGCCCACCTTGAGTTCCTGGCCGATCTTGTCGAGGTTCAGGGGCTTCATGATGTGGCTCCTCTGGTCAGGGCTCGGGGCGCAATTGTGGCTCGTTACCGAGTGGTATGTCAGCAGTTGCGCCGTCACCGCCGCATCTTGCAGGGCGGCCCCGCCGCGCGTGTGCGTGGCGGGGCCGTGATTCGGCTGGTTCATCGGCAAGGCCAGTGGGACGGCGGGTACCACCAGGCGCACCGCTGGCAGTAGTTCATGACGGGCTGCTTGAAGGCGTGCAAGGCGGCGACGAGTTCGGCGAGTGCCATGATCGGGTCCTGTCTCAGAGATGGGATGGGGCCTCGGGGCGGCCGGTCTGCTTGCCGGCGTGACGGCCGCCCCGGGGGCTTCAGCGGGCGTTCTGGTCGGGCTGGATGACGAGCCAGCGGTGTCCGTGCTCGGGGTCGGGCACGATCGACCGCCCCTCTCGGCCCTCCTCTCCGGCTACGTTGTTGCTGTTGTTGTTGCTGGTCACCGGCCCAACAACCGGGGTCGTGGGGGTGGTTTTGACGGTGGGGAAGTGGTCGGCCTTCACGCCGGTGCTGACGCCAGCCCCCTTCATCCGCACTCCTCCCGCGATCGGGATACCGGCGAGGGAGCACCCTTCGCGGACCCGCTCGGGGGTGGTGTTCAGGTGGGTGGCGAGGGCGGACAGGTGGGCGTGCGGGGCGCCGATCTCGTGCATCGCCGCGCCCAGTTCGGCGGCGGTCAGCGGGGCTGTCTCGGCAGCCTCGGCGGGCGTGTCGCCATCGGTCTCCTGCACGTCCTCCGGGGCTGCCCGCAGGCCGAGAGCGGCGGCGGTCACGAGCCACGCGGAGGCGACGAGCACCATGATGTTCGTGGTCCAGGGGAGGCCCTTCACGAACCCTGCGAGGAGGCCGAGGGCGACCAGGCGCAGCGCCCAACCGCCCGCGAGCCATCCGGCGATGCCCGCGCAGAGTTGTGACGAGCCGACCCAGATTGCGATCCAGACGCGCATCACGAGCCCACCATCATCAGGACGGCGGCGGCCAGCTCGGCGGGGATGGCCCAGACGGTGCCGTCCCCGGTGGCGGGCCAAACGAACGACGCGATCATGCCGAGGGCGGCGCCGAACAGCGGGGTCAACTCCGCTGTCAGGATGACGATCAGCAGGATCAGCGCGACGGCGCCGATCCCGACGTTGCCGAACGGTCCTCCGCCGGTGCCGACACCGAGCCCGGTCAGGCCCTGGGCGGTGATTTGCGACGGGTTGAGCCAGATGTCCCCGGCGGCGGTGAACGCGGTCCCGGCGATGAAGGCGCTGATCAACGCGGGGTTGTCCTTGAGCTTGACCCGGCCCTTGCCCTTGACGCCCAGTACGAGGAAGAGGGCCGCGGCGAGGGCGATACCGCCGGTGCCGAGGGCGCCGAACACGGCTCCACCGGTCTCTGCTGCGAGGTTCACGACGATCTCCTAGAAGGTGCCGGGCGCGTGGAGCGCCAGGGCGAGGGCGGCGGAGGCAACGGGGATGCGGGAGGCCCAGACGATGACGGGGCGCAGCGCGGGCGGGATGTACGGGAGGCCGGGCAGGTAGCTGGCGACGATCCAGCTGACGAGGCCGATGGCGATGCCGACGGGGGTGGCGGAGTGACCGGCGGAGGCGATCATGTCGCCCATGCCGTCGACCAGCCCGAAGGCCCAGCCCGCGCCGGCCGCGCTGCTGTGGTACGCGAGCCAGACCCGGCGGCGGTGACGTCGTTCCGCGGCCCGCTCGACGGCCGGGTCCACCACGGTCCAGGGGGGCGCAGAAGGGGTGGGCTGGCTGACGGTGACGTGGATACCCGGCGCGGTCGCCGCGCTGTCCTGCGGCGCTGGGCCCGGCTCCCCCGGTCCGCCGAGCAGTTCGCGGGGGCGGACCTGCCACCAGGCGGGCTTCTCCTCGGGCAGGGTCTCGTCCTGCTCCTGGTCGTCCTCGTCGGCCGGATCCGGGGTCGGGATGATGTGTACCTGGACGAGCGGCGTGGCGGGGTCGTCGGGCGGGGGGCCGTCGACCTTGCGCCGGAGGATGCGGCGGATGCGGGACTCGTCCGGTTCCGGTGCGGCGTTCACGCGTATCCGCCTTCCATCGGGCGGTCGCTCGGGGCGGTCTTCGGCCTCTTCGCGTCGCGGGACAGGACGGTGCGGACGTAGGCCGCATCAACCGTGATGCCGTTGATGCGCTGGACGCGGTCGGCGATGTCGGAGGACGTGACGCCGGCGTGGCCGAGGACGGCGGCGGCGGCGAGGACGGCCTGTTTCTTGGCGCCTCGCGCTGTGACCTGCGGTGCATCAGAGGGCGCATCATCCGCATCACGCCCGTCACCGTGATGCTCGGTGGTCCCGGCCGGGGCGTCTCGGGCGACGATCGTCAGCAGTCGGACGCCAGGTGGCACGGGTGCAAGGACGGGGGATGGGAGCGCGGCGACTGGCACGGCCGGTTGATGCGCCGCAGGGCCGCCGGCTTCCGGGAGGGGTACGCCGTACTTCGTGAGCCGCAGCGGCATCAGCTTCTCTACGGGTGCCTTGCGGCGCCAGTTGCGCCCGTAGCGCGCCTGGAGGCGGGCCTGGTAGACGAGCCGGTCCTGTTCGAGCTGGATGACGGCCCGGTAGCTGCGGATCTCCCACAGCTTCATCCGGCGCCACAGTTTGAACGTCGGGACGGGCGCCAGGAGCCAGCGGGTGATCCGTACGGGCTCGATGTGACGGTCGGCGGTGATGTCGGCGACGCGGCCGATGGCGTGGCGGCCGGCCTCCACGACGACGACGAACAGGACCGGGATCACCGCGTGCATGCCGACGCCGACCGGGTCGGGCCAGGCGGCGGCGCCGTTGAACGCGATGGTGGCGGCGGTCAGGAGCCAGGCCGTCGACCGCAGGAGCGGGAACGGCATGCGCAGCCAGGTCAGGATCAGGTCAAGGGCCAGCAGGACGCAGATGCCCGCGTCGATGCCGAGCGGGAAGACGAGCGCGAACTGCCCGAAGCCCTTCTCCTCGGCGAGCTCGCGCACGGCGGCGTACGACCCGGCGAAGCCGATCGCGGCGATGAGAACCGCGCCGGCGACGACGGAGCCGATCACACGGCGCTGTGTCGTGGTGAGTTGCACGGTGGCGTGCCTTTCAGGCGTGGGAGGCCGGGCCCGCGCGGGGGTGGTCGCGGGCCCGGCCGGTCAGGTGGTCAGCGGGTCGCGGCCTGCTCAGCTGCGTGCTGCCGGGCCTCGGCGAGCTGGTTGTTCGCGGCCCCCTGGCCCTTCGCCTCGGCGCGGTCGGCGGCGCAGGCGGCGACGGTCGCGGGGGCGTCCACGATGGGGCTCGGGCGCGGCTTGTCGGCGGCCATCAGACGGTGCCCGCGGCTGCGCGCAGGCACAGGGCCCACTCGCCTCGGGTACGGGAGCTGGCCCACAAGTCGTTGCTCAGCGCACGCAGGGCGCGGCGTCCTGCGTGCTGCGCGACGTACGACGGGTAGCCCGAGAGGACGCGGGCGTCGGCGCGGGCGAGGGCGCGGCCCCACCCCGCGACGGTCAGCTCGTCGGCGGGCCGTCGCTCGGCGAGGTCGTCGGCGGCGGCGGTGAGCAGCTGGCTCGCGAGGCTGGGGAGAGCGAGGATGCGGCTCAGGCCCTCGTCGGCCGTGGGGGCTGCCTGGGCGGCAGCGGCGCGGATACGATCACGCATGTCTGACTCCTGTTCACAGCAGGGTGTCGGATGTCCCGCGCGGTGTCTCACCACCGGACGGGGTTCTGGTCGGGTCCGGTGTCTCACCACCGGGCCCGACCGTTCTGCGACCCCGCCTGGTGTCTCACCACCGGACGGGGGTTTTTCATGCGTGCCCAACGTAGAAGCAACCTCTTTACATTGTCAAGAGGTCAGGAGATGATACGGCCGTGCCCGACGAGCAGACGACGCCCGAAAGCGGTGATGAGCCCATGACGATCGCCGAGGTCTGTGCCGAGCACGGCATCAGCAGGCAGACCCTCCACGCGCTGCGGACCAACTCGCGCAGCGGCTTCCCTGCTGCGGTCGTGACACCGGGCAGCACCCGGCCGAGGTTCCCTCGGCGAGCGGTGGCCGCGTACTTTGCCGAGCATCCGCCGCGGCCGGGACGCCGTACCGACCTCGAACGGCCCGAGCAGTAGCAGTGGAGGCAGCGCAACGAGGGCCCGCCGCAGTGGAGTTGCGGTGGGCCCTCGCTCATGTGGCATCGCTGGGTGCCACCGAATCCGAGTCCATGAGGATCTTCAGCCCCGGCCAGGTGGCCGGCGGGAACGTCGACGCGCAGCTCGGGCATGTCACCACCGTGGCTCCGGTGAACAGCCGCAGGACCGTACGGCACAGCGAGCCGTCGGGCAGCTGCGCCGGGCACGGGCCGAGAACCGTACCGCGGTCGACCGGTTCGGGCGGTGAAACGATCGAGGCGACCGACCGTGTGACGTCTCGGATGTCCACGGCGAATGCGCCGGCGGACGACCACGACACCGCCACCCACGGCAGATGGCCCAGCAGCTCGGTAACGGTGGCCCTGAGCTGGTCCGCCACCGCCAGCGAGCCCCATAGGGCGGTCGCATAGGCGGGGTCGAATTGGTCCGGCCCGCGTCCCCGCTCCTGGCGGATGGCGCTCACCCAGCCGTCTGCGGTGCCGACGAGCCCGCCGGGGCCGCGTAGGTCGAGGACTTCCTCCGACACCGGCAGCGGCGCGTGCGCGGGCCGTGAACCGCGCAGCTGGTTCGCGCCCCCGGGCGGAGCGAGGAACGCCGCCAGGCCCACGTACAGGTCCGGCCAGCACTCCAGCCGCACCCGGGTGTCCTTCGTGCAGCTGACGCACAGGTATCCGCCGTCAGCGGATCGGTGGCACAGCAGGCAGGCTGCGGGCGTGGGCTCAGTCATCAGACCACTCGACTCGGCTGAAGGGGTGGCCGGCGAGGAGTGCGGCGATGGACGGCGCGCCGGTGAGGATCAGGTACTCGGCGTCGTCCAGGACGACGACTTGGCCGCTGGGGAACTCGGCGCCGTCCAGCGCACCTTCGCGGGTGTGGAGGCGGAAGCCTCGGGCGAACACGTTCAGTTGCTCCTTGCGTGGTTGCGGCAGGTGGGTTCGTGCTGTCCGCCGGCGGAGGTCCACCAGGTCTCGCAGCAGTCGTCCATGGCGAGGGCGGCCTCGTCCTCGATGGCGAGCCGACGGGCCCGCTGCTCGGCGGCGACGGCATTGGCGCGGCGTTGCGTGGCGGCCCGGAGGAGGTAGCCGGCGGCGACGGGGCAGATCCACGCGCTGGTGGCCAGCCACAAGGCGAGCGGCCAGACGTGGGCGTGGGCGTACAGCGCCGCGAGTGCCAAGTTCCCGAAGCCAGTGAGGACCAGGCCGACGGCCAGGGCGCGCGCCGCGGCCATCAGCCGGCCCGTCCGCAGTGGGGGCACGGCTGCTTGAACAGGTCGATACAGACGATGCAGTCGACGTCTTCGAACGAGCCCTCCGGCGAGGCGACGAGGTCGACGCCGCACAGCGCGCGCTCCGGCGTACAGCACCAGATGTGGGTCAGGGAGTCGCCGTCGTCGGTCTCGGTGGGCGCGGGCGCCGGGTCGAGGGTGGTGGTCATCAGCGCCGTCCGCGGGGGAGGTGGTGGGCGAGGGCCAGGCCGCTGACCGCAGAGACGACGGCCATGAACGCGAGCAGGTCCAACAGGCGGGTCACGGTGCGTCCTTCCGTCTGCGGTGGAGAGCGGCCACCAGGGCGGCCACGTGTTCGGACGCCTCGGGGTCGGGGTTCGGGATGCGTATGGGCTCGGACGGGACGCCGGGGACGGTCCGTACGCCGCCGAACGTGCCGTCCGGCCACCACTCCGCGAGAACCAGGTGGAGGGGCCGGCGGCCGTCGAGGGCGCCGGACTCCGTGGTCACCGGGCCCGCTCCCGCCACGCGGTCACGACCGACTTCGGCACGCGACCGCGGGCGGAGACCGTCAGGCCCTGTGTCTGAGCCCACGCCCGGACCTCTGCCAGGTCGTAGTCGCGGCCCTTGCGGGCGGCGGGGTTGAGCTCGGTCTCGCGTGCGCGGAGCTGGGCGAGGCGCTGCTCCAGCTCGGCGGTCTCGGTGCTGATGCGCGCCAGTTCCTCGGCGGCGGCGTGCCGCTCCCGCAGCGCGTCGAGGCTGGTGCGGGCTTTCTCGGCGTGGTCACGCAGGGTCTTGTCCGGGTGTGAGGCGGCCCAGGCGAGGAGCTTGCCCACGGGTAGGGGCGCGGGGTCCGTCGGCGCCGTCGGCGGGACCGTCCCGGCCGGGGTGGTGGTGGTCGTGTTCACGGGCTCGGTCTCCTTGGCGCTGAAGTGTTGGGCGGGAAGGCGTGGGGCGGGAAGGCGGCGGACGTGCGGCAGCTCCTCATCGATGAGGGCGCGCAGGGCCGCGATCGTCATGGGCCCGGGCGGGTCTGCCAGGGCACCGGCCGCACGCCCGTACGGCGCCGCGGCGCGCTGGCGCTGGTGCGCCTGGGCGGCGGGTTCTTACAGGTGGCGTGGTGGGGCATGGCCTGCCACTCGCCGGCCTTCAGCTCGGGCCGGGCGGCGGACAGCGCGCGGACGTACAGGACGTCGTCCGATCCCCGCGAGACGGCGAGGTTGCCCGCGGGGTTCGGTTCGGCGTCGACCGGCTGCCGCTTGCCGTTGGCGGTGGTGAGCGCCCAGCAGATGAGGGCGGGGCACCGTCGGCAGGTGGTCACGTGGCGGCTAGGTGGCTGCACGGGCGTCTCCTTGGAGGCCGTGGTCGGTGAAGGACTCGGGGGCGTCGATGGCGACACGCTGGATGCCGTAGAGGGCGATGGCCTCCTGGCGGCCCAGCTCGCTGACGGCCTGCCGGACGAGATCCGGCGTGGCGGCGCGGCGCAGCGCGATGCGGTCCTCGGCGGTGACGTCGGCGGCGGTGCGGACGGAGAGCAGTAACGGCCGCTGCCCGCCGGTCTTGGCCTGGGTGCCGGGCGGCGTCGGCAGGGCGTGCAGCTGCGGCGCGTCCTGCTCGGTGGTGTCCGGCTGGCTGCTGGGGGGAGGAATCGTTCCCTCGTCCTCGCGCGCCCCCGCGGCCTGTGGCTGAGGTGAAAGGCCGGCGGTGTCTTCGTCAGGGAGTGGGTCTCTACCGTAGGTAGAGGGGTACTGGTAGACCCCCGCCACGGACGCTTTCCGGACAGCGTCCGTGGACGCGGTCCGGGGGCGTCCACGGACGCTTTCCGGGGCCGCCCCCGGGAGTTCGGAACCCCCGCCACGGACGCTTTCCGGAACCCCCGCCACGGACGCTTTCCGGACAGCGTCCGTGGACGCGGTCCGGGCTTCGGCCTCGCGCTTCTTCTTCGCGGCGTGCGCACGCCGCTGCCGGGTGTCGGTGATCAGGTGCATGTGCGATCCCCAGTCGGGACGCTCCATCGGGAGCAGCAACTGGTAGACCGCGCTCGCGTTGGGCCGTCGCCGGCGCACCAGCACGCCGGCGTGCATCAGCACGTTGACGGCGTTCGTGACCGTGTCGACGCTGCATCCGGCGAGGCGGGCCAGGGTCTCGCGGGACGGGAAGGCGTTGCTGCCGTCGGCGTCGGCGTACGTAGCCAGCCAGATGCCGACCGCAGCGACCCGGGGCAGGTCCGGGGTATCGGACCGCAGGACCTCGGCGCGCAGCATGTTGGTCCAGGCGTTGCGCACGGACTGGACGCGGTCGCTCTCGCTGCTGCTCACGGGCTCTCTTTCTCGTGGTGGTGCGGGAGGTGAAGGCGTGGGGGGGGGGGGGGGGTGGGCCCCCCCCCCCCCCCCCCCCCCCCCGCAACACACAACTCCCCAGCAGAGCGGGGAGGGGGGAGTGGTGGAGGGGAGCCTCTTCCCCCCCCCCCCCCAACCCCCCCCC
>NZ_JBVJNN010000047.1:0-52764 GCF_055583685.1 Streptomyces sp. NPDC104581
TGTTGAGTTCTCAAGGAACGGACGCTTCCTTCGGTCCCGTCACCGGGCCCCTCCGGGCTTTCCCTTCGGTCCTACTGTCTTGCTGTTGTGCTGTCTTGCGTTTCCGACTCTATCAGAACCTTTTCGTGTCTCGCTCCTCATGGAGAAGCGGTCTCGATTAAGAGTCCTGATGGCCTTTGGATTGGCCCTTTGCCTTTCGGCGAGCCCGACATTATCAGAAACATCCGGGCCGAACTAAATCGGCCGTTGCGATTCGGATGATGTATCGGAAGGCCCTGCGGAAATTCGATTCCCACTCAGAGCCGAGTAGACAAGCACGCCACTCTCGAACATGTCCATCTCCGAGGCAACCGTTCAAATCTACCTCCCCACACAGACCGTGTCAACGATCGGCAGCGATCTTTGCGGGGCGGAGAGGAGACTAACAGGTAGGCGACGCCCGACGCACATCAGGCCGCCGTGGGCAGTTGGGCGCTCCGGTCGGCGTCCTCCACGTCGCCCGTCTCCCCCGCGCGAGCCGCTCGTCCGCCCAGTACGTACACGTACACGAGGAAGACGGCCTCGGCCAGGACACCGATGGTGATGCGTGCCCATGTCGGCAAGCCGGACGGGGTGACGAAGCCCTCGATCAGGCCCGAGACGAAGAGGATCAGGGCCAGGCCGATTGCCATGCCCACGGCGGCCCGGCCCTGCTGGGCGAGCGCTGTCCGACGGGTGTGCGGTCCCGGGTCGATCAAGGTCCAGCCGAGTCGGAGACCCGTACCCGCCGCGACGAACACTGCGGTCAGTTCGAGCAGACCGTGGGGCAGGACGAGGCCGAGGAACGTGTCCAGACGGCCGGCCGACGACATCAGGCCGATGCCCACGCCGAGGTTGAGCATGTTCAGGAAGAGGATCCAGATCACCGGGAAGCAGAGGAAGGCACCGAGAACGAGGCACATGGCCGCGGCCCGTGCGTTGTTCGTCCACACCTGTGCGGCGAAGGATGCCGCGGGGTTACTGGAGTAGTAGGACTCGTAGTCACCACCGGGCCGGGTCATCCTGCGCAGGTCCTCGGGGGCCGCGATCGCCGACTGGACCTCGGGGTGCGCCGATATCCACCAGCCGATGAGCGCGGCGACGAGCACCGAGAGCAGCGCGGTGGGTATCCACCAGTGCCGGGAGCGGTACACGGCGGCGGGGAAACCCGCGTAGAGGAAGCGCGCGGCGTCGCGCCAGCCCGCGCGACGGGTTCCGGTGACCACCGCGCGCGCCCGCGCCACCAGCTGGGTCAGGCGCGCGATGAGCATGGGGTCGGGGGCGCTGGACTGGATCAGGGAGAGATGAGTGGCTGTCCGCTGGTAGAGAGCGACGAGTTCGTCCGCCTCGGCACCCGTCAAGTGGCGTCCTCGGCGCAGGAGAAAGTCCAGGCGGTCCCACTCGGGTCGGTGGGCCGTCACGAAGACGTCGAGATCCATGGTCGGCTGCTGCTCCAGGCACTGGGTGCGTACGGTCCTACTACTGCGGCGCGTTGCAGGCCAGCTTGGCAGACTGAGCGGTCCGGGGGCAGAGAAGGTCGGCGAAGGGTGGCACCGGTGAATGAGCTTGTGACGGGCGACGCGGTCGTACTGGGGCTGCGCCCCGCGAAGCTGCCGAGCCGGGCGCTGGCCGTCGTCATCGACCTGGTGGTCGTCTGGACCGCTTACATCGCCGTCTCGATCGTTCTCGCCATCGTGACGGATTCACTGGACACGGCGGCGGTGGCGGCACTGGCGGTCGCGAGTTTCCTGCTGATACCGGTGGGTGTGCCGATCGCGGTGGAGACCCTCAGCCACGGGCGTTCGCTGGGGAAGTTGGCCTGTGGGCTCCGGGTGGTGCGTGACGACGGTGGGCCCATCCGTTTCCGTCACGCGTTGGTGCGTGGGGCGATCGGTGTGGTGGAGCTGCTGATGTCGTTCGGCGTCATCGCGTCCATCGCCTCGCTCGTCTCGGCACGTGGACGCCGGGTCGGGGACCTGTTCGCGGGGACGCTGGTCGTACGGGAGCGGGTGCCGGCGGATCGGGCCCCTGCCGTGCCGCCTCCGCCGCCCTGGCTCGTCGGCCGCTTCGCCGAGCTGGATCTGTCGTCGGTGCCCGACGATCTGTGGCTGGCGATACGGCAGTACCTGACCCGGATGCGGCAACTCGACCCCGGCGTCGGGTGGTCGATGTCGGAGAGGCTGGCGGGTGATCTCGCGGCGCGTACGGGTGTGCCGCTCCCCCACGGGGTGCCGCCGGCGGCATATCTGGCGGCAGTGGTGAGCGAACGGCAGGCACGGGACGCGCGCCGGGCCTTCGGCGCGGCCACTGATGTCGGCGGGCCGCCGCCGGTCCGGTCGCCCCACCCGGACCGGCCGGACGTCACGCGACCGCAGGACGCCCGACAGCGGAACGAACAGCCGGAGGCCGTGCAGGCACGAGCCGTGCAACCGCCCGAGGTACGGCATCAGGCGGCTGAGACGGCGTCAACTCACGGACGGGGTCCGGCCGATCCACCGGCTTCCGGTTCCGGGTTCGCGCCACCGGCATAGGGCGGCAGCCGCGCCGTTGGGCCGATCCGGCGTCAGGAGAGGGTCGACGGTGGGGATTCGAGGTCTTCGAGTTCGACACCCGGCGCCGCGAGTACCACGTCGCCGCTGATGTGGACGGTGTGCTGCTCACCGGTGTCCAGCGCGCTGACCTGGTATTCGTCCACGCTCAGGGGCCCATTGTCAGTGGCATGCGCTTCACTTCTCAGTAGCGCCCAGGACTGGTCGACAGTACGGGGGGCCAGCACAGGGTCCGTGAACGCCACGAGGCGGACGCGAGTCACGGGGGAAGCGGAAGTGAGGCGGAGCAGGCGGGTGATCGCGACGAGGAAAGCGGGGGAAGCACCGGTGAAGGCGTGGGCGGGGACATTGCCTTCGGTGGCCTCGGTGCCGGTCGGGTCGGTGCGGACCCAGGTGACGCCTTCGAGTGCGGCGGCACGCACGCGCCAGCTCGCGGCGTGCAGTTCGAGACGGATGGGGCGGCCGAGTTCGTCGAGCGTGAGGTCGACGGAGCCGGAGTGCTCGCCGGAGGGAGCGGTGATCTGGGAGACGTAGCGCCAGCCCGAGGGCCCCGGCGCGCAGTGGAAGTGTTCTTCGCCGAGGGGGGTGTGGTCGTGCGGGTCGTGGAGTGAGTAGCGGCCACGGGGCATGTGCGGGAGTCCTTCGATGTCCTCGGAGCCCGCGCCGGGGAGCGCACGGAAGCGCCGCCGCACACACGGGCCGTCTGGACCGCTGGACCGGAAGCCGGTGGGACCAGGAGCCGGAGACCTGGGCAGGCCCCCAACACGGGGGTGTGGGGGCCTGCCCGTACCGCTGGTGTCAGCGGCGGTGTCTGTGGGTCAGTAGCGGTAGTGGTCGGACTTGTACGGGCCTTCGACCTTCACGCCGATGTACGCGGCCTGCTCGGGGCGGAGCGTCGTGAGCTTCACGCCGAGGGCGTCGAGGTGGAGGCGGGCGACCTTCTCGTCGAGGTGCTTGGGCAGCACGTAGACGTCGGTCGGGTACTCCTCGGGCTTGGTGAAGAGCTCGATCTGGGCCAGCGTCTGGTCCGCGAACGAGTTGGACATCACGAAGGAGGGGTGGCCGGTCGCGTTGCCGAGGTTCAGCAGGCGGCCCTCGGACAGGACAATCAGCGTCTTGCCGTCGGGGAACTTCCAGGTGTGGACCTGCGGCTTGACCTCGTCCTTGACGATGCCGGGGACCTTGGCGAGACCGGCCATGTCGATCTCGTTGTCGAAGTGGCCGATGTTCCCGACGATGGCCTGGTGCTTCATCTTGGCCATGTCCGAGGCCATGATGATGTCCTTGTTGCCCGTCGTGGTGACGAAGATGTCGGCGATGCCGACGACGTCGTCCAGGGTCGAGACCTGGTAGCCGTCCATCGCCGCCTGGAGCGCACAGATCGGGTCGATCTCGGTGATGATCACGCGGGCGCCCTGGCCGCGCAGGGACTCGGCGCAGCCCTTGCCCACGTCGCCGTAACCGAAGACGACGGCGACCTTGCCGCCGATCAGCACGTCGGTGGCGCGGTTGATGCCGTCGATCAGGGAGTGGCGGCAGCCGTACTTGTTGTCGAACTTCGACTTCGTCACGGCGTCGTTGACGTTGATCGCCGGGAAGAGAAGCGTGCCGTCACGGTGCATCTCGTAGAGACGGTGGACACCGGTCGTGGTCTCTTCGGTGACGCCGCGGATCTCGGACGCCAGGAGGGTCCACTTCTGCGGGTTCTCGGTGAGGGTGCGGTTGAGCAGACGGAGGATGTGGCTGTACTCCTCGCTGTCCGCCGTGGCCGGGTCCGGGGCCGCGCCGGCCTTCTCGAACTCGACGCCCTTGTGGACGAGGAGGGTGGCGTCGCCGCCGTCGTCCAGGATCATGTTCGGGCCGCCGGTGGAGGCGTTGGGCCAGGTCAGGGCCTGCTCCGTGCACCACCAGTACTCTTCGAGCGTCTCGCCCTTCCAGGCGAAGACCGGGACGCCCTGCGGGTCGTCAGGGGTGCCGTTCGGGCCGACGGCCACCGCGGCGGCGGCGTGGTCCTGGGTGGAGAAGATGTTGCAGGAGGCCCAGCGGACGTCGGCGCCGAGCGCGACCAGCGTCTCGATAAGGACGGCGGTCTGCACGGTCATGTGCAGGGAGCCGGTGATGCGGGAGCCGGCGAGGGGCTGCGCCTCGGCGTACTCCTTGCGGATCGACATCAGGCCGGGCATCTCGTGCTCGGCGAGGGTGATCTCCTTGCGGCCGAAGTCGGCAAGCGAGAGATCGGCGACCTTGAAGTCCTGTCGGTTGGCGACAGTGGTCATAGCGAGCTGCTCCTCGTGAAGGGGTCGAGGGTGGGTACGGCTGACTCTGCGGCGGGCGGGCATAGGAATGCCCGGACGTACGCAAACGCAGTCCGTCGGAGGCCCTCTCTCCCTCGGCCGGTCCGCGCCGCAGACCGCCCGACCGCCATCAGCAGCGACGTCTGGCTCTGGTGACGAATCTACACCGATCGGCCCAGCGCCCTAAAGGGCGCCTGGGTGCGGTCCCCGTCCGTGACGGGCTCCGAAGGGGCCCCAACTCGGGCCTTACCGGCGTTTTCGCCGCATGTCCTCGGTCCGGATATGGCCGAGAACGACCGGGGGTCGCACCGGTTCCTCCGTGGAGAGGCCCCGGCACGTCATCGCTGCCGGGGCCTCTCCACGGAGACGAGCGCGTTGATCAGTGGTCGTCCTTGCCGGGGCCTGAGCCGGAGCCCGGCTCGGAGGTCGGCACGGTCTCCGCGCCGCCCGGCGACTTGGCGGGGTTGGTGCCCGCCGCCGCGGCGGCAGCGTTGAAGATGTCCGGTTCCAGATAGATCACACGGGCGATCGGGACCGCGTCACGGATGCGTCGCTCGGCCGCGTTGATGGCCTGGGCGACCTCGGCCGCCGTGTCGTCGTGCTCGACCGCGATCTTGGCCGCCACCAGCAGTTCCTCGGGGCCGAGGTGGAGCGTGCGCATGTGGATGATGCCGGTGACGACGTCGCCGTCGACGATCGCGGCCTTGATCTTCTCCGCGTCCTCCCGGGCGGCGGACTCACCGAGCAGCAGCGACTTCGTCTCGGCGGCCAGGACCAACGCGATGACGATGAGCAGGACGCCGATGCAGAGGGTGCCGATGCCGTCCCAGACGCCGTTGCCCGTGGCGAGCGCCAGGCTCACACCGAGGAGCGCGAGGATCAGACCGACCAGCGCGCCGAGGTCCTCCAGCAGGACGACGGGGAGTTCGGGGGCCTTGGAGTGCCGGATGAACTCCTTCCACGAGCGCTTGCCGCGCGTCTGGTTGGACTCGACGATGGCGGTGCGGAAGGAGAACGACTCGGCGATGATCGCGAACACCAGGACGCCGACCGGCCAGTACCACGCCTCGATCTCGTGCGGGTGCTTGATCTTCTCGTAGCCCTCGTAGATGGCGAACATGCCACCGACGGAGAAGAGCACGATGGAGACGAGGAACGCGTAGATGTAACGCTCGCGACCGTAGCCGAAGGGGTGTTCCGGGGTCGCCTCGCGCTTCGCCTTCTTGCCGCCGAGGAGCAGCAGCCCCTGGTTGCCGGAGTCGGCGAGCGAGTGCACGCTCTCGGCGAGCATGGACGACGAGCCACTGAAGAGGAACGCCACGAACTTGGCTACTGCGATCGCTAGGTTGGCGGCGAGCGCCGCCACGATCGCCTTGGTTCCGCCTGACGCGCTCATGGGTGCGGTGGTTCCCTTCCTCGGTCTGCGGCCCTGGCGCCGCGGTACGGCGGCACATTGTTGCAGCCGCCGGGGCGGACCGTGCGGGAAGCTCCGGTTCAGGCGATGACGGTGGCCCTGAAGACCTTTCCCGTACCGGTCAGTTCGGTCTTCTCGCCCGCGGGGACGAAGACCGAATCACCAGGTTTCAGGCCGATTTCGTTGGCGCGCGGGGTGCCCGCCGTGCAGAGCAGGATCTGCGGGGTGCCGGTGGTGAGATCGCGGGGTTCGGCGCCCGGGGCCAATCCGTAGCCGGACAGCCGGAATTCGTCGATCGGGGTCTCGTACACCTCCTCGCCGGACGACGACGCCTCGGGGCGGAGCACGGCGGGCTCGGTCGACTCGAAGCGCACGATGCGGAGCAGTTCCGGTACGTCGACGTGTTTGGGGGTGAGGCCGCAGCGCAGGACGTTGTCCGAGTTGGCCATGATCTCGACCCCCAGCCCGCTCAGATAGGCGTGGGGGACACCGGCGCCGAGGAAGAGGGCCTCACCGGGCTGGAGTTGTACGTGGTTGAGCAGCATGGCCGCGATGACGCCGGGGTCGCCGGGGTAGTGGTGCGCGATCGACACGTATGGCGAGTACTCGCCGCCGAGGCGTGCCGCTGCCTCTGCGGAGGAATGCACTGTGTGTGACATCTCGTCGGGGTCGGCGGTCAGCACGGCGGTGAGGACCTCGCGCAGCGCGGCTTCCTCGGGGTGTGCGCGCAGGAGGTCCACGTAGGGCTTGAGGGAGTCGACGTCGAGCCGGGCCAGGAGGTCGGCGGTCTCGTCGGGTGCCCGGAAGCCGCACAGACCGTCGAAGGGGGTGAGGGCGCAGATCAGTTCGGGCTTGTGGTTGGCGTCCTTGTAGTTGCGGTGCGGCGCGTCGATGGGGACGCCCTGGCGCTCCTCCGCGGCGTAGCCCTCCTTCGCCTGGGCGAGGTCGGGATGGACCTGGAGGGAGAGGGGGGCGCCGGCGGCGAGGAGCTTGAGGAGGAAGGGGAGACGTGGTCCGAATTTCTTGACGGTGGGGGCGCCGAGTTCCGTCTCGGGGGCTGCCGCGATGAGGTCGGAGAGGGGGTGGTCCGCGGGGGTGGTGGCGCGGTTGACACGGGACGGGGCCCCCGGGTGGGCGCCCATCCACATCTCGGCCTGGGGCTCGCCGGTCGGGGCGGTGCCGAGCAGTTCCGGGATGGCGGTCGTGGAGCCCCAGGCGTAGGGGCGCACGGTGTTGGAGAGGCGGTCCATGGGTGGTTCCTTGCTCTTGTTCCGTGACGTACGGGACGGAGTGGGCGGCCCCGGGGGCTGTGAGGGGCGCTCAGCGCGTGGGCCGGCCGGACGGGCCGGTGGGGGTCATTCGCGGTTGCCGGAGGCCAGGGCCAGATAGACGGCCGTGAAGTCGGTGACGGCGACGAGTTCCGCGAGGGCTTCGAGTTCGCTGCCTTCTCGCGGCTCCAGCTCGCTGATGGCCGTCTCGTGGCTGATGGCGAGTTCGCGGGCGGCGGGCGCCGCGGTCAGTCCGCCGACGGGGCGGTCGCGGAGCAGTACGACCCGGGCGTGCAGCGGCTGGGTTTCCTCGACGCGGTCGCGGAAGAAGTCGTCGGGGTCCGCGGTGCCGCCGGCGAAGTCTCCGCCCAGGAGGAGGCCGTGTGCGGGCAGGGCGCCGGGAAGCTCGGCCGCGAGCGCGGGGCGGCCGGACAGCTCGGCGAGTACGGCGGCGAAGCGGCGACCGGCGGGGGCGGCGACCGTGCCCTCCGTCCAGATGAGGGGGAGGCTGTCGGCCAGTTCGGCGGCGAGGGTCTTGGCGGGGTTGCTGTAGGTCGCGATGGCCGGGCCGCAGCGTTCGGCGGCGCTGTCGAGACGGTCGGCGACGAGCTGAAGGGTCCCCGCGGACGCGGTGAGCAGTCCGACGCGGTCAAGAAGCGAGAGGAGCGGGGTGAACAGCGCCCACAGCGCACCCGGACTGGCCGCCTGGATCTCCTCGTACTGCTCCTGGGGTGTGGGCGCCATGGGCACGGTGAGACCGTGCGTGCCGCCGACGGCCTCGCTGAGCGGGGACGGGTGCGGGGCGACGGCGACGACGGTGCAGCCGCGGCGGTACGCCTGCTCGGCGAGGAGGGCGAGGCCCGGTTCGCCGCCGTCCGTGGTGGCGATGAGGAGCAGGTCGACGGAGCCGGCCCAGCCGGGGAGGGCCCAGCGCAGGGCGCCGGGGGCGGGGGCGACACCGGTGGGGCGCAGGAGGGTGACGGGCGCGGCGGCGCCGGCGAGCGCGCCGAGCAGGTCGGCGACGTTGAGTGCGGCGGTGCCGGAGCCGGCGAACAGCACGGCGCGGGGGCGGCCCTCGGGGTTGAGCTGTCCGATGCCCGCCTCGGCGGCGTGCCGGACGGCGGTGCGTACACGTGCCCCGGCCTCGGCGGCGCCGAGGAGCAGCCCGCGGTGGTCGGCGCGTGCCAGCGCGTCCGGCGCGTCGAGCAAGGACTCGTCGAGCATGGGAGGTGTGTCTCCGATCACCGGGCGCCGTGGACGGCGCGTGGGCACGGGCCTGTGGGTGCGGGCCTGCGGGTGCGGGGCTCGCTCAGGCGGGGCGGCGGGCCTCGTCCACGAGGAGCACGGGGATGTCGTCCCGGACCGGGTAGGCCAGGCCACAGTCCGCGCCGGTGCAGATCAGCTCGGGTGTGTCGGCTTCGGTGCGGTCGTTGAGCGGCGCGTGGCAGGCCGGGCAGGCGAGGATCTCCAGGAGGCCGGCTTCGAGCGGCATGGGGTGGTGTCCCTTCAAACGAACTGAGGCGTACGGGGTGGTACGGATCGGACCACGTCAGCCTACCGCCGGAGGGTGGAGCCGGGCTCGTTCCGGGGGTGGGGCTCGGGCGGGCGCCGGACGGGGGTGAGCGGTGCTCCGCCGCTGCTCGCCAGCCGCCGCCCAAACCGGGGGCGCTCCGGAACCCCGTACCGCCCCCGTCCGGCGATCCGGGTGGGAACCGCGGCCCACGCCACAGCCCCCCAGCCCCCAGCCCTCAGCCGCCGGCCCGGAGTCAGGACCGGATCAGAGCCAGGGCCTCGTCCCTGATCTTGGCCATCGTCGGCTCGTCGCGGGCCTCCACGTTGAGGCGCAGCAGCGGTTCCGTGTTGGAGGCACGGAGGTTGAACCACCAGTCGGGGGTGGTCACGGTCAGTCCGTCGAGCTCGTCGGTCGTGACGCCCTCGCGGTCGGAGAAGGCTTTCCGTACGGCGGCCAGGCGGGCCGTCTGGTCGTCCACCGTGGAGTTGATCTCGCCCGATCCGGCGTACCGGTCGTAGGAGGCGACGAGTTCGGACAGCGGTCCGGTCTGGCCGCCGAGTGCGGCCAGGACGTGGAGCGCGGCGAGCATGCCGGTGTCCGCGTTCCAGAACTCGCGGAAGTAGTAGTGCGCCGAGTGCTCGCCGCCGAAGATGGCGCCGGTTCGGGCCATCTCCGCCTTGATGAAGGAGTGGCCGACGCGCGTGCGGACCGGGGTGCCGCCCTGTTCCCTGACGACCTCGGGGACCGACCAGGAGGTGATCAGGTTGTGGATCACCGTGCCGCCCGGGTGCTTGGCGAGTTCGCGTTCGGCGACCAGGGCCGTGATCGCAGAGGGTGATACGCCCCTGCCCCGCTCGTCGACGACGAAGCAGCGGTCCGCGTCCCCGTCGAACGCCAGCCCCAGATCGGCGCCTTCGGCGAGGACCCGGGCCCGGAGGTCCACGATGTTGCGCGGATCAAGCGGGTTGGCCTCGTGGTTGGGGAACGTGCCGTCCAGTTCGAAGTACATCGGGACCAGGTCGACGGGCAGCCCGGCGAAGACCGTGGGCACGGTGTGGCCCCCCATGCCGTTGCCCGCGTCGACGACGACCTTCAGCGGGCGGATCGCCGAGAGGTCGACCAGGGACAGCAGATGGGCGGCGTAATCCGTCAACGTGTCACGCTGTGTGATCGTTCCCGGCTTCTCGGCCGGTTCCGGGGGGCCTTCGGCGAGCCACCGCTCGGCCAGCGCGCGGATCTGGGCCAGGCCGGTGTCCTGCCCCACCGGCGCCGCGCCCGCGCGGCACATCTTGATGCCGTTGTACCGCGCGGGGTTGTGCGACGCGGTGAACATCGCGCCCGGCAGGTCCAGTGCCCCGCTGGCGTAGTAGAGCTGGTCCGTCGAGCAGAGCCCGATCAGCGTGGCGTCGGCCCCGCGCCGGACGCCGCC
Source organism: Streptomyces sp. NPDC104581 (assembly GCF_055583685.1). NCBI lineage: Bacteria > Bacillati > Actinomycetota > Actinomycetes > Kitasatosporales > Streptomycetaceae > Streptomyces > Streptomyces sp. NPDC104581. The sequence goes on from NZ_JBVJNN010000047.1 coordinate 10,486, forward strand.
GTTGGCGAAGCTCGCCGCCAGATGGGGCGAGGAGGGCCGCATGTCGTGACCGACAACGATCGCCGTGGCGCCCGTGACTTCCACGAAGGCCGCCCCGAAGAGTTCGACGAGCCGGTCGTCGAGCTGGTCCGGATACACGCCACGTACGTCGTACGCCTTCACGATCTGGCCCAAGTCGGCCACGGCCACCCCTCCTGAGGTCTCTGCGGACAGTCATCACAAACTACCCGTCCCCGGGAGGGGTCCCGAGGCACGTCCCCGGCCCGGCCGCGGCGCGCCTACGGCAGCATCCACCCCAGGACGAAGGTGCTCTGCCCCACGACGATCAGGCACATCACCAGCAGCAGCCCGAGGCTCCAGGGCAGGACCTTCCTCAGGAGGTCGCCTTCCTTGCCGGCGAGGCCGACCGCCGCGCACGCGATGGTCAGGTTCTGCGGGGAGATCATCTTGCCGAGCACACCGCCGGAGCTGTTCGCCGCCGCCAACAGCTCGGGGGACAGCCCGGATTCACGCGCCGCCGTCACCTGGAGCGCGCCGAAGAGGGCGTTGGCCGAGGTGTCGGAGCCCGTGACGGCGACACCGAACCAGCCGAGCACGGGCGAGAGGAACGCCAGCCCGGCACCGGCCGCCGCGACGAAGTGGCCGATGGTGGCCGCCTGTCCGGAGAGGTTCATGACGTAGGCGAGGGCCAGTACCGATACGACGGTGAGGATGGCGTAGCGCAGTTCGTGGACGGTGGCCGCCCACTCCCTCACCGCGTCCTTCGCCTTGAGCCCGATCACCGCGGCCGTCAGGAGGCCCGCGATCAGGACGAGTGTGCCGCCGGTCGAAATGAGCGGCAGCGAGAAGACGTTGGCCCCGACCGGTTTGCCCTCGGAGTCCGCGACGTTGAGGAAGGGCCAGTCGAAGGACTGGGTCGCCTCGGCCAGGAGGTCCTTGACCGGCGGGATCTGCGCGAGGGAGAAGATGACCACGATCAGGCCGTACGGCGCGTAGGCGCGGACGATCTCGCGGCGGTCGTCCTCGACGTCGAGGTCCTCGCTGCGGGCGCCCGTCAGTACGGAGGCGCGCACCGCCTCGTCGGCCGGCCTGCGCGCGCTCGGGACGGCGAGCAGCGCGGCGGCGCCCACCAGCGCGGCCCCGATGTCCGCGAGTTGGGCGGAGACGTAGTTGGCGGCGACGAACTGCGCGGCGCCGAAGGCCAGTCCGCATGCCAGGGCGGGCGCCCAGGTCTCTCGCAGGCCCCGCTTGCCGTCGACGAGCAGGACGAGCACCAGGGGGACGACGACGGCCAGCAGCGGCGTCTGGCGGCCGACGACGGAGGCGACGGTGTCCAGCGGCAGTCCGGTCACCTGGGCCAGGGTCACGACGGGCGTGCCCATGGCGCCGAAGGCGACGGGCGCGGTGTTGGCCACGAGGGCGACGACGGCCGCCTTGACGGGGTCGAAGCCGAGTGCCACGAGCATCACCGCGGAGATGGCGACGGGCGCGCCGAAGCCGGCGAGTGCTTCGAGGAGCGCGCCGAAACAGAAGGCGACGACGAGCGCCTGGATGCGCGGGTCGTCGGAGAACCGCCCGAACGAGCGGCGCAGGATGTCGAAGTGCTGGGTACGGACCGTCATCCGGTACACCCAGAGGGCGTTGACGACGATCCACATGATCGGGAAGAGGCCGAAGACGACGCCCTGCGCGCCCGCGGAGAGGGTCTGGCCGAGCGGCATTCCAAAAGCAAGCCAGCCGACCAGGACGGCGACGGCCAGACCTGTCAGTCCGGCAAGATGCGCCTTCATACGGACGGCACCGAGCAGCACCAGCACGGTGACCAGGGGAAGCGCGGCGACGAGGGCGGACACGCCGAGTGAATCGGCGACAGGTTCCAGTTGCTGTTCGAACACGACGAGGGCCTCCGTATTCCGCGATGCGGAAAGTGATCTCTCACGGCTGGGAGGCATGATCGTGTCCACGACATACAAGGTCAATGGCCCGTGCAGGATCCGTCACCGAAAGCCGGTGAGGGAGGCGAGGGCGCGGCCGGAGATGACCCGGGAGTCAGGAACCCAGGGCCTGGTGCGGCGAGCCGGAGACCCGGGATTCGCGACCGGGCGCCGGGAATCGCGGGTCAGGAATCGGGTGAACGCAGCACCCGCAGATGCCCGCGGCGCCCGGCCTCCGTCTGCTCCGCCCCGCGCGGCCCGTTCACACCGGGTCCGGCCGTTCTCTCCGGAGGACGCGCGGCCTCACGCACGGCGTTCGCCAGGGCTTCGAGATCGTCCCCGCTGGGCCGGGCCGGCGCCGAACCGTCCGTGAGCCGGACGACCTCCCACCCGCGTGGCGCGGTCAGTCTCTCGCTGTGTTCGGCGCACAGGTCGTAGCAGTGGGGCTCGGCATGCGTGGCGAGCGGGCCGAGGACCGCGGTCGAATCGGCATAGACGTACGTCAGTGTCGCGACAGCGGAACGGCCGCACGCGGTGCGCGAACAGCGACGTACAGGGCTCACGATGTTGGACGGTACCGCACTCTTGAGCGGGCCGCGACGACTCTCCCTCACGTCACCCCGCCGTGTCGTGACACGGAATTCGCCCCGCCGGCGACCCTCACAACTGCCCTGACCTGCACGGGAGGAGGAGTAACCGACCGATTACCATCAGTGAATCAGTCATTACTTGGGGCAAATCCCGTCATTGGAGGCGAGCGCCACGATCCGGCCGGCGAAGCGAAACGAGCCCAGGCTTGGCCGGAATGCTCAATTTGCGACATGACGTCCGGTGGTCACGGCACGCCGTCGCGGCGTGCCGAATGAGAGCTACCCTGCGTCAGTGATGGACAGTCCCGTACCGCCGAATCCGACCGAGCCGAGACCTCGCCGCCGCGACCGTCACGGCCGCGGGATGCGCGGACCCGTCGCCCCGCCGCAGGTTCCGCTCTCGGCGAGCCGCTCGGATTCGTTCCGCGATCTCGTACGGGACTCCGTGGAGCGGCTGGAACGGCGCTGGCCCCAGCTGGCGGAGATGGATTTCCTCGTCCTCGACGTGCCAGGCGCGGAGGACGAGTCGGTGCCGCTCGGCCGGTCACTCCCGGAGGGCAAGGACCGGCCCGCGCGCATCGTCGTGTACCGGCGGCCCGTCGAGATCCGTACGAAGAACCGCGAGGAGCGCGCGATGCTCGTCCACGAGGTGGTGGTCGAGCAGGTGGCCGAACTGCTGGGGCTCGCACCGGAATCCGTCGACCCCCGGTACGGCCAGGACTGACCGCGAGGGTTCCCGCGGTCCCGCCCCCGGCGTCACTTCAGTACGGAGAGGTCTTCCTTCGTCGCCGGTACGGACACCATGCCCCGGTCGTCCGGCAGCGTCTGCACCGTGAACATGGGGACGCCGTCCTGGGTCAGGGCCAGTGTGCGCGCCGCGTGGACCGGACCGCCCGACTCGGGCTCCACCGTCAGCGCGTACGAGCCCTTGAGGCCCTGTGGCACGGGCGGGGTGACGGCCTGCGTGGTGCCGCCCTTGACCGAGTAGGTCTTGACGACCTGCTCGCCTCCCCCGGTGCCCGCCGACGCGGTGACCTTCACCTTGCCGGTGCCGTCCGGCGCGGTCAGTGACAGCGTCGAGCCCTTGGCCCGGTTGTCGGCGGCCGTCGCGCGCTCCGTGACCGGGCCGGTCGCCGGGACGAAGGCGACCTCCTGGTCGGTGCCCTTGCCCCGTACGACGCGCAGCGCGGCGACCACCGGGGTCTCGCCGGCGCCCTCCGCCGGGCCCACCAGCACCGAGCCGGCCTCGCCCTTGGTGACGTCCCCCAGATCGAGCGAGGCCGTCATGCCCGACTTGACGTTCAGTGTCTCGGCCGCCGTGGCGGGGACGATCGTGCCGCTCTCGCCTGCCAGTCGCACCCTCAGTTCGGCGTCGTCCTCACCCGGCGCGAAGACCACCAGTCGTACGGAGGTGGCGTCGGCCGGGATGCCGGGGAGCACCACGCGCGCTGCCGGATCGGCGGAGGCGGCGAGCCAGTCGCCGCCGAGCTTCTCGTCGGCGGCGTTCACCACGGCGCCGACCCGGCCCGTGCGGGTGCTGACGTGGACGGTGACGTTCGGCTCGGCCTCTCCGGTGAGCGTCGAGAGCAGGACGGGGACGCTGGACCGCGCCGGTACCGGAATGCCCTCGCCCGTGTCGGACTTGAGCGTGCCCTCCTTGCCGTACAGCGCGACATCGGCGACGGCCGCCGTGTCGTCCGGGTTGGTGAGGTGGACGTAGTCCTGGCGGGACTTGTCCGTGGAGGCGCCGGGGAACCAGAAGTCGGTGTCGGGCGGGGTGCAGTTCATACCGAACAGGCCGCGTCCGTCGCCACCCGTGACCGTGGTGGTCTGCTGAGCGGTCCAGCCGGGCGCGAGAGGGCCGGTGGCCGTGCCGACGAGGGCGGGGGCGTCCGAGGTGTTCTTCGTCCCGGAGACGGGCTTGCCGGGCTCCTTGAGGGCCAGGAACGGCTTGGCCCCGGCGTCCGCCGCGTCCGCGGCGGGCTCCTTCGCGGCCTCGTCCCCGGCCGCGTCGTCCGTCTGCTCGCCGTCCTGCTCCCCGTCCGTGGCGTCGCCCGCCTCGTCGCCCGCCTCGTCCTTCTTGTCGTCGTCGGCGGCCGTGTCGTCCAAGGGAGCGGCGGACGGCGCCAGTTCGGCCGTGCCGCCGGTGCCCGCGCCGCCGTTCCCGGCCGGCGTGAAGGAGGTGTACACCGTCTCGGCCAGCTCCGACGTGCTGGGCGCGGGGCAGAGCAGGCTGCTGCGCTCCACGGGGAGCCGTGCGGCCGTCTTCGCCGTCGCGGTCGTGTCGGTGCCGTCCGGCGCGCTGACCGCGGCGAAGCCGGTGACCGCGGCGAGTGCGGTGGCGGCGGCGATGAGGGAGAGGGTCGTGCGGTTCACTGGTTTCTGCTCCCGTCGGGGCGCTGCTCGTTCTCATCGCCGTCGGTGTACGGCTGTTGGGGCGCGGTGTAGGGCTGCTGCCCCTCGGTGTACGGCTGTTGGACGACGTATCCGTACTGGTCGTACTGGACCGGCGCCTGCTGCTGGTACTGGTCCGCCGGATACTGCTGGTACTGCTGGTATCCGTCGGCGTCGTACTGAGCGGCGCCCTCGTACTGCCGCGTGCCGTCGTACTGCTGTCCGCCCTGGTGGGCGGCGCCTTCGTACCCCTGCTGCTCGTTCCGTCCGCCCTGGTACTGCTGTTCGTTCGTGTACGAGCCGTACTCCGCGCCCTGGTAGGACGCCTGGCCGTCCCACTCTCCGTACGACTGCTGCTGCGGAACGGCCGCAGCGGCGGCGTACGGGGCCTCCGCCGGGGGCGGCGGCACGGTCGTGTCGCCGCTGTCGGTGGCGACCGCCGCGGTCCCCGCTCCCGCCTCGGCTTCCGCCTGCGCCGCCGCCCGCAGCCTGCGCGCCCGGCGGCCCTCGCCGGACACGGGCTGCGCGGGTACGTCGGCGCGCTCGTCGGGCAGGTCGTCGTCGATCTCCCGGCGCCGCCCCGGCAGGGCGAGCACGAGCAGGACGACGCCGAGCGCCGCCTGCGCCCAGACCCACGCGGTGTGGGTGAACGAGTCCTCGTACGTGAGGTCGAGCCGGCCGCCCTCGGCGGGCAGTTCGAAGCCCTGCGCCCAGCCGTCGACGGTCGTCTTCTCAAGGAGGTTGCCGTCGAGCGTGGCCTGCCAGCCCTCGGCGGCCCGGTCGGCGATCCGCAGCACACGTCCGGCCTTGCCGGCCGGGATGTCGGTGTGGGCCTCGACCGTGGACGATCCGACGGGCAGCGGCTCGGCGTCGTTCTCGCCCTCGATGATCGTGGCCCGCGAGATCTGACGGTCGACGCGCCAGAGCGCGCTGCCGTCGAGCTGGCTGAGCCGGCTCAGGCCGGGGGTGGCGTCGAGCACGCGCGACATCTGCGCCGGGGCGCCGTCCCGGACGAGGACGTAGCGGATCGCGAATCCGCTGAGCTGATCGGTCTGGTCGGCGCCGGAGCCGGCGACCAGACGGCCGACGACCTTGTCGAGGCCGGGGTCGCTGCCACCGGACTCGGTCAGCTCGGCGTCGCCGAGCCGGCCGCCGGAGCCGCGTACGAGCGAGTAGGAGACCTCGGCGGGCGACGTGCCACCGAGGACCAGGGTGCGCGGCTGGTCACGGGTGATGCTCTCCTCGGCGACGAACGCCGGCACCTGCACGGGGTCGCGCCGCTCCAGCGGGCCCGCGGCGCCGCTGATCATCCAGCCGCCCGCGGCGAGCAGCGGGGCCGCGCCGGCCGCGAGGGCGATGAGCGCGGCGACGGGCTGGCGCCAGCCGAAGCTCTGGCTCGCGACGCGTTCCCTGGCGCCGTCGGCGCCGAGCACGGCCGCGGCGATGAGCGCGAGACCGTAGAGGAGCGTGGCGGGCCCGGCCCAGCCGGAGTTGTTGGCGAAGACGGCGAAGACCAGCGCCACGAGGGCGGTCGCCCAGGCCGCGCGGACGGCGAACTGCCGCTCACCGCGCAGCAGCGCGGCCAGTGCGGCCAGGACGACGCCGATCAGCAGCAGCCCGCCCGCGGCCTTGGGGCCGCCGGGGCTGATGCCGAGCAGATCGAGCGCGGTGGCCTGTCCGGTTCCGAACTCCAGTCCCGCCTCGCGGAAGAGGCCGGACGGTGACGTCAGCAGCGAGAGCGACCAGGGGGCCAGGACCAGCAGCGGGGTGCCGGCCACGGCCAGCAGGCGCAGCCCGTAGGCCACGATGTCGTCGCGGCGCAGGGCCAGGACGGCGAGGCCGAGGACGAGCGCCATCGGCCAGACGATCGGGGTGAACGCCATGGCGAGGGTGAGCAGGAAGGTGTACGCCCAGGTGGCGCGCCAGCTCCCGCGCGCCGGACTCGCGGAGCCCTCCTTCGGCTCGGCGCGGATTCCGTACGCCGCGACGGCCGCACGCGCGATCAGCGGCAGCAGGACGGCCAGCACGGCCGTGCCGAGCCGTCCGGTGGCCAGGGCGCCGGTGGCGGCGGGCAGGAAGGCGTACGCGACGCTCGCCCAGGCCCGCAGCAGCTTCGATTCGACGAGCGGCCGGGAGGCGAAGTACGCGGTGACTCCGGCCAGCGGTACGGAGCAGACGAGCAGCAGGGTCAGCGCGAAGCCGGTCGACCCGAGGAACAGCGCCGACAGGGCCGCGAGGACCGCGAGGTAGGGCGGCGCGGTCTGGGTGCCGCCCGTGCCGACGGGGTGCCAGCCGTCGGCGTAACGGGACCACAGGCCCGCCACGTCCGGCGGCGCGGGCAGCAGCGCGCCGCCCGCGAGGGCGCCGCCGCCGAGCAGGGCCCGGCAGGCGACGAGTGAGACGACGAGCAGTACGGCGAAGAGGACGGGGCCCGGCTTGTGCGCGAGGCGCTTCAGCCGGGCGAACTGCTCGACCTCCAGGAAGTCCGCGTCGTCCCCGCCGGGGCCCGACTCCACCGCGCCGTGGCGTGAGCCACCGGCTTCGGTCTCAGAGCCGCCACCGAGGCTTCCAGCTACTTGCTCGGCCGTTGCCCGGACGGTGGCGCCGGGTGGCGGGAAAAGCGCGCGGAGTTCGCTCGCCTCGACGACGCCCTTGCCGCGTCGTTTTCGCGCGGCGACGATGCGGCCGGGCCTCAGGAGCGTGCCGGACAGGCCCATGACCTCGTCGACGGCCTGCCCCGGTGCCTTGCCCACCAGGTAGGCGATGGTGCGCAGCAGTGTGCCGACGATCAGCCGCAGTAGTACGTAGGGCAGGACGGCGGCGCGTGAGTTGACGAGCATCGTGTAGACGGCGCCGGCCTTGTCGACCCGGTGCGGGTTGACGACGGAGCGGCCCGCGCAGTCGACGGTGCGGCGCTCGCGGGCGGCGGCCTCGGCGTGTCTGAGGACGGCGTCGGGCGCGACGAGCACCCGGTGTCCCGCGGCGTGCGCGCGCCAGCACAGGTCCACGTCGTCGCGCATCAGCGGGAGTCTGCGGTCGAAGCCGCCGAGTTCCTCCCACACGTCGCGGCGGATGAGCATGCCCGCGCTGGAGACGGAGAGGACGGTGCGGACCTGGTCGTGCTGGCCCTGGTCCTGCTCGCGCCGGTCCAGCCCGGTCCAGCGGCGCCCGCTGTTGGCGATGGAGACGCCGGCCTCCAGGAGCTGCTTGCGGTCGTACCAGCCGCGCAGCTTGGGGCCGACGATCGCGGCGTGCGAGTCGGTGTCGACGACGCGCAGCAGTTCGGCGAGCGCGTCGGGCTCGGGCGCGCAGTCGTCGTGGAGCAGCCACAGCCACTGCACGGGCTCGCCGTGCGGCAGGTCGGGCATGTCGTACGCCTCGTCGTGCCAGGTCCTGGTGACCGGGTCCCAGCCGCTCGGCCGTTTCAGATACGGCAGGTCGTCGGGTGTCAGCACGCCGGCGGTGCGGACCGCCTCCTCGACGGCCGTACCGAAGCCGGTGCGGCGGGCGAGGTGGACGACGCGGTCGGGGCCGAGCGATTCGGTGAGGAACGCGGCCGATTCGTCGGCGCTGCCGGTGTCGGCGGCGATGACGTTCTGTACGGGGCGTTCCTGGCCGATCAGCCCGGTGAGGGCGTCGGGAAGCCAGCGGGCACCGTCGTGGGAGACGAGCACGGCGGTGACGACGTGCCGCGGGTACTCCGGTGCGGTGGCTGAATCGAACGCGGCTGTGGTGGCGGACATCGAGGTAGGGGCCCTCCGGCCGGGGGGTCGCCCCGACGGGGCGTTGGGGCGTCTCGGACGGGGCCCCACACTAACGGTACGAACACCCACCGGATGGCCGAGCGCCCGGACAAAGCGGACGAGGTGGGAGACGGCGCCGGGCCGGGCGGCGCGCGCCGGTCACGACAACGGTCCGCCGTCTGCGAATGAGGACGCAGCTGACGGACCGCTCGGAGACTGCCTCGCGAGGTCGCACGCGGACTATCGCGCAGGGAGCGTGCGGAGAATGGCTGGAACTGTTCAAACCGCGGCCTTCTTGAGACGCCGGCGTTCCCGCTCGGACAGACCGCCCCAGATACCGAACCGCTCGTCGTTGGCGAGGGCGTACTCCAGGCATTCCGAGCGGACCTCACAGGCGAGGCAGACCTTCTTGGCCTCGCGGGTGGAGCCGCCCTTCTCGGGGAAGAAGGACTCGGGATCGGTCTGGGCGCACAACGCGCGCTCCTGCCAGCCGAGTTCCTCGTCCGCGTCCTCGACCAGCAGTTGTTCGAACAGCTCGGTCATGTGCGCCCCTCGTCTGTCTTTTCATCCCCGCGCTTGCGGCCGCTACCGTTTTCGGCCGAACGACACGAGTGAAATTACAAGTGTGTGGATACAGGCCAGTCAAGCCGAGATCTGCTATTGGTCCCGGTATTCACTCTGCGGAACCAAGGCTATGCGGAAAGTGTTCAAATCACCAAAAACCTGACACATGCCACCGGCCTGCTCGCACCCACCCCTCTCCGGGGGAGACGTCAGGAGCCGTGCCGATGTTGCGATCCAGCCATGGAAGCGATTCGAATCACAGTCCGGTCACGAGAGCGTGACGGTGTTCGCGAGCCCGACGCAGCGCCATGTCTCCAGGTCGGCGGCCACGCAAACCTTTCTCCTGAACCAGCACCCGGACGAGGGGAAACATTGCCGCCAAATCGGTCATTGAGTTGACAAGTGGGAACCATTTCCACCACCTTTGAACGCATGCCGGTCTCCTCAGCGACGTACGCGACCCACACCCGTGGATTCCGCACTGCTGTCCTGACCCGCTGTAGCTGTTCCTGTTCCTGTTGTCCGTGCTGTTGAGCCACTGACGCTCCGGCCGTACACCTCTTCTCCACCACCCTCTCCGCGGGCTTGTCCCGCGCCCCCACGCATCCTTCTGCCGAGGAACCTCCACACCCATGAACAGCGACAGCGACCTTCAGATCGCGGGCGATCTCCTCGAGGTGCCGCACCTCCTCCAGCCCGCCCGTGAGCACCCCTCCACCGTGGCCGAATTCGTCGGCCTCGCCCGTGCCGTCGCCGCCGACCGCGCGCGGTGGGCCGCGCTCGTCGAGTACGACGCCGTCAGCCGCTGGTACCACCGGCTGAACACCGGTCCCGGCTACGAGGTGTGGCTGCTCTCCTGGGTGCCCGGCCAGCGCAGCGGGCTGCACGACCACGGCCGCTCCTCCGGCGTACTGACCGTCCTCGACGGCGAGCTGACGGAGCGTACGCGGAGGACGAGCCGCCGCCTCGCCGGCGGCGCGCAGCGGGTCTTCGCCCCCGGATACGTCCACGAGGTGGTCAACGATTCGCTCGAACCGGCCGTGAGTCTGCACATCTACTACCCGGGTCTGACCGAGATGCCGATGCACTCCGCCCGGTGCGCCCCGGCGGCCCGGGATGTCGTACCCGCCTGACAAACTGCACGGCATGCGCATTGTGGTTCTGGCCGGCGGTATCGGCGGTGCCCGTTTCCTGCGCGGCCTCAAACAGGCCGCGCCGGACGCGGACATCACGGTGATCGGCAACACCGGTGACGACATCCATCTGTTCGGGCTGAAGGTCTGTCCGGACCTCGACACGGTGATGTACACCCTCGGGGGTGGCATCAATGAGGAGCAGGGCTGGGGGCGTACGGACGAGACGTTCCAGGTCAAGGAGGAGCTGGCGGCGTACGGGGTGGGGCCCGGGTGGTTCGGTCTCGGAGACCGCGACTTCGCCACCCACATCGTCCGCACCCAGATGCTGGGCGCCGGTTATCCCCTGAGCGCCGTGACCGAGGCGCTCTGCGCACGCTGGAAGCCGGGAGTCCGGCTGCTGCCGATGTCCGACGACCGCGTCGAGACACATGTCGCCGTCGATGTGCCGGACAGCCCCACCGGCGAGCGCAAGGCCGTGCACTTCCAGGAGTACTGGGTGAAGATGCGGGCCTCGGTGAAGGCGCACGCGGTCGTGCCCGTGGGCGCCGACCAGGCGAAGCCGGCGCCCGGTGTGCTGGAGGCCGTCGCGCAGGCGGACGTCGTCCTCTTCCCGCCCTCGAACCCCGTCGTCAGCATCGGCACGATCCTGGCCGTGCCGGGGATCCGTGAGGCGATCGCCGACGCCGGGGTGCCGGTCGTCGGGCTCTCGCCCATCGTCGGCGACGCGCCGGTGCGCGGCATGGCCGACAAGGTCCTGGCGGCGATCGGCGTCGAGTCGACGGCCACCGCCGTGGCGCAGCACTACGGCTCGGGGCTGCTGGACGGCTGGCTGGTCGACACCGTCGACGCGGCGGCCGTCGCCGAGATCGAGGGCGCGGGGATCCGCAGCCGGGCCGTACCACTGATGATGACCGATCTGGACGCGACGGCGGCGATGGCGCGTGAGGCGCTGGCGCTGGCCGAGGAGGTGCGGGCGTGACGGTGTCCTACGAAAGCGGAACCGGAAGCGAGGACGGGCGCGCGGTCGGGCGCGGGGGCGGGGGCGGAGGAGTCCTGTCCTACGGCGTGCGGGCGCTCGCCGGGCTGCCCGAGGTCGCCGCGGGCGACGACATCGCGAAACTCATCGCCGCGGCGGGGCCCGGTCTGGTCGACGGGGACATCCTCCTCGTCACCTCGAAGATCGTGTCCAAGGCCGAGGGCAGGATCGTCGAGGCGCGGGACCGTGAGGCGGCGATCGACGCCGAGACCGTCCGCGTCGTGGCGCGCCGCGGGCCACTGCGGATCGTGGAGAACCGGCAGGGTCTGGTGATGGCGGCGGCCGGTGTCGACGCGTCCAACACCCCTCCGGGGACGGTGCTGTTGCTGCCCGAGGACTCCGACGCCTCGGCCCGTGCGATCAGGGACGGGCTGCGGGACGCGCTGGGCGTGGACGTCGGCGTGATCGTCACGGACACCTTCGGCCGGCCGTGGCGCAACGGGCTGACGGACGTCGCGATCGGCGCGGCGGGCGTGCGGGTCCTGGACGATCTGCGCGGTGGTACGGACGCGCACGGCAATCCGCTGGGCGCGACGGTCGTCGCTCTCGCCGACGAACTGGCCGCCGCGGGCGACCTGGTGAAGGGCAAGGCCGCCGGGCTCCCGGTGGCCGTGGTGAGCGGACTGGGACGGCTGGTGGGCGAACCGGCCGACGGTGAACCGGCGGACGGCGCACGGGCGATGGTGCGGGTCGCCGCCGACGACATGTTCCGGCTGGGGACTTCCGAGGCGGTACGGGAAGCGGTAACCCAGCGCCGTACGGTCCGGGAGTTCACCGACGAGCCGGTCGACACGGGCGCGGTCCGCCGCGCGGTCGCCGCGGCCGTGACGGCACCGGCGCCGCATCACACGACGCCGTGGCGGTTCGTCCTGCTGGAGTCGCCCGGGTCGCGGCTGCGGCTCGTCGACGCGATGCGGGAGGCGTGGATCGCCGACCTGCGCCGTGACGGCAAGTCGGAGGAGTCGGTGGCGAAGCGGGTGAAGCGGGGGAACGTGCTGCGCGACGCGCCGTACCTGGTGGTGCCGTGTCTGGTCGCGGACGGCGCGCACACGTACGGCGACACACGGCGCGACACGGCGGAGCGCGAGATGTTCGTGGTCGCGACGGGCGCCGGTGTGCAGAACTTCCTGGTGGCGCTGGCCGGGGAGGGGCTCGGCTCCGCCTGGGTGTCGTCCACCATGTTCTGCCGCGACGTCGTACGGGAGGTGCTCGAACTGCCCGCGAACTGGGACCCGATGGGCGCGGTGGCGGTCGGTCACGCGGCGGCACCGCCGAGGACCCGGCCGGGGCGGGCACCGGAGGACTTCTTCCAGGTGCGCTGAGCCCGTCACAGCACCTGCGCCTCGCGGCGCCCCGCGTCAGAGGTGGGCGATCCTGCCGACCGGCATGCGCGGGGCGCGGCGGGGTGGTGTGCGGCCGCTGAGGAGGATGAGCCGTACGGCGCGGTGCCGCTGCCCGGCGTACGGCTCCAGCAGTTCGAGCATCCCGGCGTCGTCGGTGTCGGGGCGGCCGGCGAGCGCGTAACCGACGATGCCGGGCAGATGGAGGTCGCCGACGGTGACGGCGTCCGGGGCGCCGTTCGACCGCTGAAGGACCTCGGCTGCGGTCCAGGGCCCGATGCCGGGGATCAACTGGAGCCGGGCGGCGGCGGGTTCGGGCTCCATGCCGACGGCCTCCTCCAGCCGGCGGGCGACGCGGGCCGCGCGTACGACCGTGTCGGAGCGTTTGGCGTCGACACCGGCCCTGTGCCACTCCCAGGACGGGATCATGGCCCAGGCGCGGGCGTCGGGCATGACGTACATCCGGCTGTCACGGCGGCCGTCGGACGGTTCGCCGTACGGGCCGGGAGCGGGCTCGCCGTACTTGCGTACGAGATGGCGCCAGGAGCGGTTGGCCTCGATCGTCGTGACCTTCTGTTCGAGGATCGACGGGATCAGCGACTCCAGTACGAGGCCGGTGCGGCACAGGCGCAGGCCGGGGCGGCGGCGCTGGGACGCGGCGAGGAGCCGGTGGCGCGGGACGAAGGCGGCCGGGTCGTCGAAGGCACCGAGCATCTCGGGCAGCTTCTCCAGCAGCCAGTCCGCGCCCGGCCCCCATGCCTCGGCGTGCACGGTGCCGTCGCCGGCCGCCCCGACCCGCAGGGTGCCCGGCCCGGCGGGCGTCCGTGTCGCGCGGACGGCGGAGCCGTCGGCAGCGATACGGAAGGTGGGATCGGCGGGTCCCCGGCGCAGGGGTCCGAGGACGAGGCCCAGCTCGAACGCGTCACCCGGCGGGGTCCACCTCCGGGTCCTGGCGGGCGGGCTGCCGGTGCCGTCGCCGCGGGAGCCCGTCCGGGGCGTGGGGATCGCGGGCGTACGGGGGGCGAAGCGGCCTGCCACGGGGAGGGTCCTTGGGGTCGGGGTCTGTGACGAGGGTAGGCGAGCCGTGAGCGCGGCCTCTCCCCTGCCCCGCCCCTTCCCGAGAACCGGGGCCGAGCCCCCGGGCCTCCGGGCCGGGCCCCTGGTGGGCGGCGGGCCCGACAGGACCGGGCTCCGTCCTCGATCGCCGGACGGGAGCGAAACGCCCCAACGGTCGAGACGAGCCCGGGACGGCACGGCGGGCTACTCGTCCGAGGAGAAGCGGATCGAGGCCGGCGGGATGGTCGTGTCGCACCAGACGCGGGCTCCCGCCCGGAGTTCGTTGTCCGGCCCCACCGTCGCGCCGTCGCCGACCACCGTGCCCGACAGGGTCGTACGCGCGCCCACCCGTGCCCCCTCGCCCACCAGGGAGTCGGTGACGACCGCACCGGGGCCGACCACCGCGTTGTCCAGGATCGCGCTGCCGGAGATCCGGGCGCCCTCCGCGATCACCGCGCCCGCGCCGATCACCGTGCCTGCCGTGAGCTTCGCGTCCGGGGCGACCGTGGCCGACGGGAGGACGAGGCGGTCGCCGCGGCGGCCCGGCACCGCCGGGGACGGCGCCACGCCCATGACCAGGTCCGCCGAGCCGCGGACGAACGCCTCCGGCGTGCCCAGGTCCAGCCAGTACGTGGAGTCGACCATGCCGTGCAGATGGGCGCCCGACTCCAGCAGGCCGGGGAACGTCTCACGTTCGACCGACACCGGGCGCCCCGCCGGGATGGAGTCGATCACCGAGCGGCGGAAGACGTAAGCCCCCGCGTTGATCTGGTCGGTGACGATCTCCTCCGGGGTCTGCGGCTTCTCCAGGAACGCGGTGACCCGGCCGCTGTCGTCCGTGGGCACCAGCCCGAACGCCCTCGGGTCCTCGACCCGGGTCAGATGCAGCGAGACGTCCGCCCCGGCCGACGCGTGGGTGTCGACCAGCGCGCCGATGTCCAGGCCCGTCAGGATGTCGCCGTTGAAGATGAGCACCGGGTCGTCCGGGCCGGAGTCCAGCCGGGAGGCGACGTTGCGGATCGCACCGCCGGTGCCGAGCGGCTCGCGCTCGGTGACGTACTCCAGCCGCAGGCCGAGTGACGAGCCGTCACCGAAGTACGGTTCGAAGACCTCCGCCAGATAGGACGTCGCCAGGACGACGTGCTCGACACCGGCGGCCCGCGCCCGTCCCAACTGGTGTGCGAGGAACGGGACACCGGCCGCCGGGACCATCGGCTTGGGCGTGTGCACCGTGAGCGGCCGGAGCCGGGTGCCCTTACCGCCGACCAGGAGGATCGCTTCAGTCACCTTGTTCGTCTCTGCTTCCTGCTGGGGCCGACGGTCCCCCCGTACGGGGGGTGACCGGCCAGTCTAGGAGCGTCCCTGGTACTTCGCGGCGGACACACGGATCGTCCCGAGTTTGCTGTAGAGCTTGTTGCCCGGACAGTCGGTCACGAAGCCGTCCCGATGGCCGGACACCGCGTTCATGCTGACCTTCCGGCCCTTCTTGTACTTGTTGCTGCCGCCGGACGTCAGCGTCACCTTGCCCCGCGGGTTGATCCCGTGCAGGCCGAGCTTCCAGGCGCCGAGTCTGGCGACGGCGGTCGTGACGGCCGCGGGCGGGTTGGTGGACGAGTACGAGCCGAGAACGGCGATGCCGGTGGTGTTGGTGTTGAAACCGAGGGTGTGAGCGCCCATGACCGGCTTCGTGACGCCTCCGGCGCGCCCCTCGTAGATGTTTCCGCACTTGTCGATGGCGAAGTTGTAGCCGATGTCCCGCCAGCCGCTGCTCGTCACGTGGTAGCGGTAGATACCGCGAATGACGGAGGGCGCCTGCTTGCAGGTGTAGTTGTTGCCGGTGGCGCTGTGGTGGACGAAGGCGGCCTTCACCGTCTTGGTGTAGCCGAACTGCTTCTCACGCAGCTTCTCGTCGGCTCCCCAGCCCTTGCGCGAGATGATCTTCGGGCGGGGTGCGCCGTACGGCCTGGCGGCGACACCGGTGTCCGTGACGGTGCCGTCGCCGGTCTCCGCGTCCGTACCGGTCTCCGCGTCCGTACCGGTCCCCACGTCCGTACCGACGGTCGCGTCCGTACCGGCGCCCGGGTCGGTGGCCTCGTCCGGGTCGATGGCCTCCGCGTCCTCGTCGGTCCCCGCGGGCTCCGGGTCGGCCGCGACCGCCTGGCCGCGCGGGGCGTGGGCACCCGTCACGGGAAGCTGTTCCGGCGCCTCCCCCGGGTCGACGAGTTCCAGGCTCAGCCCGCGAGGCAGTGTCGCGCGGTCCGCGCCACCGTCCGGGCCGATGTCCGCACGGACCCGTGCCTGGACGCCGTCGGACGCCCCGACCCACAGCGGGGCCGTCGAGCCCCGTACGGTGCCGGAGTCGCGCTCCGACGTACCGAGGTCGGCACCGTGTTCGGCGTTGTGCGTCTCCAGGTCCTGCCAGCCGGACCAGACGCCCGTCTCGGCGGACCGGCTTCTGACCTGGACCGAGCCGTGGAGTTCGGCGTCGGCGTCGTCCCAGACGACACCGACGAGCGAGAAGGGTTGGACGTTCCGCTGGGACAGCCCCTGCTCGGTGGCGACACCGGAGGAGCGTTCCGACCCGAACGGGACGAGTGGCAGCGACTCGGTGGTGCCCGGAACGGATGTGCCCGCTCCGGCGTCCTGGGGAGCCGCCACAGCCCCGGAGGGCAGAGAGAGCGGGAGTACGAGAGCCGCGGCACACGCGACGCCGATCGAGGATGACAGGAATGCACGCATGTCCCGATCGTGCGGCCGTCCGTCCGTCGCCGCCTTCCGGGAGCGGCCGGGGAAACTGACGGTCCATCGGACCAACCGGTGGACGGCGTCACCGGTACGGCGGTGCGCCCCCGGTGGCCCGGCGTACCCTTGCCCGCGTGAACGCCAGCGACCGCACCCCCGCCGACCTGCTGCGATCCGCTCTCGCCACGGATCCGGCCCGCCCCTTGGTCACCTTCTACGACGATGCCACCGGTGAACGCGTGGAATTGTCCGTGGCCACCTTCGCCAATTGGGTGTCCAAGACCGCCAATCTCCTCCAGGGCGACCTCGCCGCCGAGCCCGGCGACCGGCTCGCGCTGCTGCTGCCCGCGCACTGGCAGACGGCCGTGTGGCTGCTCGCCTGTTCCTCGGTGGGGGTGTGCGTCGAGATCGGCGGCGACCCGGCCGCGGCGGACGTCGTGGTCAGCGGCCCGGACCCGGACGACCTCGCCGCCGCCCGCGCCTGCCGGGGCGAGCGGCTGGCCCTCGCGCTGCGTCCGCTCGGGGGCCGCTTCCCCCAGGCGCCCGACGGGTTCGCAGACTACGCGGTCGAGGTGCCCGGCCAGGGCGACCGGTTCGCCCCGTTCGCCCCGGTGGACCCGGATGCGCCCGCGCTCGTCGTCGCCGGTACGGAGCTGACGGCGGCCCAGCTGGTCGAGCGGGCGGGCGCCGACGCCAAGGCCCTCGGTCTGACGGCGCCCGGCGCGCGGCTGCTGTCCGACAGGCCGTACGACTCCTGGGAGGGGCTCTCGGCCGGGCTGTACGCGCCGCTGGCCGCGGGCTCGTCGGTGGTGCTGTGCCGCAACATGGCTCAGCTGTCGGCGGAGGCGCTGGTCAAGCGGATCGAGAGCGAGCGTGTCACTGTCACGGCGGACGGCGGACGGCGACACGGTGAGCTGATGGTCCGACGGGTTCCGGCGTGGAGCGCCGCCTCCGGTAGATGATCGTCGGTAGATCTCGTTCAGTGCACAACCAAGCGTGCGGTTCAACCGTCTACCCCTGAAACCGGCGGAGCCGTGCGCCGCCGCCGCCATGAAGGATGGACTCGCCCGTGACCGACAGTGCTGGCACGCCGCCCGAACCGGACCCCCGGGCCGACGACGAGCCGCCGACCGCGTCGCCCGGGTCCGACGGCGACGCCACCTCGGCGGAGAAGGCCGCAGCGGCGGATACCGGAGCCGGGAAGGCCGGAGCGGCGGATGCCGCCGAAGCCCCGGAGGGAGCCGTACCGGACGGAGCGAAGGCCGGGAGCGAGGCCGGGAACGGGACCGGGGCCGACGCGGAAGCAGGGCCGGAGGCCGGAGCGAAGGCTGAAGGGAAGGCCGAGGCGTCCGATGTCCCGGACGCCCCCGCAGCCCCTCCCGGCGACGGTGACGACCCCGGCACCGGCACCGACGCCCCGCGCAGACGCCACTGGCTCCGCTGGACCGCCCTCGGCACCTCCGTCGTCGTCCTCGCCGCCTCCGGTGTCGGCTGGTGGTTCTACCAGAAGCTCGACGACAACATCACCACCGACACCACCGCCGAGGCCGAGCTGCGGACGTACGAGAGGGAACGCCCCAAGCCCATCGCCGTCGACGCGAAGAACATCCTCCTCATCGGCTCGGACACCCGCTCCGGCGAGGGCAACGGGAAGTACGGCCGCGACGACGGCGGTTCGCAGCGCTCCGACACCACGATCCTGCTGCACCTCGCCGCCGACCGGCAGAGCGCGACCGCCGTCTCCATCCCCCGCGATCTGATGGTCGAGATCCCGAGCTGCCAGACGTCGGACGGCAAGCGCTCGCGGAAGCAGTCCGCGCAGTTCAACTGGGCCTTCCAGTTCGGCGGTACGGCGTGCGCGGTCCGTACGGTGGAGAAGCTGACCGGTATCCGCGTCGATCACCACATGGTGGTCGACTTCAGCGGGTTCAAGGACATGGTGGACGCCGTCGACGGCGTCGAGGTCTGTCTCAAGAAGCCCGTCGACGACCGGGACGCGCATCTGAAACTGCCGGCGGGCAAGCAGACCCTCACCGGCGAGGAGGCCCTCGGGTTCGTACGGGCCCGCAAGACGATCGGCGACGGCAGCGACACCGAACGCATGGAGCGCCAGCAGCAGTTCCTGGGTTCGCTGGTCAAGAAGGTGCAGAGCAACGGCGTTCTGCTCAATCCGACCCGGCTGTATCCGGTGCTGGACGCGGCGACCAAGTCGCTGACGACGGATCCCGGGCTGAACACGCTCAGGGACCTCTACGACCTGGCACGCGGCCTGCGGAACGTACCCACGGAAAAAGTGCAGTTCCTTACCGTACCGCGACAGCCTTATGTAAATGACCCGAACCGTGACGAGCTGGTACAGCCCGACGCGGACAGGCTGTTCACACAACTGCGTGAGGACGAGCCCGTCTCGGTCGTCCCGGCGGGCCAGGAGCAGAACGGCGAAAACAACCAGGGGGACACTCAACGTGACGGAGAAAGCGCGAAGCCGGACGGAAAGCCGGACGACACCGGATCGTCGAGTGCCACTGCGACACCGAGTTTCCCGGGCACAAATGCCGCCGCCGGGCTCTGTGAGTAAAAGCAATACCAAGTAGGGGTCGGCAGTCTATGCCGATTGGGCAGATTGCCCCTTGTAAGAGGAGTCGAATTTGTCACTGGCGTCGCTCGACGCTGAACTGGGCGGATAGTGTGACGCGATCCGGTACATCGGACCGCAGTGGTCGCACACGCCGCCGGATCGAAAGACCGAGCGCTTTTGGGGGATGAAGCGCTTCGTGTGGCACCGACGGAGGACTCAAGCAACCGTGGATGCGCAAGGCCGTGGACAAGGCGACGGGATCGATCCCGCCGACCAGTGGGTACTCAACCCGCAGACCGGCAATTACGAATTGCGACTGAACCACTCCGAAGGGCAGTCGTCCGCTCCTTCCCGTGACTCGGGAAACGGACACGACGCTCCTCGTCGGTCGAGAAACGCGCCGCACACGGACGCTTCACCGCAGGGGCGTTCCGCCAGAGACCGCGGAGCACCCGGCGCGGCGGGGGCCGGCGCCGCCGACGAGGCGGGCGCGAGCATCCCGCGTGCCCGAAACTCCTCCGGTTCCACGGGCACTTCGGGCACCTCCCGCCGCGACGTACCCGCCCAGCGCGGGCGCCGCGCCGCGAACAACGCCGACGCGGCGGGTGCCGCGGGCGCGGGCCGCCGCAAGCGCAAGGCGCCGCCCAAGTCCCGGAAGAAGAAGGTCCTCGGCTGGACCGGCGGCATCACGGCGTTCATCCTCATCGGCGGGGCGGGCGCCGCCTACTACGCGTACCAGGAGCTCAACGGCAACATCAACACGATCGATGTCGAGGGCGCGGGCAGCGGAGGGTTCAAGAAGGACCAGGCCGTCAACATCCTGGTGATCGGCACCGACAAGCGCACCGGGTCCGGCAACGAGGGCTACGGCGACAAGGACAGCGTCGGTCACGCCGACACCACGATCCTCTTCCATGTCTCCAAGGACCGGACGAACGCGACCGCGCTCTCCATCCCCCGTGACCTGATCACCGACATCCCGGACTGCCAGACGACGACCGAGGACGGTACGAAGAAGGTCGTCCCCGGCGAGCAGGGGGTCCGCTTCAACACCAGCCTCGGCCAGTCCGAACGGGACCCGGGCTGCACGATGCGTACGGTCAAGGAGCTCACCGGGCTCACGGTCGACCACTTCATGATGGCCGACTTCAACGCGGTCAAGACGCTGACGACCGCGGTCGGCGGTGTCGAGGTGTGCGTCGCCAAGGACGTCGACGACCCCGACTCGCATTTGAAGCTGAGCAAGGGCAAGCACGTCATCAAGGGTGAGCAGGCCCTCGCCTTCGTCCGTACGCGGCACAGCTTCGGCAACGAGAGCGACCTGGACCGGATCCAGACCCAGCAGCAGTTCCTGAGCGCGCTCATTCGCAAGATGAAGTCCAGCGAGACCCTCACCAGCCCCACGAAGCTGTGGGACCTGGCGTCGGCGGCGACCGACGCGCTCACGGTCGACACGGGCATCGGCAGCATCGAGAAGCTCCGGGACCTCGGTACGGAGCTGTCCAAGGTCAATCCCAAGAACATCACCTTCACCACGCTCCCCGTGGTGGACAACCCCGCGGAGGTCGTGAAGGCGACCGTCGTGGTGAACGAGGCGAAGGCGAAGCCGCTGTTCGCGATGATGCAGAGCGACACCTCCCTCACCGAGGTGAAGGAGCAGGAGAAGGCCGCCAAGAGCAAGCAGGCGGCGCTCCTCAAGGGAACCAAGTCGGCACCCGCCGATGTCAGGGTCGATGTGTTCAACGGCGGCGGGCCCCAGGGTTCCGCCCAGGAGACGCTCGCCTGGCTCCAGAACGAAGAAGGCGTACCGAAGTCCACCAACAAGGGCAACGCGCCCGAGGAGCTGGACAAGACGTCGCTGGAGTACGCACCGAACCAGGCGGACCAGGCCCGCCGTCTCGCGGACATGATGGGCCTGCCCGCCTCGGCTATGAAGCCGGGCACGGAGGACGCCGAGGGGCTCCAGGCGATGACCCTGACGCTCGGTGCGGACTTCAAGGGCGCGGGCGTGCCCATCGCCGGACCGGCGAAGGCGCCGGACGGCGTGCAGAAGGTGGAAGCCGACAAGCAAGTGTGCGCCAAGTGAGCCAGGCCCCGGTACGCCCGGATCGCCTGCTCGCGCTGAGCGCTTGAGCGACAGGGGCAGGGGGCACGGGGTGGAAGAGAGCTCGCGCGGACAGGGGACACGGCAACGTGTCGCGCACGCCGGTGAGTTGGGCTGGGACGACAGTCTGTACGAGGACGGTGCGGGCAAGCCGGCGGGCGGGCCCGGTGCCACGTCGGGCGCGGGCGGTTCGAACGGCGGCACGGGGTCGGGCGACGGCTCCGGCTCCGGCTCCGGCTCCGGCGACGCTGCCGCCGGCAGCGGTGAGGGCTCGGGCAGCGCCCGCGGAAGCGGCCCCCGCCGCGACGGCGCGCGCCCGCGCGACCGGCGCGGCAGACGCCGAATACTGCGCTGGGTGTCCTCAGCCGTCGCCCTGCTGATACTCGGCACGGCCGGCGCCGGATACCTCTACTACCGCCATCTCGACGGCAAGCTCAAGAAGGAAGACCTGACGCTCGGCGACAAGCCGATGGCCGACCACAAGGTCAACTCCGCGGGGCAGACCCCGCTCAACATCCTGCTCATCGGCTCCGACGCGCGCGACTCCAAGGCGAACCAGAAACTCGGCGGCGCCAAGGAGACCTTCGGCGGCCCGCCCCTGGCCGACGTGCAGATGCTGCTCCATGTGTCGGCCGACCGCAGCAACATGTCGGTGGTCAGCATGCCCCGCGACACCATGCTGAAGATGCCCAAGTGCACCGACCCGGACACCGGCAAGGTCTACCCGGCCAGCACGGGCAACGTACAGACCAACGAGAGCCTGGGACGCGGAGGTCCGGGCTGCACGGTGGCCACCTGGTACGAGCTGACCGGCATCACCATCGACCACTTCATGATGATCGACTTCGCCGGTGTGGTGTCGATGGCGGACGCCATAGGCGGCGTACCGGTCTGCGTCCAGGAGAACGTCCACTCGCGCAACGCCGAGGGCAAGGGCTCGGGACTGAAGCTGGAGAAGGGCGAGAACGTCGTCCAGGGCGAGCAGGCACTCCAGTGGCTGCGTACGCGCTACGGCTTCGAGGACGGCAGCGACCTGGCCCGCACCCACGCCCAGCACATGTACATGAACTCGATGGTCCGGGAGCTGCGCAAGGGCGCCAAGCTGACCGACCCCGGAAAGCTGATGAGCCTCGCCGAGGCGGCCACCGAGGCGCTGACCGTCGACAAGGGCCTGGGCGGCGTGACGAAGCTCTACGACCTGGCGGAAGAACTCAAGCAGGTGCCCACGAACCGCATCACGATGGCGACGATGCCGAACGTGTACGGCGAGGGGACCGAGTCCGGGCGGGTGTTCCCGAAGCCGGGCGACGCCGAGCAGCTGTTCGACATGGTCCGTGACGACGTGCCGCTGGACGGCAAGGCGTCCAAGCGCAAGCCCCCGGCCGAGTCCAAGGACCCGGCGGCGCCCCCGGCCGAGACCGGCGTACTGGTACGCAACGGCACCGGCAGCGACACCCGGGCACCGACGCCGCAGCGGGCCTCGGCGGTCGCGGGGCTGCTCAGCGCGGAGGGTTACACGAAGGCCGTGGCGGACGTGACGCCCGACGCGACCGCCCGTACCGAAGTCCTCTTCCCCAGCGCGGACTTGGAGGGCGACGCCCAGGCGGTCGCCAGGTCCCTCGGCATCCCGGTGAGTGCGGCGAAGAAGTCGTCGGACGTGTCGGGTGTGACGCTGATCGTGGGCGCCGACTGGCGTACGGGTGACACGTACCCGAAGTCGGCGGCGAAGGACGAGACCAAGACGCCGGACACGGCACGCGCGCTCAACGGCGCCGACGACACCGAGTGCATGGAGATCCAGCCCGGCTTCACCTTCTAGGGCGGGCCCGGAGAGTCCCGCCTGGCCCGCGGACGGCAGGGAAGGAGCCCCGGGGCGATGCGCCCCGGGGCTCCCGTCGTGTCCGTCCGCCCTGCTCAGACGGTCTGCTGGACCGCCGGGCGGCGGCTCGCCATGACCTTCTTGGCGAGCGAGCGCGGGCTGGTCAGGAAGCCCACCCCCCACGACATGTGCATGGTGGCGAGCGCGAGCGGGATCTGGAGCCGCGCCTTGAGGGGCAGGCCCCGGCCCGCCGGAACGGAGCCCGCGACGATCGCGGCGAGATAGCCGCCGGGGACGACGAGCGCCCAGGGGGTGAAGGCCAGGCCGACGACGACGCCCAGGACGTTGGCGCAGACGGCGACCGGCGGCGCGAGGTAGCGCAGATTGATCGAGCCCGAGTGGAAGCGGGCGACGACATGGCGCCAACGGCCGTAGTTCCGGTACTGCTTGGCGAGTTCCCGGACGGACGGCCGCGGCCGGTACTGGACGCGCAGCTCCGGCGAGAACCAGATCAGGCCGCCGGCCTCGCGGATCCGGAAGTTCAGCTCCCAGTCCTGGGCCCGGATGAACTCCTCGTTGTAGCCGCCCTGTTGTTCCAGCGCGGCCCGCCGGAAGACCCCCAGGTAGACGGTCTCGGCGGGGCCCGCCGAGCCGCCGGTGTGGAAGGCCGCGTTGCCGACGCCGATCCTGGAGGTCATCGCGGCGGCGACGGCGTGCTCCCAGTCGTTCTCGCCCTCGGCGTTCATGATGCCGCCGACGTTCTGCGCGCCCGTCTCCTCCAGGAGCCGTACGGCGGTGGAGATGTAGTTCGGCGAGAGCATGCCGTGGCCGTCGACGCGCACGACGACGGGGTGCTTGGACGCCTTGATGGCCGCGTTGAGCGCCGCCGGCGTGCGGCCGGTCGGGTTGGGCACGGTCTGTACGCGGGCACGGTCACTGTCCGCCGTCTCGCGCACGAGCTCGGCGGCGATCTCGTCGGTGCGGTCCGTGGACGGACCGAGCGCGATGACCACTTCCATCTCGCCGTCGTACTCCTGCTCCAGGATGTGCTGGACGGAGTTCCTCAGATGCCGTTCCTCGTTGAGCACCGGCATGATCACGGAGACGGCGGGGAGCTGGGCAGGCATGTGGTCCTTCGGGCGTCAGGGAGAGGGGTTGACCGCACGCCACGTTACCGCGAATGGGGGACTGCGGCGCGCGTCGGGCGGGCTCAGCGCAAGGCTGCTGATCGTATGGGCCTACGTTGCGTTCCCCTGCCCCCCGTCGTCCGTCGCCCGTCACCCAGTAGTCAGCCGTCCCCGTCGCCCGCGGAGGTGTCCCCCGTGCCCACACCACCCCGCTCCCCCCGGCCCCGGCCCGCCGGTCTGCCGCGACCGCGGCAGACCGGCGTACGGAGCGCGCGGAACGTACGGAACGGCGGGAAGGCGCGCGGTGGACGCCGCGGAGGGCCCCGCTGGGGGATGCGGGCGGCGACCACCCTCTCGGTGCTCGTCCTGGGCGCGGGCGGCATCGGCCACGCGCTGGTGACCAGCCTCGACACGGGGATCGACCGGGTCGACCCGTTCAAGGACATGAAGAACCGCCCGGACGCGGGGCACGGCATGAACATCCTCCTGGTGGGCACCGACGGCCGCGACAAGATCACCGAGGAGGAACGGCGGAAGTACCGGCTCGGCGGCGCCCCGTGCCGCTGCACCGACACGATCATGCTCGTGCACATCTCGGAGGACCGGGAGCGGGCGAGCGTCGTGAGCCTGCCGCGCGACAGTTACGCGGAGCTGCCGTCGCACACCGACGCGACCACCGGCGACAAGCACGGACCGCACCCGGTGAAGCTCAACGCGGCGTACTCGGAGGGCGGTCCGCATCTGACGGTCCGGACCGTCGAGAGCATGACGGGCGTCAAGATCGACCACTATCTGGAGATCGACTTCACCAGCTTCATGAAGACGGTCGACGCGCTCGGCGGGGTGGAGGTCTGCACCGCCAAGCCGCTGAAGGACTCGCACACCGGCCTCGATCTGAAGGCCGGGACGCACGAGCTGGACGGCGGTCAGGCGCTCCAGTACGTACGGTCCCGCTATCTCGACGGCTCCTCCGACCTCGGCAGGATGCAGCGCCAGCAGCGTTTCATGGCGGCGCTGGTCAAGCAGGCCACCAGCAGCGGTGTGCTGCTGAACCCGGTGAAGCTGCGCGGTGTGACCTCGGCCATGCTCGAATCGGTCCGCGCGGACAAGGGCTTCGGCACGGCGGAGATGCTCACGCTCGGCAAGGCGATGCGCGACTTCACCCCGGCGTCGTCGGAGTTCACGTCGGTACCGGTCGTGACCGGGGGCTTCCCGGTCAAGGGCATCGGATCGACGCTGAAGTGGGACCCGGCGAAGTCCAAGAAGCTCTTCCGGGCGCTGCGCGAGGACAAGCCGCTCACACCGCCGTCCCCCGGAGGGCCGGGCGGGCCGCAGGGGCCGAAGCAGCCGCCGGCCTCGATGGTCGAGGTGTCACCGGAGCAGATCAGGGTGCAGGTCTACAACGCGACGCGGCAGGATGGTCTGGGCCAGCGGGTCGATGGCGCCCTGCGCGGGACCGGCTTCGACACGACGCGGGCCCCGCTGAACCACACGGGCCCCGAGGCGGAGCGTACGCAGGTGCTGTTCGACCCGCGCTGGGACCGCTCGGCGAAGTCCCTGGCGGCGGCCCTGCCGGGCTGCGAGCTGCGGCCGGTGGCCCGGCAGGGCGCGACGCTGAAGGTGATGGCGGGCAAGGACTACGAGGCGGTGCGGCCGGTACGCGCGGAGGACGCGCACCAGGGTGAGTTCGGGGCGGTGACCGGCGACCAGGTGGTGTGCCCGTGACCCGGCGGGGCGGTCGCCGGGCGGGGGCGCCGGTCAGTCGTCGATGCCCTCCGCCGCGCGCTTCTCGCGCAGTTCCTTGATGGCCCGGCGCCGGGCG
Organism: Streptomyces sp. NPDC104581; assembly: GCF_055583685.1. NCBI lineage: Bacteria > Bacillati > Actinomycetota > Actinomycetes > Kitasatosporales > Streptomycetaceae > Streptomyces > Streptomyces sp. NPDC104581. Next base: position 36,471 of record NZ_JBVJNN010000047.1, read on the forward strand.
AGCCGGTGCGTGCGCCGGATCTGCGCCTCCTGGTAGCGCCGCTTGTCGCGCTCCGTCTCCGGGACCACCTGCGGTACGGGGCGGGGCCTGCCGTCCGCGTCGACGGCGGCGAAGACGAGATAGGCGCTGCCGACCTGCTGGGCGGGGGTCGACTCGTTCCAGCGCTCGGCGAGTACCCGCACGCCGACCTCCATGGACGACCGGCCCGTCCAGTTGACCTGGGCCTTCACATGGACCAGGTCACCGACCCGTACCGGCTCCAGGAAGACCATCTCGTCCATGGACGCGGTGACCGCCGGTCCTCCCGAGTGCCGGCCCGCGACCGCCCCCGCCGCGTCGTCGACGAGCTTCATGATCACGCCGCCGTGCACCGTGCCGAGGAGGTTGGTGTCGCTCCCGGTCATGATGTGGCTGAGCGTGGTGCGGGACGCCGAGGTGGGCTTACCCGGAATATCTGTCTCGGGGCGGACGGCCTGGTCTGTCATGCCCTCCACCCTATGCGGGGGTCCGTCACCGCCCGCATTGCATCAGCTTGGCAACAGGCAGGCTGTGATTTTCCTCCACCCCTGTTTGCGCGACACCTCCGAGCCGCACACTGGTCGGCATGAACGATTGGCCTGACGGATGGAACGGCGACCGCGCTGACCGTGGCGGCGAGCGTTACGGACGCGGCAGCACGGGCGCGCAGCCCGAGGGAGCGCGCGCCATGCCGCACGTGCAGCGGCGCTCCGTCCCCCAGCAGTCGTCGCAGGGCCACGACGGCGGTTACGACCCGCCGCCGTACAACAGTGACTACAACACCGGACAGGTCTACGGCTCCCCGGCCGGACGGGGGCAGGGCGGACCGCCGCGAGTGCCCCCGCAGGGCTCATACGACAACGGCGGGGGCCATCCCCCGGCCCACGCACCGGACTGGCGGCGCCGTATCAAGATCACCGCGATTTCCCTCGTCGTCATACTCCTGACGGTCTCCATAGGCACGTACTTCTGGGCCGACTCCAAGCTCAAGCGGGAGGTCGACCTCTCGAAGGTGATCGAGCGGCCGGAGTCGGGGGACGGCACGAACTATCTGATCGTGGGTTCCGACAGCCGTGAGGGCATGTCCGACGAGGAGAAGAAGAACCTCCACACGGGCAGCGCCGAGGGCAAGCGCACGGACTCCATGATGATCCTGCACGACGGCTCGAACGGCCCGACGCTGATCTCGCTGCCGCGTGACTCGAACGTGGTGATCCCGTCGTTCCGCGGCTCGGAGTCCGGGAAGATGTTCCCGAACCAGGGCCGGGAGACCAAGCTCAACGCCGCGTACGCGGAGGACGGGCCCGAACTGCTCGTCCGCACGGTCGAGTTCAACACCGGTCTGCGCATCGACCACTACGTCGAGATCGGCTTCGCGGGCTTCGCCAACATCGTGGACGCGATCGGTGGTGTGGAGCTGGACATCCCGAAGGCGTTCAAGGACAAGAAGTCGGGCGCCGACTTCCAGAAGGGCAAGCAGACGCTGGACGGCGAGCAGTCCCTGGCGTTCGTCCGCACCCGGTACGCGTTCGCGGGCAGTGACCTGGACCGTACGAAGAACCAGCAGAAGTTCCTGGCGGCCCTGGCCTCGCAGGCGGCCACGCCGGGCACGATCCTCAACCCGTTCAAGCTCTACCCGACGCTGGGCGCCGGCCTGGACACCCTGATCGTCGACAAGGACATGTCCCTCTGGTCGCTGAGCCAGATGTTCTTCGCGATGAAGGGCGTCACGGGCGGCGACGGCACGTCGATGAACATCCCGATCTCGGGCAGCAAGGGCGGGAACCTGGTCTGGGACAAGGCGAAGGTCAAGCAGCTCGTGGACCAGCTGAACAACGACGAGAAGGTCACGGTCTCCTCGGACTGAACCGGCGGGCGGCCGGATCACACGGGAGAGGGAAGCAGGGGGCGCCGATGGCGCCCCCTGCTTCTTCACAAGCACCCCGGCCCCCGTGGGGGGCGGGCCGGGGTGGTTCCGGTCGGGCCGGCCGGGCCGGTCCGATTCCGCCTTACGGCAGGTTGCGTGCCATCACGATGCGCTGGACCTGGTTCGTGCCCTCGTAGATCTGGGTGATCTTGGCATCGCGCATCATCCGCTCCACCGGGTAGTCGCGCGTGTAGCCGTAGCCGCCGAGGAGCTGGACCGCGTCCGTCGTGATCTCCATCGCGACGTCGGAGGCGAAGCACTTGGCCGCGGCGCCGAAGAAGGTCAGCTGTTCCTTGTCGCCGCCGTCGGAGAAGCGCTGCGAGCGGGCCGCCGCGGAGTAGGTGAGCTGACGGGCCGCCTCCAGCTTCATCGCCATGTCGGCGAGCATGAACTGGACGCCCTGGAAGTCGCCGACCGGCTTGCCGAACTGCTTGCGTTCCCGGACGTAGCCCTTCGCGTAGTCGAGCGCCCCCTGGGCGATACCGAGCGCCTGGGCCGCGATCGTGATGCGGGTGTGGTCCAGGGTCTGCATGGCCGTCGCGAAACCGGTGCCCTCGGCGCCGATGAGGCGGTCGGCGGGGATGCGGACGTTGTCGAGGTAGACCTCGCGGGTCGGGGAGCCCTTGATGCCGAGCTTCTTCTCCGGGGCGCCGAAGGAGACGCCCTCGTCGCCCTTCTCGACGACGAACGCCGAGATGCCCTTCGTACGGAGGTCGGGGTCGGTGACGGCCATCACCGTGTAGTAGTCGGAGACACCGGCGTTGGTGATCCAGCGCTTCACGCCGTTGAGCACGTAGCCGTCGCCGTCCCGTACGGCCCTGGTCTTCATGCCGCCGGCGTCCGAGCCCGCGTCCGGCTCGGAGAGGCAGTAGGAGAACATCCCGTCGCCCTTGGCCAGCGGACCGAGGTACTTCTTCTTCAGGTCCTCGCCGCCGGAGAGTACGACGGGGAGGGAGCCGAGCTTGTTCACGGCCGGGATCAGCGAGGACGACGCGCAGACGCGGGCGACCTCCTCGATGACGATCACGGTGGCCAGGGCGTCGGCGCCCGCGCCGCCGTACTCCTCGGGGACGTGGACGGCGTGCAGATCGGCGGCGACCAGCGCGTCGAGCGCCTCCTGCGGGAAGCGGGCCTCCTCGTCCACGGCGGCGGCGAACGGCGCGATCTTCGCCTCGGAGAGCGCGCGCACGGCGTCACGGAGCATGTCGTGCTCCTCGGACGGGCGGTACAGGTCGAAATCAGCCGATCCGGCCACGGTCTTCCACTCCCCTGAATGCTAACTACCGTTAAGTAACCCCAATTTTAGAGGTCCGGGGCGCGGTGGCGTACGTGAGTTTCCCGACAGCTCCCGCACCTTGCCCCGAGGCGCCCGAGAAGGGGTCCGGACGGCGCGGCTATGCTCGGGCACCGCACTCGCGGTGCGATCGCAGCCGCGATCGCACCGCGAGTGCGAGGCATCCCGACCGCACTCCCTGGAGCACCCATGGCCCTCAAGATCACTGTGATCGGTACCGGCTACCTCGGCGCCACCCACGCCGCGGCCATGGCGGAGCTGGGCTTCGACGTGCTCGGGCTCGACGTCGTCCCCGAGAAGATCGAGATGCTGACGGCGGCCAGGGCCCCGATGTACGAACCCGGCCTCGAAGAGCTGCTGCGCAAGCACGTCGCCGGCTTCGAGGGGTCGACCGGCCGGCTGCGCTTCACCTCCTCCTGGGAGGAGGTCGGCGCCTTCGGCGACATCCACTTCGTCTGCGTGAACACCCCGCAGAAGCACGGCGAGTACGCGTGCGACATGAGCTATGTGGAGAGCGCCTTCGACTCCCTCGCCCCCCGGCTGGGCCGCTCGGCGCTGGTGGTCGGCAAGTCGACCGTGCCGGTCGGCAGCGCGGAGCGCCTCGCGCGGCGGCTCACCGAGCTGGCGCCCGCGGGCGTCGATGTCGAGCTGGCCTGGAACCCGGAGTTCCTGCGGGAGGGCTTCGCCGTACAGGACACGCTCCACCCGGACCGGATCGTGGTCGGCACGGCGTCCGCGCGCGCGGAGAAGCTGCTGCGCGAGGTGTACGCGACACCGATCGGCGAGGGGTCGCCGTTCGTCGTGACGGACTTCCCGACCTCCGAGCTGGTGAAGACCGCGGCCAACTCCTTCCTCGCCACCAAGATCTCCTTCATCAACGCGATGGCCGAGGTCTGCGAGGCGGCCGGCGGCGACGTCGTGAAGCTCGCGGAGGCCATCGGCTACGACGAGCGCATCGGGAAGAAGTTCCTGCGGGCGGGGATCGGCTTCGGCGGCGGCTGTCTGCCGAAGGACATCCGGGCGTTCATGGCGCGGGCGGGCGAGCTGGGCGCTGACCAGGCGCTGACCTTCCTGCGCGAGGTCGACTCGATCAACATGCGGCGCCGCGGCCACATGGTGGAGCTGGCGCGCGAGGCGGTCGGGGGCGACTCGTCGTTCCTCGGCAAGCGGGTCGCGGTCCTGGGCGCGACGTTCAAGCCGGACTCGGACGACGTACGGGACTCCCCCGCGCTGAACGTCGCGGGCCAGATCCACCTCCAGGGCGGTCAGGTGACCGTGTACGACCCCAAGGGCATGGAGAACGCGCGGGGTATCTTCCCGACGCTCGGGTACGCCGACTCCGCGCTGGAGGCCGTGCGGGGCGCCGATGTCGTGCTGCACCTGACCGAGTGGCGCGAGTTCCGCGAGCTGGACCCGGCTGAGCTGGGCGAGGCCGTGACACGGCGGCTGATCCTCGACGGGCGCAACGCGCTGGACCCGGCGGTGTGGCGCGGGGCGGGCTGGACGTACCGGGCGATGGGGCGGCCGAGGGCCTGACCGGGGCGGTGGGGCCGGGGGCCCGGCCCGACGCGAGGGGCCCGGCTACCGGCGAGGCGCCCGGCTACCGGCTACCGGCTACCGGCGGGAGTCGTCCAGTTCCTCGATCGTCGCCGTCGAGGGTGAGCGGCGGCCCTGGGCGGCGCGGGCCAGGAACTCGGTGTCGCGGAGCACGCGTGCGGCGTTGCCCCAGGTGAGATCGGTGATCGCGGTGTCGTCCCAGCCTCGGTCGAGCAGCTCGGTGATCAGGCGCGGGTAGCACGAGGTGTCCTCCAGGCCGGCGGTGCGGGGCGTGTCAGCCTCACGGCCGTACGTCCCCGAGAGACCCACGCACTCCGGGCCGGCCACGTCCCGTACCCGCTCGACATGGTCGGCGACGGCGGACACGGCCGAGGCCCTCCCGTCGGGCGAGGTGAGGGCGGGCGCGAAACTCACCATGCAGACACCGCTGTTGGCGCCGAGCAGCGCCAGGACCTCGTCGGGGACATTGCCCGGGGCCGGGGTGAGGTCACCGGCCGCGGAGTGGGAGAACATCACGGGGGCCTTGGTGACGGCGAGGGTGGCGCGCGCCGTCTCGTCGGACGCGCCGGACAGGTCGACGAGCACACCGAGGCGGTTCATCTCGCGGACGGCCTCCTGGCCGAAGCGGGTGAGCCCCTTGTCGGCCCAGCGCGCGCCCGCGAGAGCGAGGGCCCGCACACCGAGGAAGTGGAACGCGCGGAGCGTGGCCAGCGAGTCGCCGATGGCCCGGCCGGAGACGGGGCCGAGGAGCGAGGCGACGCGTCCGCAGTTGCGGGCGTCGGCCAGCTCGCCGGCGCCGAGCGCGAGACGCAGGCTCTCCGGGCACGAGGCGATCAAGTCCCGCACGAGGTCGATCAGTTCGAGCGTGGCGCTGACGGCCCGGCCCTCGTCCTCCGCGTCGCCGGTCACCTGGAGGGACCAGAACTGCGCGCCGAGCCCGCCCGCCCGGATCCGCGGCATGTCGGTGTCCAGGAAGTTCTCGCCCTCGTCGAGGTCGTGGCTGTGCCCGGCGGCGCGGCGGCGCAGCAGGGTGGGGGCGAGGCTGTTGTGGCCGTCGAAGACGGGGTACGACGCCAGCAGCGCGTGGGCCCGCTCGGCGGACGACGCGGGGGTGGTGGCGGACGGCTGCGCCGGCGCGTCGAGGTCGCCGGCGGCGCTCGCCGAGTCCGTGTCGTGAGGGTCGTCCCGTAGATCCGCCATGACGAGGCTCCGTGGGGTGCGAAGGCAGTACGGCCACCGTGGCACGGAGCGCGGGAGAGGTCGCGGCGGGCGGGGCGTTCGGAGTACGCCGCACCCGCCGCGCCTGCCCACGACCACCGGGTCGGGGTGCCTCTCCGGCGGGCCCGTCCCGAGGAACGCCCGCCTCCGCGAGGGCGGTGCGAGGGCACGCGAGCCCGGCAAGATCCAAACGACAGGCCCTAGCCGTCCAGGTCCTCGATCGTCGCCGTCGACGGGCCCCGTTCCGATTGCAGGCCCCGGGCCACGTCCTCCGCCGCGCGCAGCACCCGGACCGCGTTGTGCCAGGTCAGTTTGGAGAGGTCCTCGGGGGACCAGCGGCGTGCGAAGAGTTCCGCGATCAGGTTGGGGTAGCCCGCCACGTCGTCGAGGCCCTCCGGCGTGAACGCCGTGCCGTCGAAGTCGCCGCCGATGCCGATGTGGTCGATGCCCGCGACCTCGCGCATGTGGTCGAGGTGGTCGGCGACGGTCGCCGCCGTGGCCGTCGGGCGCGGGTGCGCCTCCTCGTAGGCCCGGTGGATCCTCATCCCGGCCTCGGTGGTGTCCAGCGGGTGCGCGCCGTGCGCGCGCATGTTGTCGTCGGCGGCCTTCGTCCAGGCGATCGCCTCGGGAAGGATGAACTTCGGTACGAAGGTGGCCATCGCCACACCGCCGTTGGCCGCCAGCGCCGCCAGCACGTCGTCGGGGACGTTGCGCGGGTGGTCGCAGACCGCCCGCGCGGAGGAGTGCGAGAAGAGGACCGGCGCGGTGCTCGTGGCGAGCGCGTCGCGCATCGTCGTGGCGGCCACGTGCGAGAGGTCGACCAGCACGCCGGTGCGGTTCATCTCCCGTACGACCTCGTGGCCGAAGGGCGACAGACCGCCCACGCCCGGCTCGTCGGTGGCCGAGTCCGCCCACGCGAGGTTGTCGTTGTGCGTGAGCGTCATGTAGCGCACCCCGAGGGTGTGCAGGGCGCGCAGCGTGGCCAGGGAGTTGTTGATGGAGTGGCCGCCCTCGGCGCCCATCAGGGAGGCGATCCGGCCGGTGCGGCGGGCGTTCTCCATGTCGTCGGCGGTGCGTGCGGCGACGAGGTCTCCGGGGTAGCGGGCGATCATGCGCCCCACGACGTCGATCTGCTCCAGGGTCGCGCTGACCGCCGAGTCGCCGGCCAGGTCGGAGCGTACGTACACCGACCAGAACTGTGCCCCGACCCCGCCCGCCCGCAGCCGGGGGATGTCGGTGTGCAGGTGCGCCGACTGGTCGTCGGCGATGTCCCGGCGGTCGAGGTCGTAGCGGACCTGCTCGCGCAGCGCCCACGGCAGGTCGTTGTGCCCGTCGACCACGGGGAAGTCCTCGAGCAGTTCGCGTGCCTGCTCCAGATAGTCGTCGGCGCCCATGGCGGCCCTCACTTCCCGAAGCCGAAGGCGTCCTGACCGGCGACCTTCGCCCGCAGGCGTTTGCCCTTGTCCGTGGCCTGCTCGCCGAGCCGCCGCTGGAAGTCCTCCATACGGGCCAGCAGCTCCGGGTCGTGCGCGGCGAGGATCCGCGCCGCCAGCAGACCGGCGTTGCGCGCTCCTCCCACGGAGACGGTGGCCACCGGCACCCCCGCCGGCATCTGGACGATCGACAGCAGCGAGTCCATGCCGTCCAGGTACTTCAGCGGTACGGGGACCCCGATGACCGGCAGCGCCGTGACCGAGGCGAGCATGCCCGGCAGATGGGCCGCGCCGCCGGCGCCGGCGATGATCGCCCTGAGCCCCCGTCCGGCGGCCTCCTCGCCGTAGGTGATCATCTCGCGCGGCATCCGGTGCGCGGAGACGACGTCCACCTCGTAGGGGATCTCGAACTCGTCGAGCGCCTGGGCTGCGGCCTCCATGACGGGCCAGTCGGAGTCCGAACCCATGACGACGCCGATGAGGGGAGAGCTCATGTGGTGATCGTTCCTCGGAGGTATCCGGCGGCGTGGCGGGCGCGCTCCAGCACGTCGTCCAGGTCGTCACCGTAGGTGTTGACGTGGCCCACCTTGCGGCCGGGCTTCACGTCCTTGCCGTACATGTGGATCTTGAGCTGCGGGTCGTGGGCCATGCAGTGCAGATACGCCGCGTACATGTCGGGGTAGTCGCCGCCGAGCACGTTGCACATGACCGTCCACGGGGCGCGCGGGCGCGGGTCGCCCAGCGGCAGGTCGAGCACGGCCCGTACGTGGTTGGCGAACTGCGAGGTGATCGCGCCGTCCTGGGTCCAGTGGCCGGAGTTGTGCGGGCGCATGGCCAGCTCGTTGACGAGGATCCGGCCGTCCGCCGTCTCGAACAGCTCGACGGCGAGATGGCCGACGACGCCCAGCTCGTCGGCGATCCGCAGCGCGAGCTGCTGCGCCTGACCGGAGAGTTCCTCGGAGAGTCCGGGCGCGGGCGCGATGACGGTGTCGCAGACGCCGTCGACCTGGCGGGACTCCACGACGGGGTAGGCGACGGCCTGGCCGTGCGGCGAGCGCACGATGTTGGCGGCCAGCTCCCGGACGAAGTCGACCTTCTCCTCGGCCAGCACCGGGACTCCGGCAAGGAAGGGCTGCCGGGCGTCGTCCTCCGACCGGGTGAACCACACGCCCTTGCCGTCGTAGCCGCCGCGCACCGTCTTCAGGATCACGGGGAAGCCGCCCACCTCGGCGGCGAAGGCCGCCACGTCGGCGGCGTCGGTGACGATGCGGTGGCGCGGGGCCGGCACACCGAGTGCCGTGAGGCGCGCCCGCATCACGCCCTTGTCCTGCGCGTGGACGAGGGCGTCGGGGCCGGGGCGTACGGGGATGCCGTCCGCCTCCAGGGCGCGCAGATGCTCGATCGGGACGTGCTCGTGATCGAAGGTGATCACGTCGCAGCCGCGCGCGAAGGCGCGCAGCGTCTCCAGATCGCGGTGGTCACCGACGACCACGTCGCCCACCACCTGCGCGGCGGAGTCCTGGGAGGTCTCGCTGAGGAGCTTGAATCTGAGGCCGAGGGGGATGCCCGCCTCGTGGGTCATACGGGCGAGCTGACCGCCGCCGACCATGCCGACTACCGGGAACGTCACACCCCCAGGGTATCCGGCGCCCGGCCCGGGTCTCCCGTCCGGACCCGGCCGGGTTCGGTCCGGTGCGGTCGGGAGACCCGGGTGCCCCCGCGGGACGCGGAACGGACAAGATCCGCAGGAGGCTCGCCGACCCCGGTCCGGTGGTTAGAGTGGGTCGGTCGGTGGGCGTCGCGGCGTCGGGGGGAACGGACCGACGAGACCGTGTCGCCGGCGTCTTGGACGTCTTCGACGGAACACCGACCGGACGGGGTTGAGCGGCCACATGGCTCCTGCGCCTTCGCAGCGACAGAACCTGCGGCAGCGGCTGTCCCTGCTCGCCCGTGAGATCGCCAAGTTCGGTGCGGTCGGCGGGGTGGGCCTGCTGGTCAATCTGGCGGTCTTCAACCTCGTACGGCACACGACCGACCTCCAGGTGGTGCGGGCCAGCATCCTGGCGACCGTCGTCGCGATCGCCTGCAACTACGTGGGCTTCCGCCACTTCGCCTACCGGGACCGCGACAAGAGCCGCCGTACGAAGGAGCTGACGCTCTTCCTGCTGTTCAGCGCGGTCGGGCTGGTCATCGAGAACGGTGTGCTCTACACGGCGACGTACGGGTTCGGCTGGGACGGGCCGCTCCAGAGCAACGTGTTCAAGTTCCTCGGTATCGGCGTGGCGACGCTGTTCCGCTTCTGGTCGTACCGCACCTGGGTGTTCCGCAGGCTCCAGCCGGAGCCCGGGCCGGGGTCCGTGGCGGACGGGCGGCGCGAGCCGGAGCCCGGCCGGGTCATCTGACGGTCTTCCCGGGCTCCTCGCGCACCCGTACCTCACGGCTCAGGAACAGCGCGAAGACGGGCGGCTGCTGCTGGAGCAGTTCGAGCCGCCCGCCGTCCGCCTCGGCCAGATCGCGGGCGACCGCGAGCCCGATGCCCGTGGAGTTGTGCCCGCTGATCGCGCGCTCGAAGATCCGCGACCCGAGGTCCGCCGGTACGCCGGGCCCCTCGTCCGTCACCTCGATCACCGCCTGGTTGCCGGTGATCCGGCTGCGCAGGGCGACGGTGCCGCCGCCGTGCATGAGGGAGTTCTCGATCAGCGCGGCGAGGACCTGGGCGACGGCGCCGGGGGTGCCGACGGCCCGCATGTGCTGGGTGCCGGAGCAGACGATCGCGCGGCCGGCGCTGCGGTAGGCCGGGCGCCACTCCTCGATCTGCTGCTGCACGACGTCGTCGAGGTCGAAGACGATCGCCGAACCGGTCCGGACGTCGCGCGAGTTGGTGAGCAGCCGCTCCACCACGTCGGTCAGCCGCTCGACCTGGGTGAGCGCGATCGTCGCCTCCTCCTTGACGATGTCCGGGTCGTCGGTGGCGGAGATCTCCTCCAGGCGCATGGAGAGCGCGGTGAGCGGTGTACGGAGCTGGTGGGAGGCGTCGGCGGCGAGCCGGCGCTCGGCGGTGAGCATCCTCGCGATCCGTTCCGCGCTGGCGTCGAGCACGTCGGCGACCCGGTCGAGTTCCGGCACGGCGTACCGCTTGTGACGGGGGCGCGGGTCCCCGGAGCCGAGACGTTCGGCGGTCTCGGCGAGGTCGGTGAGCGGTGACGCGAGCTTGTTGGCCTGGCGTACGGCGAGCAGGACGGCGGCGACGACGGCGAGCAGGGCGACCGCGCCGATGATCAGCAGGGTGCGGCCGAGTTCACGGGTGACGGACGCGCGGGACTCCTCGACCGTGACGGTCTCGCCCTGCTCGCCCTCCGCGCTGCCCCGGATGACGCCGCCCTCGGGGCGGGCGCCGATCTCGACGGCCGGACGGCCCGGGATCTCGACCTTGGCGTAGCGCTCGCCGTCGATCTGCTCGCGCAGGATCGCCTCGGTGACGCGCTCGCCGCCGAGCAGCCGGCTGTCGACGATGCTGACCAGCCGGACCGCCTCCAGGTCGACTCTCTCCTGGGCGCTGCTGGTGATGGTGCGGGTCTCGACGATGACGAGCGAGACGCCGAAGACGGCGATGACGACGAGCACCACGGCGAGCGTGGAGTTGATCAGACGACGGCGCACTGTGCCCTACCCTGCTCGGCTGGCCTGCCCGGCGGTCCGTCCCGCCGGATCACCGGGCCGGACCGGACCGCCCGGCCAGGGCTCAGCTCTTCTCGAAGCGGAATCCGACGCCCCGGACCGTCGCGATGTACCGGGGGTTCGCCGCGTCGTCGCCCAGCTTCTTGCGGAGCCACGAGATGTGCATGTCCAGGGTCTTCGTGGACGACCACCACGTGGTGTCCCAGACCTCGCGCATCAGCTGGTCGCGGGTGACGACCCGGCCCGCGTCCCTGACCAGGACCCGCAGCAGGTCGAACTCCTTCGCGGTGAGCTGGAGCTCCTCCTCGCCCATCCAGGCCCGGTGCGACTCGACGTCGATGCGGACGCCGTGCGTGGCGGGCGAGGCGGCCGGTTCGCTTGCGCCGCGCCGGAGCAGGGCCCGTACCCGGGCGAGCAGTTCGGCCAGCCGGAACGGCTTGGTGACGTAGTCGTCGGCGCCGGCGTCGAGGCCGACGACGGTGTCCACCTCGTCGGCGCGGGCGGTCAGCACCAGCAGGGGTACGGAGTGGCCCTCCGACCGCAGTCTGCGGGCCACTTCGAGGCCGTCCATGCCGGGCAGCCCGAGGTCGAGGACGACCAGGTCCACGCCGCCCTGGAGGCCGGTTTCGAGCGCGGTGGGACCGTCTTCGCGTACCTCCACCTCGTAGCCCTCCCTGCGCAGGGCGCGGGCCAGCGGCTCAGAGATGGACGCGTCGTCCTCGGCGAGCAGTACACGGGTCATGAGGTGATGGTAGTCCGCGCTGCGGAGCGGCCGGGCGGTGATCGCCGATGCCTGTGGCTCCGGTAGGCGATCGGGCCGCCTGCCTTCGAAAGTGGCCACTGGTCCGGGAGAGACCTGTGATCCATCCCTCAAGTCACTCCATATACCTCTCTGTCGTACCGAATACCGCACTGTCATGCCGTAGGGTGGCCTGGCTCTTCGTACGACCGGTTGGGGACCTTTGGCGGCTTGAGAGCCGAAGGTCCCCTTTTCATGAACCCGAGCAGGCAAGGATCCCCCCATGGCGTCCAGCAGCCTTACCAAGGACTCCCCCGAACCACCCGGCGGTCCCCACGGCCCCGGCCTCCGCACCGGCCCCGAGAAGACGTTCTTCGGCCACCCGCGCGGTCTGGCCACGCTCTTCATGACGGAGATGTGGGAACGCTTCAGCTTCTACGGCATGAGGGCTCTGCTCACGATCTATCTGCTCTCCGGCGGCCCCGACGCCTCGAACGGGCTCCAAGGGGGCGGTCTGGGTCTGACCCTGGCCACCACGACCGCGATCTACTCGATCTATCTGTCGATGGTCTATCTGCTGGCCATGCCCGGCGGCTGGCTCGGCGACCGGGTCTGGGGCCCGCGCAAGACGGTGACGATCGCGGCCTGCACCATCATGGTGGGCCATCTGACGCTCGCGCTGCCGGGCGCGGGCACCTTCTTCGCCGGTCTGGCGCTGGTGGCTCTCGGCTCGGGACTGCTGAAGTCCAACATCTCCACGATGGTCGGCCATCTCTACGACGGGCCGAACGACCCGCGCCGCGACGGCGGGTTCACCATCTTCTACATGGGCATCAACATCGGTGCCTTCTTCGCGCCGCTGATCATCGGCACAGTCGGCGAGAAGTACAGCTGGCACCTCGGCTTCGCGCTCGCGGCCCTCGGTATGGGGATCGGTCTGATCCAGTTCCTGGCCGGTACGAAGCACCTGGCGCCGCGCAGCGGTGTCGTCCCGATGCCGCTGTCGCGCGAGGAGCGCGCGAGCTGGCTGACCAAGGGGCTGACATGGCTGCTCGTCGGATCCGTCTTCTACGGAGGCGTCGTCTTCACCGGCAACTTCACCCTGAACTGGGCGATGGTGCCGTTGACGCTCGCGGGCATCGTGATCCCGGCCGGGGTGCTGATCCGGATAAAGCGCGACAAGGATCTGACGCCGGTCGAGCAGACCAGGATGTCCGGGTACATCTGGTTCTTCGTCGCGGCCGCCGTCTTCTGGATGATCTACGACCAGGGCGGGTCGACGGTCCAGGCGTTCGGTACGACGAAGGCGGCCGACCAGGTCTTCGGCATCGGCTTCCCGACGTCCTGGTACCAGTCGCTGAACCCCGTGTTCATCATGGCGCTGGCCCCGGTGGCCGCCTGGTTCTGGCTCTGGCTGAACCGGCGGGGCAGGGAGCCGGGCACGGTCGTGAAGTTCGCCGCGGGACTGCTCTTCATCGGCGTCTCGTTCTTCTTCTTCCTGATCCCGCTCGTCCTGGCGGCCGACGGCACCCTGGTCAGCCCGGTGTGGCTGGTGGGCATCTATCTCATCCAGACCGTCGGGGAGCTGTGCGTCTCGCCGGTGGGACTGTCGGTGACGACGAAAATGGCTCCGGCCAAGTACGCCAGTCAGATGATGGGCGTCTGGTTCCTCGCCGTGACGGCGGGCGACTCGGTGACCGGGATGCTCTCGATCGCCGGTGTCGACCTGAGCCGTACGGGGGTGGTCGCCCTGGAGGCGCTGCTCGCCACGCTGGCGGGCTTCGCGATCTTCATGTACCGCAGGAAGGTGCGGGCGCTGATGGGCGACGTGCGGTGACACACGGCTGAGCCGGGCGGGCCGGTCGGGGGCGGGCGGGCCCGGAAGGGGCCCGCCCGGCGGCCGGTGGAGGAACATCGGCGGCCGGTGGCGCGGGCGCCGGCGCCCGGCGGAGGGGTCGTGCGTTACGCCGGGGCCGCCAGGACCGCCCACACCGTCTTGCCGGGGGCTCCCGGCGTACGGGACACGCCCCAGTCCAGGCAGAGCCGCTGCACGATGAACATCCCGTGCCCGCCCGGCCGCCCGGCGCGGTGCGGTGTGCGGGGCGCGGGCTGGCCCGTGCCCCGGTCGGTGACTTCGAGGCGCAGGACCTTGGTGTCGGAGGAGACCCGCAGCTCCTCGGGGCCGTCGGCGTGCAGACAGGCGTTGGTGACCAGTTCGGAGACGACGAGCAGCACGTCCTCCGCGGCGGCGCGGCGGTCGGCGGTCGCCGCCGGCAGCCAGCCCCAGTCGTAGAGCGCCTGACGGGTGAAGTCACGGGCCATCGGGACGATACCGCTGGCGCTGCCCAACGCCAGGGTGCGTACCCGGCTTTCGGACCCGGCGGAGGTGGTACCCGCGCCGTCCGGCTCGGAGCCGAAATCGCCCGGCGGAGACTGCCGGGTGGTGCTCATCAGCGGTTCACCTCACCGATTCACCGGTTCGCCAATTGGTCGTTACATCATTACGTCGCCAGGCCGTGACAGAGAGTGCTTCGCCTGTCGCGGTCCGGCCGCCCGGGACTCTTCTGCCCGGCGTAATCGTGACAACACCCACAAGACCTACGCGGGTGACGTGACACTTGCAACATCTGGTTCGCGCGGGGCCTCAGCACCGGCTCTGGGATCAGTCGGCAAGAGCCGCTTCGAGCGACTCGTGCACGGTGAAGACCGCGTCGGCGCCCGTGATTTCGAAGACCCTGGCGACCACCGGCAGCATCGCGGCCAGATGGACGGCGCCGCCGGCCGCCTCGGCCTTGAGGCGGGCCCCGAGCAGCACGTTCAGGCCGGTGGAGTCGCAGAACTCGAGCTGCGAGCAGTCGATCACCAGGCGTGTCCGCCCCTGGTCGATCGCTTCTTCCAGGGGTGCGCGCAACAGTTCGGCGGTGTGGTGGTCCAACTCACCCGCCGCTGTCACGACCTCGCTTCGGCCCTCGGTCCGAACTTCGACCCGAAGCCGGCCCCGGTTCGTGCTGCCGACCGTCTGCCGGTCCATGCCCGTCCGTCCCTCTTCCGCAGTGTCGTGCGCCGTCGTCAGATTTCTCGGAGTCAGATGTCTCGATGGTGTGCCTGAAAGATGTGAGCGGGGGCGCCGTGATCGCACTCCCGTCCATGCCCGGCGTTTTACCGCGCGCCATGGGCGTTCGGCGAAACATTACGCCTTTCACGCGTTCCGCGGTAGCCAATCTCCCACGCAATGCGGACATTTGTGCGAAATGACACTTGCACGTGTCCACACGGAACCGATAGGGCTAGTAAGGACACAACCCACCTGACCGACGCGACGGCTATGGAGGCGCCGCAAACCGCAGCAGCGCGTATTGGCATCGGCAGCCATATGCCGAGAACGTATGGAGGAGACCCATGTCACCCCGGCTCGACGAATCGCGTACCCACGACGCGACGTCGACAACCCCGTCCGACCCTGACGAGACCGGCGCCACTTCCGCGTCCGGCTTCCAGGGCCTCGATGACATGCCAGAGATCCCACCCTTCGACGAGGTGGGCGCGCTGGACGCCCGGTCTCTGTCGAAGACCCTCTTCGGCCGCCTCGAAGGTCTGGAAGAGGGCACCCATGAGCATGCTTATGTACGGAACACCCTGGTCGAGCTGAATCTCGCCCTGGTCAAGTTCGCCGCCTCCCGGTTCCGCTCCCGCAGCGAGCCCATGGAGGACATCATCCAGGTCGGCACGATCGGTCTGATCAAGGCGATCGACCGCTTCGAGCTGAGCCGGGGCGTCGAGTTCCCCACCTTCGCGATGCCGACGATCGTCGGTGAGATCAAGCGCTTCTTCCGCGACACGTCCTGGTCGGTGCGGGTGCCGCGCAGGCTCCAGGAACTCCGCCTGGAACTGGCCAAGGCGGGCGACGAGTTGTCCCAGCTGCTGGACCGCGCGCCGACGGTCCCCGAACTCGCCGAGCGGCTCGGCCTCACCAACGACGAGGTCGTCGAGGGCATGGCGGCGAGCAACGCGTACACGGCGAGCTCGCTGGACGCCCAGCCGGAGGAGGACGACACCGAGGGCGCGCTGTCCGACCGCATCGGCTACGAGGACCACGGTCTCGAAGGCATCGAGTACGTCGAGTCGCTGAAGCCCATGATCGCGGAGCTGCCGGCGCGCGACCGGATGATCCTTTCCCTGCGCTTCGTCGCCAACATGACCCAGTCGGAGATCGGCGAGGAGCTCGGCATCTCACAGATGCATGTGTCGCGGCTGCTGTCGCGCACGCTCGTCAGGCTGCGGAAGGGCCTGACGATCGAGGAGTGACGGGCACGCCTTCGGCGGGAAGTCCTCCCTGTGGGGGGGGGGGGGGGGGGGGGGGGGGGGGGGGGGGGGGGGGGGGGGGGGGGGGGGGGGGGGGGGGGGGGGGGGGGGGGGGGGGGGGGGGGGGG
>NZ_JBVJNN010000048.1:0-49159 GCF_055583685.1 Streptomyces sp. NPDC104581
CTCCTCCCCCCCCCCCTCCTTCCCCTCCCCCCCCCCCCCCGCCTCCCCCCCCCCCCCCCCCCCCTCCCTCCCCCCCCCCCCCCTCCCCCCCCCCCCCCCCCCGCCCCCCCCCCCCCCCCCCCCCCCCCGCTCCGACGTGGCTCCCGCCGGCCCGGCGGGAGCCGGTGTCAGTCCCGGCGGCCGATCAGCTTCCAGGAGACGGGCAGCAGACCCATCGCCAGCGCGGCCTTGAGCGCGTCGCCGATCAGGAACGGGGTGAGTCCGGCGGCCAGGGCCGCGCTCAGTGAGAGGTCGGCGGCGACCGCGAGATACGGCACGCCCACCGCGTAGATGATGAGGGAGCCGACGACCATCGTCCCGGCGGTGCGCGGGACGGAGCGGTCGCCGCCGCGCCGGGCGAGCGAACCGACGACGGTGGCGGCGAGCAGCATCCCGAGGACGTAGCCGAAGGAGGCGCCGCCGGGGCCCGACGAGCCCTCGGAGAACCAGGGCATGCCGGCCATGCCGACGAGGGTGTAGACGGCGAGCGAGAGGAAGCCGCGGCGGGCGCCGAGCGCGGTGCCGACGAGCAGCGCGGCGAAGGTCTGGCCGGTGACCGGGACCGGGGAGCCGGGGACCGGGACGGCGATCTGCGCGGCGATGCCGGTGAGGGCCGCGCCGCCGAGTACGAGGGCGGTGTCGACGGCGTACCGGTGCCGGGCGGCGGGGAGCAGATCGGCGAGGACCGCTCCGGATCGGGTGGTGGCGGCAGCAGTGCTCATCGGGACTCCGCGGGGTGGGGACAGACGTGTGGGCAGGGGAACAGGCTGACGGTAGCCCACCTGTCCGTGCCCGGACACGGGCGGCCGAGCACAAGACGGCGGCCTGGCTGATGGTGGGCTTCCGACAACTGGGGCGCCGCATGCCGCCGATGGGCGTGACGCTCGTCACGCAATTCACTCAGGTGAGGGTCGTACGACCACGACGAAGATCGTTTCGCGCGGCGGGCCGGCCGCCGGACCGACTGTGACTTCCCACCAAAGGCGGCCCGAGCCGGAGACTGGGCGCCCCCTTCACCTCGGGTGAGCCCGGCGTCCGTGTCCCGGGACCGTGTGACGGGTGAGCGGCACGCGCGGCCGGACTGTGGCCCGGCGGCCGAGTCGGAGGATCCGGTCCCGGGTGTCGCGAAGGCCGTACGGACGGCGATGTGGCGCATCGCGCTCTTCTACGTGGGCTCGACGGCGTCCGTCGTCGCGCTGGTTCCCCGGGACGACCCGGAGATCACCGAGAAGGGTTCAGGCCCGTACGTGGCCATGCTCGACCGTCTCGACATCCCTGGCGCGGGCCAGATCATGAACGTCGTCGTGCTGGTGGCGCTGCTGTCGGCGATGGACGCCAACATCTACGGCGCCTCCCGGATGGCCCGCTCCCTGGTGGTGCGCGGACAGGGCCCGAAGGTACTGCGCAGTCCTCGTCGCCCGGGTGAACGCGCGTCGGCCGAGCGCGGGATCGGGGCTGGAGGGTTGCGGCCGTACGGAGTGCCACCGGGGCCCGCACAGTCCCGATGACCACCAAGAAGCACGCAGGACGGAGGCTCCGGCACGGAAGCGCCGGAGCCGTGTTGTGGCGACGGGGTGATCAGCGAAGCGTCTGAACGAACGCCTCCCACACGCGGGCGGGGAAGACGAGCGCCGGGCCGTCCGGAACCTTCGAGTCACGGACGGGGACGACACCAGGGAGGAAGCCGTCGGACACCTCGACGCACTGGCCGCCGTCCGAGTTGCTGTACGACGACTTACGCCAAGCGGCCTCGGTCAGGTCGGGTCGGACGGATCGCATCGCGGGATCTCCTCAATCAGTCGCCTGATGAAATCTGCGGAGCTCTCGGGAGAGAGCGTCTTGTCTCGTAGCAGATCGTAGGACAAGCGCAGCGCTTCGACCTTCTCCGGTTCCTCGATCAACTCACCGGACTTCGAACCCTCCAGATAGGCCACGGACTTCCCGTTCGCGAGCCAGAGGACGGTGAGCGAGCCACCCAGCAGATCGTGCAACCCCGCCGAGAACGGCACCACCTGGATGGTGACGCCGGGCCGCTGCCCCGCTTCGAGCAGCGCTTCCAACTGGTCCCTCCACACTTTCGGATCCGTTGCCGCGCGGCGGAACACGGCCTCGTCGAGCAACGCCCTGAAGTGAGGGGCGTCGTCGCCCTCCAGGATGTCCTGACGGCTCATCCGGGCCGCGACCAGCTCGGCCAGTTCCGCATCACCGCGTGGGCGGCCCTTGGCCAGAATCTCCTCGGCGTAGGGCTCCGTCTGGAGCAGACCGGGAATGACGCTGCACACGTACTGGTACTGGACCGTCGCCTCCCGCTCCAACCTCATGAACCGCTGGTACCGGTCCCCGAACGCGTCCTCCCTCGCCAGCACCCACAGCTGCGACAACTGTTTCTTCGTCCCGTACACCGCGTCCAGCGCCGCCACCACCTGCGGTGACCCCAGCCGCGCCCCCGTCTCCAGCTTGTGCAGATACGCGCGGTCGTACGTCGTCAACTCCTGTAACTCGGCGAGCGACTTGCCCGACTCCTCACGCAGGCGCGCGATCGTCTCGTACAACATGACCCGCGCCGATGCCTCCCGGCCCGAGTCGGACCCGCCCTTCGCCATGCCGACTCCCCTGTTTCCTGCGGTGACAGGGCAGTGGCAGCCAGCCCGTCCCGAGCGTATTCAGCCGCACATCCCCCAGGAGCGGAAAGCACCCGGTTCATCACATAGGGCTAGGCGTGGCGCGACATGTTCAGCACCATCCGCAGCAGCGGCCTCTCAGGCAGTCGGCAGGCCCAGAGCGCGCAGCGTGCCAGGCGTCACTTCGAGGCTTTCGAGTTCGTGAGCGAGGCGCAGCACCTGGTCCGCGACAGCGAGTTCGCGGGGTGTCTCGGGGACGGTGTCGCCGATGCTCCGGAGGAAGTCCGCGATCTCGCGCCAGGAGTAGAACACCGTTCCCTCCGTGTCGGATGCCGGATCCGGGAATCCGATGGGTACGTGCTGCCCTCGGGAGAGTCCCGCCAGAGACTGGAGGCTGCGGCCGGAGCGCTGCGCGGCCTCCGCGAGGGTCACCGTGTCGTCGTAGCGGACGCCGGTGGCGCGCAGGCCGGGGATGAGCCGAATGTCCCGCGCCACCTGGGCGATGGCGTCCAGGAGCGAGGGGGCCTCGACATCGCAGATGAGTTCACTCAGCTCGGCGGGGTCCGGACGGTACGCGTATCGGTGGGGATCCTCGGGACCGAGGGTGTACGAGACGGATCCGTCGGCGAAGGCGTCACAGTGGTCGAAAGCATCGGCCTGGTCAGGCGTGAGAGGCTGGTTGAGGCGGAGAACGAAACTCCATCCCCATCGGTGACCGTTCTTGTCCGGCACCACTGCGACGTCCCCGTCCTGGTGTCGCCCCTTGGAGATCATCCAAGAATCCTACCGAAAGCGATCACGTCATCACCGAGGGCTACCTCTCGCACGGCACGTTCAGCGACAGCAGCGCCGTGTCCTTTCCGGTCAGGCGGAGTTCGGTCACCGCGGCGTTCCGCAGGGCCGGGAAGACCCGGCGGTAGTCGCTCAGCGGGATCGACAGGAGTTCGCAGAGCACCAGCCGCAGCAGGGTGTTGTGGGCGACGACCAGGACCCGGCCGCCCTCGTGCGCCGACGCGATCCGGCGCAGAGCGCCCGCGCCGCGGGCCGCTGCCGAGCGGGGGTCCTCCGCGGCCGGGAAGGGGTTCACCACCGGGTCGGCGCGGAAGGCCGCCGCCGCGGTCGGGTCCACCGCCTCGAACTCGGCGAGCGTACGGCCCTCCACCACCCCGAAGTCGCATTCGCGCAGGTCGTGTTCGCGGGTCGGTACGAGGTCGAGCGCCCGGCAGGCGGGCTCGGCCGTGTCGATCGCCCGCGGCACCGTCGAGGTCCACACGGCGTCGATGGGCGCGCCCGCCGCCGCCTGCCGCCCCGCCCACCAGCCCAGCCGCACCGCCTGCGCGCGCCCCTCGTCGGTGAGGCCGACGTCGCTCACGCCCGCGTAGCGGTTCTCGGCGTGCCAGAGCGTCTGTCCGTGGCGGGCCAGCAGCAGGGTCGTACTCATGGGACCTCCGGGTCGTCGGCGCGGGCACGCGCGTGCGCGGCGACCGGGGTGGGGAGCCAGCCGCGCCGTTCCAGTTCGTCCACCATGCTCAGATACGGCTGGAGGAAGCGAGCGGTGCGCGCCGGGTCGGGGCACAGGACATGGCTGAGGCCGACCATGCGCCCGGCCGCCTCCGCGAGGGTGGGGGCGGCCCCGGCGCCGTACGCGGCGAGGACCGCCATCCCGAGTGCCGGTTCGCTGTGCCGGGGGATGTGCACGCCGCGGCCGAGGATGTCGGTGCGCAGTTGGTTCCAGTACGCGCTGCGCGAGCCGCCGCCGGTGAAGGTGAGCGGGCCGTCCTGGGGGGCGCCGAGGTGGTCGAGGTAGTCCAGGCAGAGCCGTTCGGTGTGGCCGACGCCCTGGAGGAGCGCCGCCCAGTGGTCGGCGTCCGAGCGGGGTTCGCCGAGCAGGAGGGGGGTGGCTTCGGGGGCGAGGAAGGGGAACCGCTCGCCCCGCGCGACCAGCGGATAGGCGAGGGCGGTCGACGGTTCGTGCGCGGCGGCGAGTGCGTCCAGGCGCGCCGGGTCCGCGCCGGGGAAGGCTCTGCCCAGCGCGCCGGCTCCGGCGCCGGACGCGCCGCCGGGGAGCCAGCCGCCGTCCGGGGCACGGTGGTTGTAGACGACGCCGGTGCTGTCGTGGACGGGCGCCGCGGTGACGCCCTTGAGGACGAGCGTGGTGCCGAGGACGGAGTTCCAGGATCCGACGCCCAGGGAGCCCGAGGCGATCTGGGCCGCGCAGCCGTCGGTCATTCCGGCGATCACGGGGGTGCCGGCGGGGATTCCGGTGGCGCTCTCGCCGTCCGCGCCGACCTCGCCGAGCCGCGCGCCTGGCCGTACGACCTCCGGGAAGAGGCCGGGGTCCAGCCCCAGGGCCCGCAGTCCGGCGTGCGGCCAGGTGTCGCCCGTCAGGTCGTAACCGGTCTTCAGCGCGTGGCTGGAGTCGGAGGGGGTGGGCCCGCCGACCAGCCGGGAGACGACGAGGTCCGCCTGGTGGGCGAGGCGTACGCCCGCGGTCCGCGGCCGGTCCTTCAGGAGCCACATCACCTTCGGCAGCGCCCAGGTCGGCTGGACGCGCAGTCCTCGCTCGCGGGCCTGCGCGGCCTCGGCGGTGGCGCGCCCGTCGTCGTACATCAGGCCGGGGGTGAGCGGGCGGCCGGCGCCGTCGGTGAGCAGGACCGTGCCGGAGGTGCCGCACACGGCGAGCGCGCGGACGGGGGGTGACACGCCGTCGGACACGGACTTCAGGGCCTGGCCGATCGCGGTGCGCGCCGCCTCCCACCAGTCGTCCGGCGACTGCTCGTGGCGCACGCCGTCGCGTCTGCCGACCAGCGGGGCCGCTCCGCCCCCGTGCACGGTCCCGTCGTCCCCGACGAGTACCGCACGGACGCTCTGTGTACCGAGATCGACACCCATCCACATACCGGCTCCCTCTGTGAAGTTCTCACTCTGCACCGAGATTTTGCGATGCGCGAGGGATTGACGCGCAACTACCGGTGTTCCAAGCTCTGTTAACCACTCGAAGGAACGCGTGAGCGACGGGTGGGAACGTGGGAACTACTTCTCCCGCCGGACCGTGGAGGTCACGGATGGACATGCACGGGAAGCTCGGGCACGACCGTCGGCGGTTCCTCGCACTCACGGCGGCGGCGTCGTCCGTCCCGCTGCTGAGCGCCTGCGGGGCGGGCTTCGGCGGCGGTGGCGGCGAGAGCGACGGGTCGGCGGCCGACGACGTGACCGGGTCCTTCGACTGGCGGCGGCACAAGGGCACCACCGTCAAGGCGCTGCTCAACAAGCATCCGTACACGGACGCGCTGATCGCCGATCTGAAGGCGTTCACCGCGAAGACCGGCATCAAGGTCGAGTACGACGTGTTCCCCGAGGACAACTACTTCGACAAGCTGACCGTGGACCTCTCCAGCGGCCGGGCGTCGTACGACGTCTTCATGCTCGGCGCCTACATGGTGTGGCAGTACGGGCCGCCGGGCTGGCTGGAGGATCTCGGCCCGTGGATGCGCAACGAGTCGGCCACCGGCGCCGAATGGGACAAGGACGACTTCCTGCCGAGTCTCCTGGAGGGCACCCAGTGGTCCCTGAAGGCCGGGACGCCGCTCGGGCAGGGCGGGCAGTACGCGCTGCCGTGGGGCTGGGAGGCCAATGTCGTCGCGTACAACACGGAGGTCTTCAACAAGCTGGGTCTGCGGCCCGCCGAGTCCTTCGACGAGCTGCGCGAACTCGCGGGGACCATCAAGCGCAAGGCGCCGGGGGCCGGTTTCGACGGGATGTACGGGGTCGCCGTGCGCGGCTCGCGGAGCTGGGCGACGATCCATCCCGGCTTCATGACGATGTTCTCCCGCTACGGGCTGAAGGACTTCACGGTCGACGGGGAGACTCTGAAGCCCGCCATGAACTCCCCCGAGGCCATCACGTTCACCCGTGACTGGGCGGACATGGTCAGGAAGGGCGGGCCGCCGTCGTGGACCTCGTACACCTGGTACCAGTGTTCGAGCGACCTGGGCGCGAAGAAGGCGGGCATGCTCTTCGACGCGGACACCGCCGCCTACTTCCAGGCGGTGAAGGGCGCGTCGCCCGCCGCCGGGAAGATCGCGTTCCATCCGGGCCCGAAGGGGCCGGACGGTTCGCTCGCGACCAACATGTGGATCTGGTCACTCGGGATGAACGCCAAGAGCGAGAGGAAGAGCGCCGCCTGGCTGTTCCTCCAGTGGGCCACCGGCAAGGAGCATCTGCGCAAGGGCGCGATCGAGTACAACCACATCGATCCGGTGCGCACGTCGGTGGCCGACGACCCGGCGTACCGGGACAAGATGAGCGGACTCCCCGGTTTCATCGAGACGTTCGAGGCCGTCCAGGACCAGACACGGATCCAGTTCACCCCGCAGGAGCAGTTCTTCGACGCGACCACGAGCTGGGCGTCGGCGCTCCAGGAGATCTACGGGGGCAGGAGCGCGGGGCCGGTGCTGAACGGTCTGGCGGACGATCTGGCGTCGAAGGTCGGGTGACGCCCCATGGACTCGTCGACGGAGGCCGATCACGGGGCGGCCTCGTCCGACGACGCGGCCGTGGCCGGCGCCCGTGACAAGGCGTCGGCCGCGGATCGGGGCGCGGGCCCCGGCCCGGCCGCGGGCGCTCCCCCGCCCGCGGGCCCCGGCGCCGAGAGGGGCGTCCCGCGGTGGCGGCGCTCCCTGCGGCCGTATCTGCTCATCGTGCCCGCGCTGCTGCTGACCGGCGGGATCCTCTATCCCTTCGGACTCGGCCTGTACTACACGGTGTTCGACTTCGCGGCGAGCAAGCCGCAGCCGGACTTCACGGGCCTGGAGAACTACCGGCGGATCTTCACCGACTCCTCGTTCTGGGACTCGGCGTGGGTGACGGTGCTGTACGCGGTGGGCGCCGCCGCCGTCGAGACGGTGCTCGGCGTCGCCGTGGCGCTGCTGCTGCACCGTTCGACCCTGGTCGGCCGGGTGCTGGAGAAGGTACTGATCCTGCCGCTGATGATCGCGCCGGTGATCGCCGCGATCATCTGGAAGCTGATGCTCCAGCCGTCGGTCGGGGTGGTCAATTACCTGCTGCGGCCGTTCGGTCTGGGCGGGGTGCAGTGGACGGACACCCCGACGGGCGCGCTGCTCTCCTCGATCGCGGTGGACGTGTGGGTCTACACCCCGTTCGTCGCGATCCTGGCGCTGGCGGGGCTGCGTTCGCTGCCCGCCTCTCCCTTCGAGGCGGCGGCGGTCGACGGGGCGGGCCGGTGGTTCACCTTCCGCAAGCTGACGATGCCGATGCTGTGGCCCTATGTCCTGGTCGCCGTGATCTTCCGGTTCATGGACTCGCTCAAGGTCTTCGACATCATCTACGCCCTGACGGAGGGCGGCCCCGGCGACTCCACGGTGGTGCTCCAGATCCGCGCCTATCTGGAGGCGATCCGCTTCCAGCGCTACTCGTTCGGGCTGAGCTACATGATCGTGCTGTGGGCGGTGGTCTATCTGGCGGCGATGGCGCTGGTGCGCTATCTGGGCCGGATCCAGAACAGGGCGGCGGAGGTGCCGAAGTGACGAGACGTCAGAAAGGTGCCGGGAAAAGGCGGTTGCTGGGCATCGCCGCCGACGGCGCGCTGATCCTGTACTTCCTCTTCGCGCTCTTCCCCGTCGTGTGGATGGTCGTCCTCTCGCTGAAACCGGCCAACGAACTGTTCAGCACCTACTTCTCCTTCACCCCGACCCTGGACTCCTACCGCACGGTGCTCGGCGCCGGCGAGGACGAGGGCGTGCCGTTCGTACGGTTCTTCCTCAACTCGCTGGTGGTGTCGCTGGGGGCGGTCGGGCTCTCCCTGGTGATCGGGCTGCCCGCCGCGTACGCCGCCGCGCGCTGGCGGTTCCGGGGCTCGGAGAACCTGATGTTCACGCTGCTGTCGTTCCGCTTCGCGCCCGAACTGACCGTGATCATCCCGCTGTTCGTGCTCTACCAGCAGCTCGGTCTCTTCGACACCTACGTCGGCATGATCTGGGTCCTGCAACTGGTCACACTGCCGCTGATCGTATGGATCATGCGGTCGTACTTCGCGGATCTGTCACCGGAGCTGGAGCAGGCCGCGCTGCTCGACGGCTACACCCGCAAGCAGGCGTTCTTCCGGGTCGCGCTGCCGCTGGTGAAGCCGGGCGTCGCCGCCGTGTCCCTGCTGGCCTTCATCTTCGCGTGGAACAACTTCGTCTTCCCGCTGATCCTCACCTCGTCCGAGGCGCAGACCGTGACCGTGGGCGCGCTGTCGTTCCTCGGCGGTGACCGGCCGAAGTACAACCTGACGGCCGCCGCCGCGCTGGTGTCGGTGGTCCCGCCGCTGCTGCTGGCGCTCACGATCCAGCGGTATCTGGTGCGGGGCCTGTCGTTCGGGGCGGTGAAGTCGTGAGCGCGGCCGGGTCCGGCACCACGTCGATAGGTCTGCGCGGCGTCCACAAGTCGTACGGGCGCAAGCTCGCGCTCGACGGCCTCGAACTGGACGTGGCCGAGGGCGAGTTCTTCTGTCTCCTCGGTCCGTCGGGAGCGGGCAAGACGACGACGCTCAAGACCGTCGCCGGGCTGGAGGAGCCGGACTCCGGGACGGTCGAGCTGGGCGGCCGGGACATGACCGGTGTCGAGCCGTACGACCGGGGCGTGGCCATGTGCTTCGAGTCGTACGCGCTCTATCCGCACCGCTCCGCCTACGACAACCTCGCCTCGCCGCTGCGCTCGCCCAAGTACCGGCTGCCGGCCGCCGAGTCGCGGACGCGCGTCCAGGGCGTCGCCGAACTCCTGGGCATCGAGCAGCTGCTGGAGCGTCCGGTGGGTGCGCTGTCGAACGGGCAGCGGCAGCGGGTGGCGCTCGGCCGGGTGCTCGTACGGCCCGCCCGCGCGTTCCTCCTCGACGAGCCGCTCTCCCATCTCGACGCCAAACTCCGCCAGTCGATGCGCGCCGAGCTGAAGGCCATCGGGGACGTCCGGCACACGACCACGCTGTATGTCACGCACGACTCGGTGGAGGCGCTGGCGCTCGGTGACCGGATCGGGGTGATCAGGGACGGGCGGATCGTCCAGACCGGGACACGTGAGGAGATCTGGCACCGGCCGTACGACACGTTCGTCGCCCGCGCCTTCGGCCGCCCGCTGATCAACCTGTTGCCCGGGACGGTCACCGCCGACGGGCACTTCGGGTCGGCGGACGGCGGCTTCGAGGTGCCGCTGGACGTGCCGGCGCGGCCGGGGACGGTCGTGCAGCTGGGCGTGCGGCCGAGGGACGTCACCCTGGGTGAGGCCGGGGGCGGCGGGGGCGGGGCGGCCGGGGGCGGCGGGACGGGCGGGACCGGCGCGGTGGAGCTGACCGGCTCCGTCTATGTCACCGAGGTCCTCGGCCGCGCCACCGAGGTCACCGTCCGGATCGGCTCCGGGCAGCTCTCGCTCGTCGCCCCGCGCGCCGCCGCGGCCGGTCTGCGCACCGACGATCCTGTACGGCTCCGCGCGGGTCTTGAGAACCTGCTCCTGTTCGAGGCCGACCGGCCGGAACGTCCAGGACGAAGGATCAGCACATGAGCACCCAGCAGCAGCGCGGCCCCGCCCCGCGCCAGGCGGCGATAGCCGAGTACGTCCTCGCGCAGGGCGAGGGCACCGCCGCCGAGCTGGCCGAACGGTTCGACGTCAGCCTGATGACCATCCACCGGGACCTGGACGAGCTCGAACGCCAGGGCATCGTACGGAAGTTCAGGGGTGGTGTGACCGCGCAGCCGTCCGGCGTGTTCGAGTCGAACGTCGCGTTCCGGCTCAAGGCGATGCACCAGGAGAAGGCGGCCGTCGCCCGGCACGCGCTGAGCCTGATCGAGCCGGGTATGGCGGTGATGCTGGACGACTCCACCTCCACCCTGGAGATCGCCCGGCGGCTCGGGCCCATCACCCCGCTGACCGTCGTCACCAACTTCCTGGAGGCGATCAACCTGCTGTCCGGGGAGCGCGGCATCCATCTGATGGCGCTCGGCGGTGACTACGACCCGCTGCACTCCTCCTTCCTCGGGGTCAGTTGCGTGGAGGCCGTGCAGTCGCTCCAGGTCGACGTCTGCTTCACCTCCACCTCCGCTGTCTCCGGGGGCTTCGCCTACCACCAGGAGCAGCACATCGTGTCGGTGAAGCGGGCGATGCTCGGCTCGGCGGCCCGCAACGTGCTGCTGCTCGACCACTCCAAGCTCGGCCGGGTGGCCCTGCACCGGCTGGCCCCGCTCTCCGCATTCGACCTGGTGCTCGTGGACGCGGGGGCCTCCGCGGAGGCGCTGCGCGATCTCGACGAGCACAAGGTCCCCTATCAGGTCTGTGAGGTGGGCGGTGACTGAACTGACCCTGCGCCGGCTGCGCAAGACCTATGTGGCGCGCGGGCGGCCGGCGGTGGACGCGGTGCGGGGCATCGACATCGGCCTGCGCTCCGGTGAGCTGCTGGGACTCCTCGGACCGTCCGGCTGCGGCAAGTCGACCACGCTGCGGATGATCGCCGGTCTGGAGGAGGTCACCGGCGGCGACATCCTGGTGGGCGGGGACTCGGTCGTCGGTCTGCCGGCGCGGGAGCGCAACATCGGTGTCGCCTTCGAGAACTACGCGCTCTACCCGCCGCTGACCGTCGCGGAGAATCTCGGCTTCGGGCTCGCGGCGCGCCGTCTGCACGGGCGTGCGGAGCGCGGGCGCCGGGTCGCCGACATGGCCGAGCGCATCGGCATCACCGACCTCCTCGCCGCCCGGCCCGCCGGTCTGTCCAGCGGTCAGAAGCAGCGCGTGGCGCTGGCGAGGGCGCTGATCCGGGAGCCGGACGTACTGCTCCTGGACGAGCCGCTGTCCCATCTGGACGCCGCGCAGCGCGACACGACCCGCCGTGAACTCAAGCGGATCCAGCGGGATCTGGGCCATACGACGATCCTCGTCACCCACGACCAGGAAGAGGCGCTGTCGCTGGCCGACCGGATCGCCGTCATGAAGGACGGTGTGATCCAGCAGCTCGGCACGCCGTACGAGATCTACGACGCCCCGGCGAATGTGTTCGTCGCCGACTTCGTGGGGGAGCCCGCGATCAACCTGCTGCCGGGCGTCGTGGCGGCCGGCGGCCGGGTGCGGGTCGGCGCGACGGCGCGGTTCCCGTGCCCGGCCGGTCCGCCCGCCGGCCGGGAGGTGGTGCTCGGCATCCGTCCGGAGGACCTGCGGCTGACCCGGGAGGGTGAGTCGGGGCCCGGGACGGGGGACACCGGGTGGAGCGAGGACCGGGGCGGCGCCGTACGGGCTACGGTCAGCGCCCATGAGCCGCTCCTGGAGTCCGGAATCGCCACGCTCACGCTCGACGGCGTCACCGAACCCCTCGTCGTGGAGACCGGCCCGGAGACACGCCTGGACCGGGGCGACACCGTACGCGTCACCGCGGACCCACGGCACACGCATGTCTTCGACGCCGAGACCGGAGAGGCCCTGACCCTGACATGAGGATTCTCGCAGCTGGTGATCACTTCGTCCTCAACTCCCTGATCACCGAGGCCCTTCGGCGCGTCGTCGCCGGTCCGGCCGAGATCACCCAACTCACCCTCCCCTGGCCGCTCACGCCCTTCGGCAGGGTCGCCGAGGTCGACGAGGCCAACGACTCCGAGGACGCGCTGATCGAGGCGCTGGACGGCGTCGAGGTCTGTGTGACCCAGATGGGGCCCTTCACCGAACGGGTGCTGGCCGCCTCCCCCGCGCTGCGGATGATCGCCGTGTGCCGGGGCGGTCCGGTCAACGTCAACGCCGACGCCGCCCGCGCGCGCGGCGTCAAGGTCTGCTTCGCGCCGGGGCGCAACGCGGCGGCCACGGCCGAGTTCACCGTCGGGATGATCCTGGCGGCCCTGCGCCGGATCCCCGAGGCGCACAACTCCCTCGCCCTGGAAGGGAAGTGGGACGCCACGCACTACACGTACGAGCGCTGCGGCCCGGAGCTGGAGGACACCCCGGTGGGGCTGGTCGGTTACGGCGCGGTCGGCAGCCGGGTCGCCCGAGTGCTGACCGCGTTCGGTGCCGAGGTGGAGGTGTTCGACCCGTACGTACGGGGCGACGTGCACGGCATGCGGTCCCCCTCGCTGGAGGCGCTGCTGTCCCGGTCGAGCGTCGTCACGCTGCACGCGCGGCTCACCCCGGAGACGAAGGGCCTGATCGGCGCGCGCGAACTGGCCCTGCTGCCCAGGGGATCGACCCTGGTGAACGTGGCGCGCGGCGGCCTCGTCGACACGGACGCGCTCTGCGACGCGCTCGACAGCGGGCAGCTCGCGGCGGCGGCGCTCGACACCTACGCGCAGGAGCCGCTGCCCGCCGGGTCCCGGCTGCACGGCACCCCCAACGTGGTGCTGACCCCGCATCTGGGCGGGGCCAGCAAGGCCGTGGCACGCAAGGCGGCGCGGATCGCCGCCGCCGAGGTCGCGCGCTACGCCAAGGGCGAGCCACTGGCGCACTGTCTGACCTGAGACGCGCGCCGCCCGAGGACCCCCGGACGCTGAGGAGAGCGCGATGTATGTCGGTATCGATGTCGGCACGTCGATGGTGAAGGCCGCGGCCTTCGACGCGGGAGGCCGGTCGCTGGCCGTCGAGTCCCGCCCGGTGCGCCTCGACATCCACGGCGGCCGTGTCGAGCAGGACATGGAGGAGCTGTACGGCGCGGTCGTCGACGCGCTGGACACGCTCACCGCCGCGCTGCCCGGACCGGTCGAGCTGGCCGGGCTCACCGGGCAGGGCGACGGGGTCTGGCTGGTCGACGCGGGGGGGCGCCCGGTGCGGCCCGCGATCTCCTGGATGGACGGCAGGGCACACGAGTTCGTGGACGCGTGGCTGGCGTCCGGCGTCTTCGACTCGGTGTTCCGGCGCAGCGGCAGCGCGATGTTCCCGGGCTGTCCGGGGCCGGTGCTGGCCTGGCTCGACCGTCACGAGCCGGCCGCGCTGGACGCCGCGACCACGACGCTGTACTGCAAGGACATGGTCTTCCAGCGGCTGACCGGGGTGCGGGCGACGGATGTGTCGGACGCCTCGATGCCGTTCCTGGACCCGCGGACACGGACGTATTCGGACGACGTGCTCGCGGAGTTGGGCCTCGCGCACCGGAGGCGTCTGCTGGCCCCGGTCAGCGATCCGGTCGCGACCGGCGAACTGCCCTCGGGCGTGCGGATCGCCAACGGGCCGTACGACCTGCCGGCCTGCGCGCTGGGCGCGGGGGTCACCGAGCCGGGCGACGGACTGCTGATCATCGGTACGTGCCTGGCCTCGCTCGTCGCGACGGACGGACTCGACCTGGACGGCGAGCCGGGCGGGCTGCACATCTCGACGGACCGGCCGGGGCACTGGCTGCGCGCCATGCCCGCGATGGTGGGGACGGCCGCGCTCGACTGGGTGCTGACGCTGACCGGCACGGACCTCGCCGAGGTGGACGCGCTGCTCGACGCGGTGGAACCGGGCGCGGGCGGGGTGGCGGTGCTCCCGTACTTCGCGCCGTCCGGTGAGCGCGCGCCGTTCGTCGACCCGGCGCTGCGGGCCGAACTGACCGGTGTCTCGCTGGAGTCGACGGCGGCCGACCTGATCAGGGCGACCTGCGAGGGCATCGCGTACGCCGCCCGGCACTGCCTGGAGGCGGCGGGTCTGACGGGGAGTCTCGCGGTCTGCGGGGGCGGCACCCGCAGTCCCGCCTGGACGCGTCTGTTCGCCGACGTGCTCGGCAGACCGCTGCGGATCGTGGAGGGCGAGGTGGGCGCGCGGGGCGCGGTCCTCGCGTCGGCGGCACGCCACGGGGTGCCGCTGGACGTCGCCGCGTGGACGGCCCCCACGACGGTGGTGGACCCGGACCCGGTCCGGGCGGCGTACTACACGAAGGGCTACGAGGACCACCTCGCGCGCCTGTCGTCGGCGCGGGCGCGGCACGGCTCGTAGGGGGCGGCGCACCGGGCACGCGCCGGGCGGACCCCGGGCGGGCGTGGGCGGAGCCGGGTCAATGCCGGGTGAACGGGTGTCGCACAGGTGGTGAATCCGGTGCGTATCGCGTCAACTCGGGCCGTGCGCCCGCCTATCGTGCTGCTGCCCCCCCCTGAATCACGTCAACTGTCCGCCGTTCACCAGCCTGACGAGGGAGACCCGTATGTCCGTACAGCCCGGACGCCGTTCGATACTGCTCGCGGCCGGCGCCGCCACCGCGGCGACCGCCGTGACCGCGCTGCCGGCCGCCGCCGCGACCACGGGACCGGCGGGCTCCCGCCGGCCCGTGGTCATCGGCCACCGGGGCGCCGCCGGGTGGCGGCCCGAGCACACGGCGGCGTCGTACACCCACGCCGTGCGGACCGGTGCCGACTGGATCGAACCCGATCTGGTGCCGACGAGGGACCATGTCCTGGTCGTGCGGCACGAGAACGAGATCTCGGGCACGACGGACGTCGCCGAGCATCCGGAGTTCGCCGGTCGGCGCACGGTGAAGACCGTCGACGGGCGGGCGGTGACGGGCTGGTTCACCGAGGACTTCACGCTGGCCGAGCTGAAGACCCTGCGGGCGGTGGAGCGGCTGCCGCTGGTCCGTGACCGCAACACCGTCTTCGACGGCCGCGAGCAGGTGATGACCTTCGAGGAGGTCGTGCGGCTGGCCCGCGAGCTGTCCCGGCGCCACCGCCGCCGGATCGCGGTCTTCCCGGAGACCAAGCACCCCACGTACTTCCGCTCCATCGGCCTGCCCCTGGAGCCCGCGCTCGCGCGGATCGTGCGGCGCTACCGGCTGGACGCCGACGAATGCGTGGTCCAGTCGTTCGAGCCGAGCAGTCTCGCCGCGTTCGCCGAGGAGCGGCTGCGGCTGCCGCTCTGGCAGGCGCTGGGCACGACGGGCGCGCCGTACGACCATGTCGCGGCGGGCGACCCCACGACGTACAAGGACATGATGACGCCGGAGGGGCTGCGGCGGATCGCCCGGTACGCGGACTGGATCGGACCCGACAAGTCGTCCGTCGTGGAGCCGTTCACCCTGCTGGCGGACGCGCACCGGGCGGGTCTGAAGGTGGGCGCGTACACCTTCCGCGCGGAGAACCAGTACCTGCCGGCGGCGCTGCGCCGCGGCACGGACCCCAACGCGTTCGGTGACGCCTTCGCGGAGTACGCCCTGCACTTCGGCCGCGGCGTGGACGCCGTGGTGACGGACTTCCCGGACATCGCGTCGATGGCGCGGGACACACTCCCCGCACCCGTCCAGGACCAGGGCCTGTCGTCTGATCAATGAAGGGCCCTCTTGCTGTTAGCGTGCAGTTGCATAGGATGTGCAATAAGCAGCAGGAGGGCTCACCCATGGCCATCTACACACTCCCCGAACTCCCCTACGACTACGCGGCGCTCGAACCGGTCATCAATCCGCAGATCATCGAGCTGCACCACGACAAGCACCACGCCGCGTACGTGAAGGGCGCGAACGACACCCTGGAGCAGCTGGACGAGGCACGTGACAAGGAGTCCTGGGGTGCGATCAACGGACTCCAGAAGAACCTCGCGTTCCATCTGTCCGGCCATATCCTCCACTCGATCTACTGGCACAACATGACGGGCGACCACGGCGGCGGCGAGCCGCTGGCCGCCGACGGTGTGGGCGACCTCGCCGACGCGATCACCGCCTCGTTCGGCTCGTTCGCCGGCTTCAAGGCCCAGCTCACCAAAGCCGCGGCGACCACACAGGGCTCCGGCTGGGGCGTCCTGGCGTACGAGCCGGTCAGCGGCAGGCTGATCGTGGAGCAGGTCTACGACCACCAGGGCAACGTCGGCCAGGGATCGGTGCCGGTCCTGGTCTTCGACGCCTGGGAGCACGCCTTCTACCTCCAGTACAAGAACCAGAAGGTGGACTTCATCGAGGCGATGTGGCGCGTCGTGAACTGGCGGGACGTGGCGAAGCGCTACGCGGCGGCGAAGGAGCGGGACGACGTCCTGCTCCTGGCGCCCTGACCCGCCCCGGACGGCCCCGCCGCCACCCCCACAGACGTCCTGCTCGTGATCGTCTTCTCAGCCTTCACCTGCGGACGGAATGACGAAGGACCCCCGCGAGGACATGACTCGCGGGGGTCCTTCCACAGCGCCCCTGAGAACCGCGGCCGGCACGGCGAGGCGCGCCGCGCGGCCCGTGGGGCGGAGCACCGGTCAGTCGAAGACCGGGCCCTGCGTACGGGTGCGCTTGATCTCGTAGAAGCCGGGGATCGAGGCGACCATCAGCGTGCCGTCCCACAGCCGCGCGGCCTCCTCGCCCTTGGGGGCGGGGGTCACGACCGGGCCGAAGAAGGCGATCTGCTCGCCGTCGGAGCCGGGCACCGAGATCACCGGGGTACCGACCTCCTGGCCGACCTGGTCGATGCCCTCCTTGTGGGAGGCGCGCAGCTCGGCGTCGTAGGTGTCCTTGTCCGCGTAGTCGATGAGGTCGGCCGGCAGGCCGGCATCGGCCAGCGCCGCGACGAGGGTGGCCCGCTCGCTGCCCTCCCCGCGGTTGTGGATACGGGTGCCGAGGGCGGTGTAGAGCCTGCCGACGACCTCGTCGCCGTGCAGCTGCTGGGCGGCGATCACGACGCGGACCGGGGCCCAGGCGGCCTTCATGCTCTCCCGGTACCGCTCGGGAAGCTCGTCGAGCTTGTCCTCGTTCAGCACGGCCAGGCTCATGACGTGCCAGCTGACCTCGACGTCCCTGACCTTCTCGACCTCCAGCATCCAGCGGGACGTCATCCAGGCCCATGGACAGATCGGATCGAACCAGAAGCCGACGGGTGTCCTGGCACTCGTTTCACTCATGGGCGTGTCTCTCCTAGAAAAAGATCAGGCTGCGGTCCAACGATGGCGACGTACGGGGCAACACCGCCGGTCGCCGGAGTCATTCCCGGCAGCCGTCGGAGACGGTGCCCCGTGGGAGAATTCGAACCGTTGTAGGTAAAAACACGCACCTAGGAGTGTCCGTGCCCGGTGAGAACCTGTCCCGCGACGAGGCCCGTGAGCGGGCCGAGCTGCTGTCCGTCGACCGGTACGAGGTCGCGCTCGACCTGCGGTCGGCGGTCGGCGATGCGCCGGGCGACGCCTCGGGCGGTACGCCGGGCGACGCGCCGGACGGAGCACCGGCGGACGGGCCGGGCGCGCCCCGCACCTTCCGTTCGGTGACGACGATCCACTTCCGGTCGGTGCGGCCGGGCGTGGCGACCTTCGTCGATCTGGTGGCGCCGAGCGTGACGTCGCTGACCCTGAACGGCCGCCCGCTGGACCCGTCCGTCGTGTTCGACGGCTCACGCATCGCGCTGTACGGGCTGGCCGAGCAGAACGTGCTGGTCGTGGACGCGCGGTGCGCCTACAGCCGGACCGGCGAGGGCATGCACCGCTTCGTCGACCCGGAGGACGGCGAGGTCTATCTCTACACGCAGTACGAGCCCGCCGACGCGCGCCGTGTCTTCGCCAACTTCGAACAGCCCGACCTGAAGGCGCCGTTCACCTTCGAGGTGACCGCGCCGGCGGGCTGGACGGTGTGGAGCAACGGCGCGGCGACCGGGTCGGGCGCCGAGAGCGGGGTGTGGACGTTCGCCGGGACGAAGCCGATCCCGACGTACATCACGGCCGTCGTGGCGGGGCCGTACCACCAGGTCACCGATGTGTACCGGCGGGTGCTGCCCGACGGCTCCACGCTGGAGATCCCGCTCGGCGCGCTGTGCCGCAAGGGCCTCGCCCGGCACTTCGACGCCGACGACATCTTCCTGGTGACCAAGCAGGGCCTGGACTTCTTCCACGACAACTTCGACTATCCGTACCCCTTCGGGAAGTACGACCAGGCGTTCGTGCCGGAGTACAACATCGGCGCGATGGAGAACCCCGGCTGTGTGACCTTCCGGGAGGACTACGTCTTCCGGGGCAAGGTCACCCAGGCGTCCTACGAGCGCCGCGCGAACGTCATCCTGCACGAGATGGCGCACATGTGGTTCGGCGACCTCGTGACGATGCGCTGGTGGGACGACCTGTGGCTGAAGGAGTCGTTCGCCGACTTCATGGGCTCGCTGGCGCTGGCGGAGGCGACGCGCTTCACCAACGCGTGGGTCACCTTCGCCAACAACCGCAAGGCGTGGGCGTACCGCGCCGACCAGCTGCCGTCCACGCACCCGGTCACGGCCGACATCCGGGACCTGGAGGACGCCAAGCTCAACTTCGACGGCATCACCTACGCCAAGGGCGCGTCGGTCCTGAAGCAACTCGTCTCGTACGCGGGGCGCGAGGCGTTCCTGGAGGGCGCCCGGCGCTACTTCCAGCGGCACGCGTACGGCAACACCCGCCTCGGTGACCTGCTCTCCGTCCTGGCGGAGACGTCGGGGCGCGACATGGTGTCGTGGTCGCGTTCCTGGCTGGAGACGGCGGGCGTCAACTCGCTGACCCCGGCGGTCACCTACGACTCCTCCGGGCATGTGACGGAGCTGGCCGTGCTCCAGGAGGCGACCGAGTCGCATCCCGAACTGCGCCCGCACCGGGTGGCGGTGGGCCTGTACCGGCGCGAGAGCGTGGACGCCGAGCTGGTCAGGTACGCGCGCGCCGAGGTCGACGTCGACGGTCCGCGCACGGTCGTCACGGAGCTGGCCGGCGCCGAGCGGCCGGATCTGATCCTGGTCAACGACGACGACCTCACCTACTGCAAGATCCGCTTCGACGAGGGGTCGCTGGAGACGCTGCGCGAGCACCTGGGCGAACTCAGCGATCCGCTCGCGCGGGCGCTGTGCTGGTCGGCGCTGTGGAATCTGACGCGGGACGGGCTGATGCCGGCACGCGACTTCATCCGGCTGGTGCTGCGGTTCGCCGGGCGCGAGTCGGACATCGGCGTGCTCCAGCGGCTGCACGCCTGGGCCCAGGGCGCGCTGATCCACTACGCGGCGCCGCAGTGGCGCGAGGAGGGCGCGCGGGCGCTGGCGGAGGGCGCGCTGCGCGAGCTGCGGCTGGCCGGGCCGGGCAGTCAGCACCAGCTGACCTGGGCGCGGTTCTTCGCGTCGACGGCGACCTCCGACGCCGATTTCCAGCTGCTGCGGAGCCTGCTGGGGAGCACGGCGAAGATCGACGGCCTCGATGTCGACCAGGAGCTGCGGTGGAGCTTCCTGCGTCCGCTGGCCGCGCACGGTCTGGCGGACGAGTCCGTGATCGCGGCGGAGCTGGCCCGTGACGACACGGCGTCCGGCAGGCGCCACCAGGTGCGGTGTCTGGCCTCGCGTCCCTCCGAGGAGGTCAAGGCGACCGCGTGGGCGGACGTCGTCGAGTCCGACGCACTGTCGAACGCGCTGGTGGAGGCGACGATCGCGGGCTTCGCGCAGCCGGGGCAGCGGGAGTTGACCGCGCCGTACGCGGAGAAGTACTTCGAGATGATCGAACGGGTGTGGGCCGAGCGTTCGATCCAGATCGGCATGGATCTGGTGGAGGGGCTGTACCCGAGCCTCCAGGACCGGGAGGAGACGGTGCGCGACACGGACGCCTGGCTCGCGGCGCATCCGGACGCGCCACCGGCCCTGCGCCGTCTGGTACTTGAGGCACGGGACGATCTGGCGCGGGCGCTGGCGGCGCAGAGCTGCGACGCGACAGCGGCGGTGACAGCGGGCTGAGCGGGGCGGGGCGGGGGTGCTCTCGGACGGACCTCGCGGGACCCGGGGGCGTGTCCGAAAGCGCCCCGCCTGATCGGCAATCGAACGTCCGTACTTTAGGACGGGCTTGTCCCGATTCGCCGACGGACTCGTAACAGCGGTTAGCGGGTGGGCCGTTCATGGGGAGGCCCCGGACATGAACAACTCCCCCCTCTCCCGCGGCGGCGGGACACCTTCCCCGCCCTCCCCCCGCCCGCTCAGCCACCTCGTGGGCACGCAGCGGCGCGTCCTGTCCACCACCCAGTTGCGCGAGCACGGTGTGGGCGCGGCGAGCGCCGCCGCGCGGTGCGTGCCCGGGGGCCCCTGGCGGCAGTTGCTGCCCGGGGTCTTCCTGCTCCATCAGGGGCCGCCGACCAGCGAGGAGCGCCTGCACGCGGTCCTGCTGTACGCGGAGCGCCGCCCGGACGTGCCGGTGCGGCCCGCCGGCCCCGGTACCGGCGCGCCCCGCGACATCGCCATGATCACCGGGCTCGCCGCGCTCGCCCTGCACGGCCTCCCGTCGGCCCCCGCGCTGACCGCGCTGGACCACTTCGACGTACTGGTCCCCCGGACCCGCCGGCTGCGCTCCACCGGCTGTGTCCGCATCGTGCGCGCCCACGCGCTGCCGGCCGCGCGGCGGATCACCGGCCTGCCGGTGGCCCCGGTCGCACGCGCCCTGGCCGACGCGGTCGCCGGGCTCACCGACCCGGCCGCGGTCCGCCTTCTGCTCACCGAGGCCGTACGCCACGGCCACTGCGAACCGGCTTCCGTCGTGAGGGAGTTGAGTCAGGCCCGGCTGCTGTCCCGGCCGCAGGTCGCGGAGGCGGTGGACTCGCTGCTCGCCGCCGGACGGGCCGTCGCCGAAGGACGGCTCTACGAGATGGTGCGGACGTACGGGCTCCCGGAGCCGCTCTGGTACGTCGATCTGCGACTGCCGGGCGGCCCGCACCTCGGCGGTGTCGACGCCTACTGGCCCGGCCACGCGGTCGCCGTGGAGCTGGACACCCGCGCACCGCGCCGCGGCGGGGCCCCGCAGGACGACATCGTCCACTCCGAGTCCGGCCGCAAGCGCGAACTCCTGGAGCGCCTCGGCATCACGGTGGTCCATCTGACACCCCGCGAACTGCGGGACTCGGCCGAACTCCAGGCGACGGTGGTCCGCACGGCCCTTCTCACCTCCGCCGACCGCGAGCCCCCGGCCCGGGTGGTCGTGCTGCCGAGGTGACGGCGCGGGTCACCGACGGGCCGAAGAAGGCCCGGATATGGGGTGGTTGGTCCTCGATGGCGGAGGCCGCGCGCTGGCGGATGTGCGCCACCGGGACTTCACCACACCGACAGCTCTCCACAAACCCTGGTCATTTACGCAAAGCTGAGCGGTCATCCGGTACCGAATTCCGGACTGTCTCTTTCACAACCAGGGATGCTGATGACCTCCGAATCCGAGAGCTCCATATCCGGGCCGAGACGCGTGGCTCGGGTCGCCGCCGCCACGGGCCTGGCCGCAGCGCTGATAGCCACCGGCGCGCTGCCCGTCTTCGCCGCTCCGGCTGCCGACGACCCGGCCGCCTCCGCACCTGTGAAACCCGCCAAGTCCGCCTCCGAGAAGCTCGGTTCGGACGACGTCGACCTGCTCGACAAGGCGGTGGCCGAGGGTGAGAAGAACGTCACCGTGATGGTGGCCACGGCCCCCGGCCAGACCGAGCAGGTCTCCGACCAGTTCGACGCCGTGTCAGGCGCCGTGGTCGGCAAGACGTACGACAAGCTCGGCTACGTACGGGCCACCCTGCCCACCGGCAAGGCCGAGGCCGCGCTCAAGGCGGCCGGGAAGCTCTCCTCCGTCCACGGCATCGACCTCAAGCACGAGATCGAGCTGGACGACCCGACGCCCGCCGCCGACACGGTGAAGGGCGCCGCGAAGGCCGCGGGCTCGAAGGCCGCGACCGCGCCCGGCGCGAACACCCCGGCGAAGAACCCGTACAACCCGTCCTTCGAGACGGGCGCGGTCGACTTCGTCAAGCAGAACCCCAAGGCGGACGGCCGCGGGGTCACCATCGGCATCCTCGACTCGGGCGTCGACCTGGGCCACCCGGCGCTCCAGAAGACCACCACCGGCGAGCGCAAGATCGTCGACTGGGTCACGGCGACGGACCCGGTCAACGACGGCGACGGCACCTGGCGCCCGATGCAGCTCGACGTCAAGGGCCCGTCGTTCACGGTCAACAACCGCACGTACACGGCCCCCGCCGGCAACTACAAGTTCAACCTCTTCGCCGAGTCCGCCACGCTCGGCGGCGACATGGCCGGGGACCTGAACCGCGACGGCGACACCACCGACGTGTGGGCGATGCTGTACGACCCGGGCACCCGGACCGTGCGCATCGACCTCAACAACGACGGCAAGTTCGGCAACGACACGGTGATGAAGCCGTACAAGAACGGCTTCCAGGTCGGCTACTTCGGCGAGGACGACCCGAAGACCGAGATCGTCGAGCGCATCCCGTTCGTCGTCGAGGTCCGCCAGGACGTCGTCAACAACTCGGGCGTCAAGTCCGACTACGTCAACATCGGTGTCATCGAGGGCTCGCACGGCACCCACGTCGCCGGTATCACCGCGGCGAACAGCCTGTTCGGCGGCAAGATGAACGGCGCGGCGCCCGGCGCCAAGCTGGTCTCCTCGCGGGCCTGCACCTGGAGCGGCGGCTGCACGAACATCGCCCTCACGGAGGGCATGGCCGACCTCGTCATCGAGCGCGGTGTGGACATCGTCAACATGTCCATCGGCGGTCTGCCGGCGCTGAACGACGGCAACAACGCCCGCGCCGAGCTGTACACGCGGCTCATCGACACCTACGGCGTCCAGCTGGTGATCTCCGCGGGCAACTCCGGCCCGGGCCTCAACACCATCGGCGACCCTTCCCTGGCCGACAAGGTCATCTCGGTCGGCGCCTCGATCTCCAAGGAGACGTGGGCGGCCAACTACGGCTCGGTCGTGTCGAAGAAGTACGACATGCTGCCGTTCTCGTCCCGCGGTCCGCGTGAGGACGGTGGCTTCGCGCCGATCATCTCGGCCCCCGGCGCCGCCATCAACACCACGCAGACCTGGTCGCCCGGCGGCCCCGTCGCCGAGGCCGGCTACCAGCTGCCGCCCGGCTACTCGATGCTCCAGGGCACCTCGATGGCCTCCCCGCAGGCCGCGGGCGCGAGCGCGCTGCTGCTGTCGGCCGCCAAGCAGAAGGGGATCGAGCTGGCCCCCGCGAAGCTGCGGACGGCTCTCACCTCCACCGCCACCAAGATCGCCGGCAAGCAGGCTCACGAGCAGGGCGCTGGTCTCATCGACATCGTCGGCGCCTGGGACGCGATCAAGGACGGCGCCAAGGCGCACGAGTACGGCGTCAAGGCTCCGGTCGACACCGCGATCGACTACGCGCTGAAGACGCCGGGCTTCGGCACGGGCCTGTACGACCGCGAGGGCGGCCTCCAGGCCGGCAAGGCCCGGACGTACGACATCACCGTCACCCGCACCACCGGCCCCAAGAGCCTGGTGGAGCACCAACTCAACTGGAAGTACAACGACGGCACCTTCAAGCTGCTGAGCGGCAAGAAGGTCAAGCTGCCGAAGAACAAGGCCGTCACCGTCACCGTGCAGGCCAAGGCCGACCAGGCGGGCGCGCACAGCGCGATCCTGGAGCTGGACGACCGCTCCACCACGGGCGTGGACAAGCAGATCCTCGCCACGGTGGTCGTCTCCAAGAAGCTGGCGAAGCCCTCGTTCACGTACTCGTCGCTGGGCTCGGTCGAGCGCAACGGCACCGAGTCGTACTTCGTCACGGTCCCCGAGGGTGCCAAGTCCCTCGAGGTCGCCCTCGGCGGACTGGCCGACGGCAGCCAGACCCGCTTCATCAGCCTGCACCCGTACGGGACGCCGGTCGACCCGACCTCGACCGTCAACTGCTACCCGAACTACTCGAACCCGGCCAACACCTGCCGTCCGGACCTGCGGTCCTACAGCGACCCGCAGCCCGGCGTCTGGGAGGTCGAGGTCGAGTCGCGTCGCACGTCGCCGCTGCTGAACAACCCGTACAAGCTCGATGTCGCCGTTCTGGGCGTCGAGTTCGACCCGGCGGTCAGCACGCTCCCCGAGGCCGAGACCGGCACGCCGGCCCCGGTCGAGTGGACCGTCACCAACAAGTTCGCCGCCCTCGACGGCAAGCTCGCGGGCGGCTCGCTCGGCTCGGCGAAGGTCGACCGGCCCTCGATCGGCCATGGCGAGGAGAAGGAGACCACCGTCACCCTCGGTGAGGGTGTCGAGCGGCTCGACGTGGCCATCGGCGGCGTCTCGGACCAGTCGGCGGACCTGGACCTCGCGGTCCTCAGGGACGGCGTGCTCGTCGGCCAGTCGGCCGACGGCGACTCCGAGGAAGCCGTCAGCCTGGTCAAGCCGGCGGCCGGTGAGTACACCTTCGTGGTGGTCGGCTACTCGGTCCCGGCCGGGACCACCGAGTACGACTACCGCGACGTGTTCTACTCGGCGTCGCTCGGCAAGGTCACCGTCGGCGACGCCCCGGTGAAGCTCGCCAACGGCGCGTCGGCGGAGGTCTCCGCCGAGGTGACGGTGGCCGGCGCGGCTCCGGAGGGCCGGCAGTTCTTCGGCGAGGTCCGGCTGCTGAACGCGCGCGGTACGGCCGCGGGCAGCGGCAGTGTCGTGATCGAGAAGGTCCTGCCGTAACGGCGTAACGCTCCCCGTACACCTCACGGGAGCGTTCACGTGGCAGAAGGGGGCGGGCGTCCGTACGGGCGCCCGCCCCTCACGTGTGCCCGCCCCGCCGTGTGACCCATGACGCACCCGTCCCGACCAGCGGAATGGATTGGACAAGCCGGGCTCGGGGAGACGCATCATGGACACGGCACCCGGGCCGCATGTACGTACGGAGGAATCCCTGTGAAGGTCGGAATCGTCGGAGCCACCGGTCAGGTCGGCACAGTCATGCGCACCATCCTGGCCGAGCGGGACTTCCCGGCCGACGAGCTGCGGCTGTTCGCCTCCGCGCGCTCCGCGGGCTCCACCATCGAGTGGCGGGGTGAGCCGGTCACCGTCGAGGACGCCTCCACCGCCGACTACACCGGCCTGGACATCGTGCTCTTCTCCGCGGGCGGCGCCACCTCCAGGGCGCTCGCCGAGAAGGTGGCGGCCCAGGGCCCCGTCGTGATCGACAACTCGTCCGCCTGGCGCGGTCACCCCGAGGTCCCGCTGGTGGTCTCCGAGGTCAACCCGCACGCGGTCGCCGACCGCCCCAAGGGCATCATCGCCAACCCGAACTGCACCACGATGGCCGCGATGCCCGTGCTGCGCCCGCTGCACGCCGAGGCGGGCCTGGTCGCGCTCGTCGCCACCACCTACCAGGCCGTCTCCGGCTCGGGTCTCGCGGGCGTCGCCGAGCTGCACGACCAGGCCCGCAAGGTCGTCGAGACCGCCGACCGGCTGACCTTCGACGGCGAGGCCGTGGAATTCCCCGAGCCCGCTGTCTACAAGCGCCCGATCGCCTTCAACGTGCTGCCGCTGGCGGGCTCGATCGTGGACGACGGCTCCTTCGAGACGGACGAGGAGCAGAAGCTCCGCAACGAGTCCCGCAAGATCCTGGAGATCCCGGAGCTGAAGGTCTCCGGGACGTGTGTGCGCGTGCCGGTCTTCTCCGGGCACTCCCTCCAGGTGAACCTGCGCTTCGAACGCCCGATCGGTGTGGAGCGCGCGTACGAGCTGCTGAAGGACGCCCCCGGCGTCGAGCTGTCCGAGATCCCCACCCCGCTCCAGGCCGCCGGCAAGGACGCCTCCTACGTAGGGCGCGTCCGCGTCGACGAGACGGTGGAGAACGGCCTCGCGCTGTTCGTCTCCAACGACAACCTGCGCAAGGGCGCGGCGCTGAACGCGGTGCAGATCGCGGAACTGGTCGCGGCGGAGCCGCGCGGCGACAACTGACGCGTCGCGCCACCACCCGCCCCCGACGGGCCGGGGCGTCCGACGGGCGACCCCGGCCCGTCGGGGGCGGGTGTCGCAGTCGGCGGGGAGGTGTTCCCCGGCTTCGTCGGGCCCGGCGCGGTGCGATCCGCGGGCGGTGCTCCCGCCGGGGAGGGACAGCAGCCGCAGGGCGCGGATCCAGGGGGACGGCGGCACGGCGTCCTGCCCACGCCGCCGGTGATATCTTCCAGGGCACGGCGGTCCGTGGCGTTACCGCCTGGAACCGGGGGGTGCCACCATGACGCCGTATCTGCCGCGCTCGGCCACCGGGTCGGGGTTGCCGCTCTTCTGCCTGCCCTGCGCGGGCAGCGGCGCGTCCGCCTACCGTGGGTGGCAGCAGACACTGGACGAGCTCGGCTCCGGGCTGCAAGTGCTTCCGGTGCAGTTGCCGGGCCGTGAGGAGCGGGCTCACGAGCGCCGGTTCACCGAGGTCTCGGCCCTGGTCGAGGAGTTGGACGAGCAGCTCGACGCCGCCCTCGCCCGGCCTCACCTGCTGTACGGGCACAGCATGGGCGCGTTCGTCGCCCACGCCCTGGTGCTGCGGCGGCAGCGGCGCGGTGCGCTCTTGCCGCGGGCACTCGTGCTCAGCTCCCACCGCGCCCCGCACGTGCCTCCCAACCGCGTCCTGGATCCCGGCGCCGACGACCAACTGCTGGCCACGCGGCTCGCCCAACTGGGCGGCATCCCGCCCGAGCTGGCCGGCCGGCGCGGGTTCCGGTCCAGGCTTCTGCCGCTGATCCGGGACGATCTTCGGCTCTGCTCCACCACCCTGCCCGTGGCGGAGACCGAGCCCCTGCGCGTGCCGCTGCACCTGTTGGTCGGCGCCCGCGATCAGCTGGTGCCGGTGGCCGCGATGGAGGCGTGGTCCGCGCACGGCGGCCTGGGCAGCGAGCTGCGCACGATGCCCGGCGGACACTTCTTCGTCCGCACCCACGAGGACGCCCTGCTGCGCCACCTGGCCTCGGTCGCAGACCGGTACCGCGCTGTTCCTGCCGGTGTCCTGCCCCGTCACCCGGCAGGACACCGGACGCACGGGACACCGGGTCCAGGGCAGGAGACCGAAGCGTGCGCGAGGTGAGCGCCCCGCGGGGAACGGCGGTACGGCGCGAGGCGGCCGTCACGGTCGGCGAGGTGTGCGCTACGGGCGTCCGGGCCGGGACGGACCCGGCCCCCGGCCGGTCCGTCGCGCGTCCGCGCGCACCGGGGCCGACGGCGCGCGGCAATGCGTTCTCCGCCGCCCCGTACGGACTCGCACCCCGTCAGCGCGAGGTCACCCTCCTCGTCGACGAGGAAATGACGAACCGCCGGATCAGCTCCGCGCCGGTCGTCTCGGAGTGGACCGTGCCCAGCCACCGGTGTGCCGTCACGCGGAAGCCGGGTTGCGGCAACCCGGTGCACGTGGTGGGTCCCCTCGCGCGGGCCCGGGGGTGAGCGTGCAGACACACGGAGGCGTACGCCTGTGGACGGGCCGCGCACCGGACACCGCCGCGGCCGGAGACGTGGCCCTGCTGGACGAGCTGGAACAACGCCGCTTCGAGAAGTACCGGGACCCGGTCACGGCCGCCCACTACGCCGGCGCCAGGGCCGCGATCCGGCGTACGGTCGCGCGCTGGCACGGTGTCCGGCC
Organism: Streptomyces sp. NPDC104581; assembly: GCF_055583685.1. NCBI lineage: Bacteria > Bacillati > Actinomycetota > Actinomycetes > Kitasatosporales > Streptomycetaceae > Streptomyces > Streptomyces sp. NPDC104581. The sequence goes on from NZ_JBVJNN010000048.1 coordinate 27,931, forward strand.
GGCCGAGGTGGTGTGGGGCAGGGGGCGATGCCCGGGCTGCGGCAGCGCACGGCATGGCCCGCCGCTCATCCGCGCGCCCCGCACCGACTGGCGGGTGAACTCGTCACGCTCCGGCGCGTGGTGGATGCTCGCCCTCTCCCACTCGGTACCTGTCGGTGTGGACATCGAGTACCGCCGCCCGCTCGCGGTGCCCGCCGTGGTGCGCCGCTGCCTCGGCGCCGAGGAGCGCGCCTACGTCGCCGCGGAGCCGGAGGGCCCGGCGCGCGACGAGGCGCTGATGCGCTGCTGGGTACGGAAAGAGGCCGTGGCCAAGGGCTGGGGCGTCGGGCTCGGCACCGACCTGGCCCGCCTGGCGGTCCGTCCGGACCGGCCCGGCGCGGTTCTGGAGCGTACGCGGGCGCAGGGCGCGGCCGGGAGGGAGCTGTGGGTGGTCGAGGACGTGCCGGCCGGAGCGGACTGCCTGGCCGCGCTCGCCCGCCCCGCCGGACCGTCCGGGCCACTGGTGGTCCAGCCGCCGGAGCCCGGGGTGTGGCGCGGGGATGACACCGCGGTCGCCGAGGGGCTCGGGGCAGGCTGAAGGGGCGGGGAAACGAGCCGCCGGCTCCCGGGTGTCGTTCCGGGGCCGGCGGTCGGAGTGACCGGTCGTCAGAAGACCAGCGGTCCAGGCGTCTGCTTGGAGACGGCCGTGCACGTGTTCGGCACGCCCAGAATGTTGAGGCTGAGCGACACGTCACCGGAACCGGCGGCCGGGATGTACGAATCGAGGCTGTCACCGGCGACGACCGGCGCGGTCAGCGGGCCGACGGTCAGCGGCTGGCCGGCGGGCGTCGCCTCGTTGGCGGTACCGGTGAAGTCCACCGTGCCACCGGCGGCCCTCTCCAGGCGCAGGGTGGCGGTGACTGAGTCGGCCGGAATGTCGGCCGGAGCGAGGCCGCCGCTGGTGGACACCTTGACGGAGCCGACGCCGCCCGAGGCGGAAGCCTCGATCTCCAGGTCGGTGACCCCGAACGCGCCGCAGTCGTACGTCGCGCTCACGGTCTGCGCCGCGCCGGGGACCGCGGAGGCCGGGGAGGCAAGGGCCATCCCGCCGAGCAGCGCGGCAGCGGCGGCAGCGGTGGCTGCCTGGATGATCCGACTCATGTCTCTTCCTCTTCTCACTGGTGAAAGGGGTGCTGAGGCGTGTGGGAACCGGCCACCCCCGCGGGGGTGGCCACGGGTGTGCTCGGGCCGGTGGACATGGCGGAGCCCGTCCGGGCCGACCCGCTCGGTCACTCGCGCACACCCCCCGCCCGCCAGTGCACGGCCGCCGCTCCGGCGAAGTCCCCGGCATGGGCGAAGCCGGCCAGCATCAGCAGGCTGCCGTCCGCGACCCGCCCCTCGCGGATGCCGTGGTCAAGCGTGATGGGGACGCCCGCACCGAAAAGGTTCCCGAATCGGTCGAAGGTGTCCAGGTGGCGCTCCTGAGGAATGGAGAGCCGCTCCTGCCACTGCTTCAAGAACATCCGGTTGGGCTGGTTGGTGATCAGCAGGTCGATGTCGTCGGTCTTGAGGTCGAGTTGCTCGCACACCCGGCCCACCACCTCCGGGACGAGCCGGTTGCCCCGCTCGACGATGTCCGACACCTTGTCGGGGGTGAACCCGACATGCATCTGGCTCTCCCCCGCCTCCCAGTACTTGCGGCCGTCGTGGAGTGTGAGGCCGCAGTCACGGGTGTAGTCGCCGCGGTTGGTCACCGCGACACCGAGCACCGGCGACTCGTCGGAGGCGGCCAGGTAGGCGGCGGCGCAGCCGTCCCCCGGGATGACGGCCTCCGGGAGCTTACGCACCTCGGACTGGGTCATCACCGGGCCCGCGCTGTTCTGGACGTTGAACAGCAGCGCGGAGTTCGCCTGGCCCGAGGCGATCAGGGCTCTGCCGAGCCGGAGCATGTGCACGAAGGAGGCGCAGCCGCCGTTGTGGGCGTCCAGCACCCAGTCGGCCCGGACTCCGAGCCGGTGGGCGACCTCGGCGCCCGGCCCGGTGAACGGCACCTCCGGCAGGAGTGTGTTGGTGATCACCGCGTCGGCACCCCGGAGCGCGTCCCTGCCGATCCGTTCCGCGAGGAGCGCGCCGGCCTTCTCCATCATGTCCGCGGGAGTCTCGTCGCGGGACACCTGGTGCCGGTGGCTCGGCGCCTTGAACATGGTGCTTCCGGCCAGCTCACCGTCGTTCCCCTGGTACGGGAGGAAGTAGTCCGTACCCACCGGATCCCCCGGCATGTAGGAGGCGAGTTCGAGCAGACTCACCGTCCTCATGCGGTGGTTCCGTGGCGGAGTTCGAGGATCGTCTTGAGGTTGTCGATCTCTATCTTGTGCCCGGCGTAGAAGAGGCCCCAGGTGTCACCGACCCAGGGGCGCTCGGGGCTGGAGGCCAGCTCGGGGTGCGGGTTCTTGTCGTAGTTCGGGTGGTGGCAGTTGGTCCAGATGACCACTGAGCCGCGCTTGCCCAGCACGGTCTCGGCCGAGATGATCCGGTGGATGTAGACCATCCACAGTTCCTCGCCCTGGTCCCAGGCGCACTTCATGTCCACGGTGAGTGCGTCCGGGTTGCCGTCGATACGCAGGAAGATCTTGGTCTCGTCGTCGAGCAGGGTGTCGCGGCCCTGGTAGAGGCCGGGGGTGCCGGTAGGCGCGAAGTCACGGGTGCTGTAGGTGTATTCGTTGAGGTTGCGCTCGTCGGTCAGGTAGTCGTAGACGGCCTGCGGCGGTGCGTCGATGTACTGGTGGACGGTCACGAACTCGCCGTACACCTCGTCGTAGCTGAAGGCCTCCTTGGTCAGCTTGCCCGCGTGTGCGAACGCCTCCTCCCGGGGCGTGGTCTCCCAGCGCAGCAGCCCGGGAACGTCCTTGAGGTCGCTGGGGACCGCGGGAGGCGGGGTGTAGCCGACGGTGGGGTCGTTGTGCGTCGGGGCGGTGGTCATCCTGGTACAACTCCTAGATTGGCGGGCCGGTTGGAACCGGCGGCGATGACGTGCTGGAAGGGGCGGAAGGGGGGCACCTCGGCCGGATCGACCTCGATGCAGATCAGTGCGGGCGCGCGGGTGGCGTGGACCCGTTCGAGCGCCGCGCGCAATTCGTCGGCGCTACGGGGTGTCACCGCGTCCAGACCGGGGAACATGGCCGCCATGCCGTCGCCGATCCGGGCCGGGCGGAAGAGGTTGTAGGAGTAGTCGCCCGCGTAGAACAGCATCTCCCGGGTGTAACACATGCCGTGGGACTGGTTGTTGAAGATCACGAAGGTGACAGGCAGCTGGTGCTCGATCGCGGTGTGCACCTCCATGCCGTGCATGAAGAACGCCCCGTCGCCGGCCACCACACAGGTGCGCCGCCCGGTGGCGAACGCGGCACCGATCGCGGCACCGAAACTGTGGCCCATGCCGCCCATGCCCATGGCGGTGATGAACCGGCCGCCCGGGGGCAGGCCCACATGGTTGAGCGCGACCGCGCCGGTGTTGCCCGCGTCGCTGACCACGATGGAGCGCTCGGGGAGGACCTCGCCGATCACGCGGGCCGCTGCCACCATGTCCAGCGCCTCCGTCGGGGTGTCCGGCACCACCGTGGCCGGCTCGGGCGCCGCCGTCACGTCCACCGGTGCGAGCCCGGGCCGACGCAGGTCGTCCGCCGGAGCCCTTGCGGCGCCGCCGGACTCCTGCCCCGCGGTGGGCGCGAGCAGTTCCCCGGTCAGCGTCGTCATCTCCTCGGCCAGGTCCCCGGTGAGCCGCACCAGGTCCTCGTGCGGCTCCAGGAACGGGGCCCTGGGGTCGAGGCAGACGACCGGTACGCCCTTGAGGTGATCGTGCAGCCCGGCCCCCGCCATCTGCGGCAGCCGGGTGCCGACCAGCAGGACGGCGGAAGCCTGCTCCACCGCTGCCTGCACCTGTGCGCTGCCGATCACTCCGGCGATGCCGAGATGACGGGGGTCCCGGTCGTCGAAGACGTCCTTGGCGTCCGGTGCCACCGCGACGCGCGCCTCCAGCGCTTCGGCCAGAGCGGCCAGTTGGGGCCGGGCATCCGCTCTGGCCACGCCCTCGCCGGCGATCACCGCCACGCCGTGCCGTGCCACGGCCGAGCGCAGCAGGGCCACCGCCCGCGCGCGGTCGGCGTCCGCGGAGCGCGGGCGGGCTGCGCGGGTCGGCGCCCCGGGCCTGCTCCACGATTCGATTACGGCCTGCTGGATGTCCTTGGGCAGCAGCAGAACGGCTGGTCCGGGCTCGGACAGCGCGGCGGCGAAGGCCCGCGGCAGCTCCTCCGTGATCGCCTCCGGGTCGGTCACCCGTACACAGTGCACGGCGATCTCCGCGAACAGCCGGGCCGCGTCGATCGAGCCCGCGAGCCCGCTGGTCTCCTGGAAGGACCCGCGACCGTCCAGTGACAGGGGCGGCTGGCCGATGAGCGCGAGGGCCGGTACGTGGGAGGCCCGCAGTTCGGCCAGTCCGGGAACCAGGTTCATGGCACCGGCACCGGAGGTGGAGGCGATCACGGGCATCCGCTGGGCCGCACGGTGATAGCCGTCCGCCATCGTGGCGGCCGAGAACTCGTGTTTCGCGACCACGCCGAGCGGGCCGTCCACCGAGAGGTGAAGCGCGTCGTAGAGGTCCTCGATATTGGCGCCACCGACTCCGAAGACATGCCGAACTTCCTGGCACCTCAAGAAATCGACGATGAAGTCGACCACACGGGATTCGCTTCTCATAAGACCGTTCTTTTCTGAGGCGGTGGTCCACTTATTTGAATTTCAGCGGCACAGCATCGGCAAGTGACACCTGTCTGCCATCCGCCAGGAAGGAACGACATGGCAGGGATTTGCCATGCGATGTGCTATGTGCCGTTCGCCCGGCCGGGTTAGCTTCCTTCAATCGCGATCAATCGAGAGGAAAAATCCGTGATCACCGTCGAAACCGTGTGCACCCTCATAGCGAAGAAGCTCGGCAAGAAGGCCGCCGACCTTTCTCTCGACGCTGACACCGCCTTCGACTCGGTTGGCCTCTCCAGCCTCCAGATCGCCGACATCGTCTACACGATCGAGGACGACGCCGAGGTCGAACTGGACCCGAGCCAGGCGGCCAGCGTCAAGACGGTCGGCGATCTCGTCAACCTGATCGAGACGACCCGGGCCGCCGGTGCGACCACGTGAGCACGACCGCATACCGGGGTGCCACCGCTGAGGCCATCCGGCACCACTACGATGTCTCCAACGACTTCTACGCGCTGTGGCTGGACCGGTCCCTCACGTACACCTGCGCCCTGTGGGCGGAGCCCGTACTCGGCACAGAGGCTGCGCCGGACGACCTGGAGACGGCGCAGGCACGCAAGCTGGACTATCTGATCGAGGGGGCGCGCGCCGTCGGCACACGGCGCGTCCTCGACGTGGGATGCGGATGGGGCAGCGTGCTGAGCCGGCTGACGCAGGTGCACGGCGTCCAGCAGGCGGTGGGCCTCACGCTCAGCGACAGTCAGGCCGCTCTCGCCGAGTCGGCCGGCATCCCCGGGGCCGAGATCCGCGTGGAGAACTGGCGCGACCATCATCCGGCCGAGCCCTACGACGCCATAATCTCGATCGGCGCCTTCGAGCACTTCGCCCGCACCGGGCTCTCGCGCGCCGAACGCGTGGCGGCCTACCGGGAGTTCTTCGAGCGCTGCTTCGAGTGGCTGCCGCCGCGCGGCCGCCTCGCCCTCCAGACGAACGTCAAGGGCAACAATACGGTGATGGACAAGGCAACCGTGCGGGAGCTGATGTTCATCATCGAGACCATCTTCCCGGAATCCGAAATTCCGGCTCTCTCGGAGGTGGTCGAGGGGAGCGAGAAGCTCTTCGACGTCGTCTCCCTGCGCAACGACCCAGACCACTACAGCCGGACCTGCGCGGAATGGCTGCATCGACTCAGGAACAACCGGGAGGCGGCCGTCCGGTTCTCCAGCGAGGAGAACGTTGCCAACTACGAGAACTACCTGGAGGCGAGTGTCAGGCATTTCCAGAATCGCCATCTGGGACTGTCGAGAATTATTTTTCAGAAGGGGCGCTGAGTGACTAGCCGAAAGCATGTCGTCTACTGGCACGAGACGGAGCCGGTCGTCCCCGAGCCACCGCTGCGTGAGAACGCGGACTGCGACATCGCCATCGTCGGCGGCGGTTACACCGGGCTGTGGGCCGCGCACTTCCTCAAGGAGGCCGAGCCCGCGCTCGACATCCGCGTCATCGAGGCCGAGTACGCCGGGTACGGGGCGTCCGGCCGGGCGGACGGCTTCGTCACGCCGACCATCGGCAAGGACATCCAGGGCCTGGTCAGGACGTTCGGTACGCGCCGCAGCCTGGAGGCGTCCCAGGCGGTAGGGCGCTCCGTGCTGGAGATCGGCCGCTTCGCCCGCCGCAACAAGATCGACGTCGAGTACGAGGCCAACGACTACCTGATGGTGGCCACCACCCAGGCGCAGTTGAAGCGGCTGCGCGCGGACCGCGAGCTCGCCGGCACCATCGCCGGCCGGGAGCAGCCGCCCCTCCTCTCGGCGGCCCAGGCTCGTGAGGTGATCGGCTCCCCGGCCGTGCTGGGAGCCACCCGCACCGGCGGCGCGCTGGTCAATCCGTTCAAACTGGCCCGCGGGGTGGCCCGCGTGATCAAGGAACGGGGGGTGGTGATCCACGAGAACACCCCGGTCCTGGAAGTGCGGCCCGGGGTACGGCCGCAGGTGGTCACTCCCGGGGGCACGATCACCGCCGACAAGGTGATCGTCGCCGCCAACGCACTCCAGTCCACCTTCCAGCAGTTCCGCAACAAGACGGTGCCGCTGTGGAGTTACGCGATGGTGAGTGAACCGCTCACCGAGGAGCAGCTCGGCCGCGTCGACTGGGCGGGCCGCGAGGGCATGGTCGAGGCCAAGACGTTCCTGACCTGTGCCCGCTTCACCGCCGACAACCGCCTGCTGTGGGCGGGCGGCCCCGCCTTCTACTTCTGGGGCCGGGACACCCGTCGGCGGCGGATGAACGACCAGCGCGCCTATCGCGCTCTCTTCGAGGAGTTCGGCCGGTTCTTCCCCATGTGGCGGGACCTGCGGTTCACCTACACCTACGGCGGCGTCATGGACATCACCCGTGACTACGCCCCGCACTTCGGCTCGCTGCCGGGCGGCAACATCTTCTACGGCTACGGATTCAACGGCAACGGCATCGCCGCCACCCACACCGGCGGCAAGGTGCTGCGGGACCTGGTCCTGGGCAAGGACTCGGACTTCTCCCGCTTGCTCTACGTGGACGACGCGCAGCGCTCGGCACGTGCCTTCCCGCCGGAGCCCCTCCTGTTCATCGGGGCCCGCGCCACCGCACGCCTGATGGAGTGGAAGGAGTCCCGGGCATGAGCACGAACCGCACCGTACTGCTGACGGGGGCCGCCGGAGTCGTCGGCCGGGCGATCCTGCGAGAGGCCCCGGGCCGCCCCCTCCGGCTGATCTCGATGGTCCGGCCCGGGGGCAGCGCACTGCCCGCCGAGGCGGAGGAACAGCTCACCGCCGACCTGGCCGAACCACGCTTCGGGCTGGACGAGGACAGCTACCGGACGCTGGTCCGCGACGTGGACACCGTCATCCACTCGGCCGGGCTGACCGAGTGGGGCCTGCCGGACGAGCGCTACCGGCCGGTCAACGTGGAGGGCACCCGCCGGGTGATGGAGTTCGCCGAAACGGCCGGCGCGACGGTGCACTTCATGAGCACCGCATTCGTCGCCGCGCTGTCGGCGGGCGCGCCGCACCGGCTCAGCGAGACCAACGTCACCACCAACTACGTCCGCTCCAAGCTCCGTTCCGAACAGCTGCTGCGCGACAGCGGTCTGCCGCACACCGTCTTCCGGCCGACCAATCTGATCGGCGACTCCCTGACCGGCTGGACATCCCGGGGGCAGATCGTCCAGCTCATGTCGGACTGGATCTGCCGCGGGCGGGCGCCGTTCCTCCCGGTGCACCGCGGCAACCGGATCGATGTCGTCCCCCAGGACCTGCTCGCCAAGGCGGTACTGCGCTGCGTCGAACTGGACGAGAACAGCGGGGAGTTCTGGGTGACCTACGGCGAGGAGGCGATGGACATGGAGACCGCGGTCGAGGTGTGCGCCAAGCACGCCTCCTCACTCGGGCGCCCTCTCACCCCGCCGCCGGTCACCGATCCCGACACCCTCGACCCCGAGGAGCTGCGCCGGCTGCCCCCGCTGGCCCGCTCCTACCTCTCGGTGTTGCGCGACGTCAGCGAGGTCACCCGGTGCGGAGGCGGCGTACTGCCCACCTCCATGCCCGAGTTGCGTGAGCGCTACGGCCTGCCGCACATCGCGGACACGGAGGCCTACGCGCGGACCCTCGCCTACGCTTCCGCCCACCTCAGCTAGCGAGCCGAAAGGACACTCTGTGGACCAGGACATGCACCAGGAGTGGCAGCCGCCCCGACTGGAGAAGACCGTCGCCGTGGTCACCGGAGCCAGCAGGGGGGTGGGACGCGGCATCGCCCTCGCTCTGGGCAGCGCCGGCGCGACGGTGTACGTGACCGGGCGCAGCACCCGCACCACCGGGCGCACCGAGGATCTGCCGGGAACGGTGGACGACACGGCCGAGGAGGTCACCGCCCGCGGCGGCACCGGCATCGCGGTGCGCTGCGACCACCGCTCCACCGACGACAACCAGGCGCTGGCCGACCGCGTCGCGGCCGAGCACGGCTCCCTCGACCTGCTGGTGAACAACGCCTGGGCCGGCTACGAGCGTTCCGCCGACATCCGCTTCGACGCCCCTTACTGGAAGCAGCCGATGTGGCGGTACGAGCTGTGCGAGGGCTCGCTGCGCGCCCAGTACGACGTGACCAGGCTGCTCACCCCGCTGATGACGGAGCAGCAGAGCGGGCTGATAGTCGGCATCGGCTTCACCGATGGCGACATCTACCTGGGCCAAGCCGCCTACGACGTGTTCAAATCGGCGAGTGACCGGATGAGCAGGGCGTTCGCCGCGGACCTGCGCAAGCAGCGGGTCGCGGCACTGTCGGTGCACCCCGGATTCGTACGCACCGAGCGCGTGGAGGCGGCCTGGGAGGCGCTCGGCGACGGACCCGCCGCCGTCGTCCACTCCCCCGAGTACGTGGGTCGCGCGATCGCCCACCTGGCCGCCGACCCACAGGTGCTGGAACGCTCCGGCCAGGTGCTCTCGACCGGTGACCTGGCCGAGGAGTACGGGTTCAACGACATCGACGGCCGGCGACTGCCCGCCTTCCGCCTGGAGGGACGGATGAGCCTCGCCACCCGTATGGACCGGCTGAACCGGGTCATCAGCCGTACCGGTACCTCCTGACCTCCTCGGCACCATCCCGCTGTCCCGCGGCACAGCACAACGCACCCGACGTGAAGGAATCTCAATGAGCAGGGGAACAGTCCGGCCCACCAAGGGCCCCCCGACCGGCGCGGCAGGCAAGGCGGCCGGACTCGCGCTCGCGGTCACCTGCGGTGCGCAGTTCATGGTCATCATCGACGACACCGTCGTCGCCATGGCGCTGCCGACCATCCGCGACGAACTCGGCTTCGAGCGGGCCTCGCTGGCCTGGGTCGTCGACGCCTACATGCTGCTGTTCGGCGGCTTCCTGGTGCTCGGCGGCCGCTGCGCCGACCTGTTCGGCCCCCGTCGCGTGTTCCTCACCGGGCTGAGCGTCTTCACCCTCGCCTCGCTCGGGTGCGGGCTGGCCAACTCACCGGAAACGCTGATCGTGGGCCGCGGGGCCCAGGGGTTCGGCGCGGCGCTGCTGAGTCCGGCCGCCCTGACCATCCTCATCACCGTCTTCAGCGAGGCCAAGGAGCGGCGCAGGGCGCTGGGTATCTGGGGCGGGCTCACCGGCATATCCGGTGTCTCCGGGGTGCTGCTGGGCGGCGTCATCACCGATCTGATCGACTGGCGATGGGTGTTCTTCGTGAACATCCCCATCGGCATCCTGCTGTTCGCCCTCACGCTGCGGCCCGCGCTCGCCGACCGCGCCGAGCGGCCCGCGAAGCGGCCCTCCACCGACGGCACCGGGGCTGTGCTCATCACGGGCGCGCTGCTGCTCCTCGTCTACACCGTCATCAGCACCAACCACCGGCCGTGGGGATCCGCGGAGACCGTGGGCGGTCTGATCGGCTCCGCGGTGCTGCTGGCCGCGTTCGTGGTGCGGGAGCAGCGCGCCGACGAACCGCTGATCCGGCTCGGCCTCTTCGCCAACCGGCAGATCGCCACCGCCAACGTCATGATGCTGCTCGCGGCCTCGGGGCTGTACGGGATCTTCTTCTTCCTGACCCAGTACATGCAGAACCTGCTGGACTGGTCGCCGCTGAAGGCGGGTGTCTCCTGGGCACCGTTCGGCGTCACCATGGCGGTCTTCTCCGGGATCGCGATCCAGCTGCTGCCGAAGGTGGGCAGCCGTGTGCTGTGCCTCGTCGGCCTCGGTTCGGCGACCCTCGGGCTCGGGCTGCTGCTCAGGACACCGCTGGACGCGTCGTACGCGGCGGATCTGCTGCCGACCCTGCTGCTGTGCGCGGCGGGTTACGGGCTGGCCATGGTGCCGCTGGTGGTGGCGGCCGTCAGCGGAGTGCCCAAGGCGGACTCCGGGGCGGCCTCCGGGGTGCTCAACACCGGCCAGCAGATCGGCGGCGCGATCGGACTCGCCGTCCTGGCCACCCTGGCGAGCAGCCGGCTGGATGACGAGGTCTCCTCCGGCGCCGCTCTGCCGGACGCGCTGCTGACCAGCTTCCACTCGGCGTTCCTGCTCGGAACGGTGCTCACCGGGTGTGCCGCGCTGCTGTCACTCGCACTGCCCGCGCTGCGCACCGAGTTCGACCCGGAGACCACCTCGGGCGTCTGAATCCCGCAAGCCCGCGCCCCTGTCGGCCCGACAGGACGACCACGCGCCACAGAAACCGGACACGGCAGGAACGAGAGAAGAGGACAGCAAGGATATGGACGGCAGAGAACACCGCTGGTACATGCTCGTCGCGTCACTGGTACCACTGCTCGCACTCGGCGCGGCCATGGTGCTGGCCTGGAACAACATCTTCGGCTGGACCGATGTGCTGGTCACCCTGATCATGTACGCGATATCGGGGCTCGGCATCTCCGCCGGGTACCACCGGATGCTGACGCACCGCGCGTTCGAGACGTACAAGCCGATACGCGTCGCGCTCGCCACGGCCGGCGTGCTGGCGGGCCAAGGGCCTCCGATCATCTGGGCGGCCCACCATCGCAAGCACCACCGGGTCGCCGACAAGGAGGGCGACCCGCACAGCCCCCATCTCGGCTTCGCACCCGGTTTCAGGGGCGCGATGACCGGCATGTGGCACGCGCACCTGGGATGGCTCTTCGACGAGGGGCTCAAGTCCGACCCCATCCGCTACTGCCCGGACCTGGTCCGCGAGAAGCCGCTGCGCTGGCTGAGCGAGAACTTCATCGCCGTCGTCGCCGCCGGCATCCTGCTGCCCGGCCTGCTGGCCTTCGCCATCACCGGGGGCTCCGTCGAGGCGCTGCTGACCGGCATCCTGTGGGGCGGCCTGGTGCGGATCTTCCTGATCAATCACATGACGTACGCGGTGAACTCCATCGGCCACTACTTCGGCAGCCGGCGGTTCGCCACCACCGACGAGTCCCGCAACGTCGCCTGGCTCGCCCTGCCGTCCTTCGGTGAGGCGTGGCACAACAACCACCACGCCTTCCCCCGCTCCGCGCGGCATGGGATGAAGTGGTACGAGGTCGATCTCTCGGCCGTCTTCATCTGGAGTCTGGAGCGGACCCGGCTGGCCTGGAAGGTCATCCGGATCGACCCCGAGCGGATGACGATGCGCGAGGCCGGAGTCAGCCGGGTCGAGGGCAGCAAGCTCAGCCGGGAGGAGCTGCTGACCGGGCAGCAGAGCATCGCCCCCATGGCGCACCGGTCGCGCGACGGTTCCGACATCTCCCTCGTGGACGTGGAGTAGCAGTGGCAGCCACCGGCACCGAACTGTGGGACCTGCTGCTGCGCGGCCGGTCCCGGGGAGTCCTGCACCACTGGGACGGGGAGGGCTTCGGGCACACCCCGTGGCGCGAGGTCGTGCGGGAGGCGCACGGCATGGCGGCCACGCTCCGTGCGGCCGGTGTGCGGCCCGGGACCCGGGTCGCCACCGTCCTGACCAACTCGGCGCACACCGTGCGCGGCCTGCTCGCGGTCTGGCTGGCCGGCGGCACCGTCGCGTCCTTCCCGCTGCCGGCCCGCGGCCAGACACCCGAGGAGTACGGGAGTCAGCTCACGCGGCTGACCGAGCGGCTCGATGCCACGGTGCTGCTGACGGACGAGACCATCGCGCCGATGGTGCCGGCCGGGCTGGCCGCGCGGCTCCCGGTCCGCAGTTGGACCTCGCTGTACGGCGGCGGGCACATCGACCCGTCGCCGCCCGGCCCGGAGGAGACCGCCTTCGTCCAGTATTCGTCCGGCAGCACCAGCGTGCCCAAGGGCTGCGCGCTCACCTCCCGCGCCATCGCGACGCACCTGCACATGCTCTACGACCTGGCGGACGGGCGCGTGGGCGACGAGACGATCGTCTCCTGGCTGCCGCTCTCCCACGACATGGGGATCTTCGGAACCCTGCTGAACGCCTGGGCGTTCGACTACGACTTCGTCCTCTCCTCCCCCGAACGCTTCGGGATGGCGCCGCGCACCTGGTTCCGGGACATGTCGGAGTTCGGCGCCACCATGTCCGCCGGCACCAACACCGCCCTGTACCTGGCGGCCAGGGCGCAGGGCCGCACGCCGCTGCCGAAGCCGCTCGCCCTCAAGGTCTTCGTCGTGGGCGCCGAGCGAGTGGACGCGGCGACCCTGGAGACCACCATGGCCGCGTTCGGGCCCTCGGGCCTGTCCCGGGCGGCGTTCATGCCGGCCTACGGCATGGCCGAGGCGACCCTGGCGGTCTCCAGCAGCAGGACGTGGCAGGAACCGTCCACCCGCAGCTTCGACGGGGCGGGGCTGATGGCCGGCGACATCACCGAGGTCCCCGACGGCACTCCGGGCGCCACGCGGCTGGTATCCAACGGAACGCCGCTTCCCGGGGTCACGGTGACCACGCAGGAGCCGGGCCGGGTCTCACAGCTCCTGGTCTCCTCCCCCAGTCTGGCCTCCGGCTACCTCGGTGACCCCGTGCAGACGGCCGAGCGGTTCCGGGACGGCGTGCTGCACACCGGCGACCTGGGCTTCGTCCACGAGGGCGAGGTGTACTTCGTCGGCCGGGCCGACGACCTGATCTCGGTAGGAGGGCGCAACGTCTACACCAGCGAGATCGAGTCGGCGGTCGAGTCGCTCGGCTCGGTCCGCACGGGGTGCTCGGCTCTGGTCGACGTGGCCGACGGCGGCGTCTCCCGGCTGGTCCTGTTGATGGAGCCCAAGCGGCGGAGCGACGACTTCCACCTGATCGCCGACCGGGCCGCCGCCGTCGCGCGTGAGAAGTCGGGCATCGCGCTCGCGGAGTGCGTCTTCGTCGAGCGCGGCCACCTGCCCCGGACCCCCAGCGGGAAGGTCCAGCGCTTCCGCTGCCGGGCCGCCCTGAGGCCGGGCGGGGACTCGTTCAAGACCCTGGCCCGGGTCCTCCTCGGCTGACCCGTCGACACCGTTCGAGAGAAGGATTCCATGCCGCAAGACGGCCCGGCTCAGCCATACTTCTTCACCTCCACAGAGATCACCGGCCGGGAGGACTGGCTTCGCCTGCACCTCAACGAGAACCCGTACGGCCCTCCGCCCGGCACGGTCGAGGACGTGTGCGCCGAGGCCTCCGACCACCTCAACCGTTACCCGGACAGCGAGTGCGCGGCGATGCGGGAGCGGCTGGCCGAGCACTTCCGGGTCGCCCCCGAGATGATCGCGCTCGGCAACGGCACCGATGAGCTGGTGCTGCTCGCCTCGCTGACGTTCCTGCGCGGGACCGGCGGCTTCGTCGCCACCACCGGCGGCACCTTTCCCGGCTACGTGACCTCGGCCGCGGCCGTGGGCGCGCGGACGCACACCGTCCCGTTGACGGGCGCGGCGATCCCGGTCGCCGGCCTCACGGCCGCCATGCGGCAGGGTGCCGCCCTCACGTTCGTCTGCAACCCGCTCAACCCCACCGGGGCGCTGCTGGACCGCGACGAGGTCCATGAGCTGATCGACACCGCCGAGAGCACCGGAACCGTGCTGGTCTTCGACGAGGCGTACATCGACTTCGCCGGCCCCGCCCACGAGTTCGCGCTGGAGGCGGTGCGGGAGGGGCGGCGGGTGCTGGTGACCCGCACCTTCTCCAAGGCGTGGGGCCTGGCCTCGGTGCGCGCGGGCTTCGCCGTCGGCCCACCGGACCTGATCGGGCAGCTCAACACCACCGCGATGGCGCTGCCCTTCAACGTCAACCGCCAGGCCCAGCGGGCGGTGCGGCGCGCCCTGGACGTACCCGAGTACCTGGACCGGGTGCGGGCGGACAACGCCAGGGTCAGGGAGCTGCTGTGCAAGACCCTGGACTCGCTGGGTCTCGGCTACTTTCCCTCGGCGGCGAACTTCGTGATGGCGCAGGTTCCGGGGAAGGGCTCCGAACCTGGCGACAGCGCCCGCTTCGCTGCCCGTCTCGCCGAGGAGCACCACGTCCTCGTCCGCGATCTGACCGCCCTCGGGCTGCCGGGCCTGCTGCGCATCTCGGTCGGTACGGAGGCGGAGGTCGAGCGCCTCGCCGCAGCTCTGACCCAGCTGCTCGGCCGACCGTGACCCGGTTCCGTGCCGAGTGCCGCCCGGCACGGAGCCCGATTCCGGCGCCGGATCGGCACACCTCACGAATGGAGCGGAGCAACCGGCCATGAGCCACTACAAGTCGAATCTGCGGGACCTGGAGTTCGTCCTCTTCGAGGTGCTGGGCCGCGCCGGGGCATACGGTCGGGGGGCGTTCGCCGCAACCGACCAGGAGACCGCGCGGGCCATGCTGGCCGAGGTCGAGCGCCTGGCCGTGCACCAACTGGCGGACGCCTCCGTGGCGGCGGACCGCACCCCGCCGGTCTACGATCCCGCGGCTCGCTCGGTCACGCTGCCCGACTCCTTCAAGCGCGCCTATCGGGCCTGGCTGGAGGGCGGCTGGCACCTGCTCGACCTGCCGGTGTCGCAGGGTGGGGCCGAGGTGCCGCCGTCGCTGCGCTGGGCGGTGGCGGAGCTGGCTCTGGGCGCCAACCCCGCGCTCTACCTCTATCAGGGGTTCGTCGGCTTCGCGCGAGTCCTCGACCGCCTGGGCAACCAGGAGCAACGGCAGCTCGCCCGGGTGATGGCCGAACGGCAATGGGGCGGCACCATGGTGCTGACCGAACCCGAGGCGGGCAGTGACGTGGGCGCCTGCCGGACCAGGGCGCGGCGGCAACCCGACGGGAGCTGGCACCTGGAGGGGGTCAAGCGGTTCATCACCTCCGGCGAGCACGATCTGGCCGAGAACATCGTCCACTTCGTACTCGCCCGGCCGGACGGCCACGGTCCCGGGACCAAGGGACTGTCACTGTTCCTGGTGCCCAAGTTCCGGATCGCCGAGCCGGCGACCGGCCGGCTGGGGGCCCGCAACGGGGTCTACGCCACCGCGCTGGAGGACAAGATGGGCCTCAAGGCCTCGGCCACCTGTGAACTCACCTTCGGGGCCGAGGAGCCGGCGGTCGGCATGCTGCTCGGCGAGGAGCACGACGGCATCCGGCAGATGTTCCAGATCCTCGAACAGGCCCGGATGATCGTCGGGACCAAGTCCGCGGCCACCTTGTCCACCGGATACCTCAACGCGGCCGCGTACGCGAAGGAGCGGGTGCAGGGCTCGGACCTGGCCGCCCTCGGCGACCGCTCCGCACCCAAGGTGCCCATCATCCGGCACCCGGAGGTACGGCGCTCGCTGCTGCTCCAGAAGGGCTTCGCGGAGGGGCTGCGCGCCCTGGTCCTCTACACGGCGACCGTGCAGGACCGGATCGCGTCGGCGCTCGCCGAGGGGAGCACCGACGAGGAGGCGACGGCTCTCAACGACCTGCTCCTGCCCGTCGTCAAGGGCTACAGCTCCGAACGCGCCTGCGAGCAGCTCAACCACGCCCTGCAGATTCTGGGCGGAGCGGGCTACATGAAGGACTTTCCGCTGGAGCAGTACATCCGCGACACCAAGATCGACACCCTGTACGAGGGAACCACCGCCATCCAGGGGATGGACTTCTTCTTCCGCAAGGTCGCCCGGGACCAGGGCTCGGCCCTGCACGCCCTGCTCGCCGAGGTGGAGAAGGAGGCGCGCAACGAGACGGGTGGCGGCCTGGCGGCGGAGCGTGCGCTGCTCGCGGAGGCGGTGGCGCAACTGCGCGCGATGGCAGACGTCATGGGCGCATGGCTGCTCCGTTCGCTGGAGGAGCCGACGGCCGTCCACCAGGTGGGGCGGAACACCACACGGCTGCTGATGGCGACCGGCGACGTGCTGCTCGGCTGGCTGCTGCTCCGTCAGGCAACGGTGGCCGAGGAGAAGCTGGCGACGTATCAGGATGACCGGAACAGCGCCGAGCACGCGTTCTGTCTGAGCAAGATAGCGACGGCCAGGTTTTTCGCACAGGAGGTGCTTCCGCTGCTCACCGTCCAACGCGCTCTCGCCGAACGCCAGGACAGCGTCCTGATGGAGCTGCCGGACGACGCCTGGTGACCAGGTACCGGGCACCGCGATCCGTCGGCTCGCCACCCGCGAAGCGCCCGGCCCCTCCAGGGCGTGTCTCACAGGTCCCGCCCTTCGGGCGGACGGCGCCACTTCCGAAGCACGCCCCAGGTCCCCTCATCGTCGCGCATGCAAGGAGCCGCTCGTGACCGAGTCCCACACCACCGTCCTCGCCCCGGGCCACCAGACGATGCTGCTGGCTCACCGCGCCATGGTGCGCGACCTTGAGCGCATCGGCCGCGCCGCCCGTGAACTGCCGGCGGTCAACGCCGAACGCACCGCCGCTCTGCGCGACTACGTGGAAAAGATCTTCCAGCTGATCGAGCACCACCACGAGGGCGAGGACGACTTCCTCTGGCCGAAGCTGCGCGAACGCGGCGCCGACGAGGAGGCGCTGGCCCTGATGACCGCCGAGCACGAGGAGCTCACCAAGGTCCTGCACACCTGGCACACGACGAGTCGGCGGCTCGGTACCGATGAGGCGGCCCCGGCTGAGCTGGCCACCCGGACGGATGAGCTGCGCGTGCAGCTCGCCAAGCACGCCGCCGACGAGGAACGCGAGCTGTCGGGACGACTGGCCCCCGCCCTGGACGACAGGACCTGGAAGGGCTTCGCGAAGCACATGCGCAAGACGGCACCGGTCTGGACACTGCGGTTCATGCCGGCCTGGCTGCTGTCCGCGGCGGGTCCCGGGGAGCGCGACGGTGTGCCCGGCGCACCGGTCGGGCGGCTGTTCAGCGGCTGGCTGGAGAAGAACCGGCTCGCCGCCTTCGGTGAGCACTACCGAACACACCGGCCAGGGGACTGATCCACCGGCGCCCGGCTCCGGCGCGCCGGAAACAACCGAACAACTGAACCGCCCGGTCACCGAACACTTCCAACTCGTGTGACCCCGGGTGGCGGTTCAGCACATCCCGAATGAGAGGGAATATCTATGCAAGTACCAATATATTCCCCGCCCCCGGGGCAGAAGGGAGGGGACGCGACGGGCCCCCCACCGTCGGCGCTCCTCGAAGCGGGCCGCCGTTGGATCGAGGAGTTCATCACCCGACCGCACGAGGGCACCAACAGGGAGGGCGCGGTCTGCCCCTTCGTGGAACCCGCGACGAGGGCGGGGACCTTCCTGCTGAGGGAGTGGGAGGTCGATCCGGAGATCGACACCGAGGGCCTGGTGCAAGTGGTGCGCCGGATGGCCGAGACGTTCGAGACCATCCGCTGGGAGGGCCGTAACCGCACCCTGCACACGCTGGTGCTGGTGCTCTCGGGTCTCCCCGAGCGGCGCTTCCGCCTGCTCGACGAGGCGCACCGCCTGGTCAAGCCCGAGCTGGTGGACAGGGAGCTGATGGCCGCGCAGTTCCATCCGCACTGCGACGAACGGGCCGCCCGCAACCCTGAGTTCCAGGTGGCCCGGGCTCCGGTGCCGATGCTCGCCATGCGCCGGATGGCCTTCCACGACGTGCTCTTCCTCGACTCCGATCCCGAGTGGTTCGCCGCCTACGAGAAGCGGTACGGCACACGGCACGAGCGGGGACCGGCCGTCGACCCGCTGTTCGCCGAGACGTACGCCGCGGCGCGGGACCGGTGGGACAGGGCCTGACCTCCCCGTCACCTCACCAGCGGTTCCCCACCGCGCGACGATCTCGAGAACGAGCCGCCCCGAGTCCCGTTCGACCTCGCGGGCGCCGGTGTCGCGCGGTTCGCCGGGTACGGCGGGCCGGGTCACGCCCCCGGGCATCAGGCCACCGGGCGGCGGGCTCCGCATGGAAGGATGGGCCAAAACGTAACGATCCGAGGAGCTGACCGGGTGCCTGGCACAAATCTGACCCGCGAGGAGGCGCAGCGGCGGGCGCGCCTCCTCACCGTGGACTCGTACGAGATCGACCTCGATCTCAGCGGTGCCCAGGAGGGCGGGACCTACCGGTCCGTCACGACGGTGCGCTTCGAGAGCGCGGACGCCGGGGCGGAGACCTTCATCGATCTGGTGGCGCCCGCCGTGCACGAGGTGGTGCTCAACGGCAAGGCACTGGACGTGGCCGCGGTGTTCCGGGACGCGCGCGTCGCGCTCCCCCATCTGCGGCAGGGCGCGAACGAGCTGACGGTGACCGCGGACTGCGAGTACACCAACACCGGTGAGGGTCTGCACCGGTTCGTCGACCCGGTCGACCAGCAGGCGTACCTGTACACGCAGTTCGAGGTGCCGGACGCGCGGCGCGTGTTCGCGTCGTTCGAGCAGCCGGACCTCAAGGCGACGTTCCGGTTCACCGTGACGGCCCCCGAGGGCTGGACGGTCGTCTCGAACTCGCCGACGCCGGAGCCCGAATCGAACGTGTGGCGTTTCGAGCCGACGCCGCGGATCTCGACGTACATCACCGCGCTGATCGTCGGCCCGTACCACTCGGTGCACAGCACGTACGAGAAGGACGGCCGGTCGGTGCCGCTCGGTGTCTACTGCCGGCCCTCGCTCGCCGAGTACCTGGACACGGAGGCGATCTTCGAGGTCACCCGGCTCGGCTTCGACTGGTTCCAGGAGAAGTTCGACTACGCGTACCCGTTCGCCAAGTACGACCAGCTGTTCGTGCCCGAGTTCAACGCGGGCGCCATGGAGAACGCGGGCGCGGTCACCATCCGCGACCAGTACGTGTTCCGCTCGAAGGTGACGGACGCGGCGTACGAGACGCGCGCCGAGACCATCCTGCACGAGCTGGCGCACATGTGGTTCGGCGACCTGGTCACCATGGAGTGGTGGAACGACCTGTGGCTGAACGAGTCGTTCGCGACGTACACCTCGATCGCGTGCCTCGCGCACGCGCCGGAGTCGCGGTGGCCGCACTCGTGGACGACGTTCGCCAACTCCATGAAGACCTGGGCGTACCGGCAGGACCAGCTCCCCTCGACGCACCCGATCATGGCGGACATCACCGACCTGGAGGACGTCCTCGTCAACTTCGACGGGATCACGTACGCGAAGGGGGCCTCCGTCCTCAAGCAGCTCGTCGCGTACGTCGGGCAGGACGAGTTCTTCCGGGGCGTGCAGGCGTACTTCAAGGCGCACGCGTTCGGGAACACGCGCCTGACCGATCTGCTGGGCGCGCTGGAGGAGACCTCCGGGCGTGATCTGAAGACCTGGTCGAAGGCGTGGCTGGAGACGGCGGGGATCAACGTCCTGCGGCCGGAGATCGAGCTGGACGAGTCCGGGCACGTGGCCTCGCTCGCCGTGCGGCAGGAGGCGCCCGCGCTGCCCCCGGGCGCCAAGGGCACACCGGTGCTGCGCCCGCACCGCATCGCGATCGGCTGCTACGACCTGGACGCGGACGGCAAGCTGGTCCGCACGAGCCGGATCGAGCTGGACGTCGACGGCGAGCTGACACAGGTGCCGTTCCCGCACAACACGCCGCGGCCCGCGGTGATCCTGCTGAACGACGACGACCTGTCGTACGCGAAGGTCCGCCTCGACGAGGAGTCGCTGCGGGTCGTCACCGCGCACCTCGGGGACTTCACCGAGTCACTGCCGCGCGCCCTGAGCTGGGCGTCGGCGTGGGACATGACGCGCGACGGGGAACTCGCCACCCGGGACTACCTGGCGCTGGTGCTGTCGGGCATCGCCAAGGAGACGGACATCGGCGTCGTGCAGTCGCTGCACCGTCAGGTGAAGCTCGCGCTGGACCTGTACGCGGCGCCGGAGTGGCGGGAGGCGGGGCTCTCGCAGTGGACGGAGGCCACGCTGGCACACCTGCGTACCGCGGAGCCGGGCAGCGACCACCAGCTGGCGTGGGCGCGCGCCTTCGCGGCGACGGCCCGTACCCCGCAGCAACTGGACGTGCTCCAGGGGCTGCTGGACGGTTCGGAGTCGGTCGATGGCCTGGCCGTCGACACGGAGCTGCGCTGGGCGCTCGTCCAGCGGCTGGCGGCGGTCGGTCTGCACGACGAGGAGGAGATCGCCGCGGAGTACGAGCGCGACCGTACGGCGGCGGGCGAGCGGCACGCGGCGGCGGCCCGCTCGGCGCGGCCGACCGCCGAGGCGAAGGCCGAGGCGTGGGCGTCGGTCGTGGAGTCCGACAAACTCCCGAACGCGCTCCAGGAGGCGGTCATCGGCGGCTTCGTCCAGACGGACCAGATCGAACTGCTGGCGCCGTACACGGAGAAGTACTTCGCGGCCGTCAAGGACGTGTGGGACTCGCGCAGCCACGAGATGGCGCAGCAGATCGCGCTGGGCCTGTACCCGGCGCTCCAGATCGCGCCGTCGACCCTGGACGCGACGGACGCCTGGCTGGAGTCGGCCTCCCCGAACGCCTCGCTGCGGCGTCTGATGTCGGAGTCGCGGGCGGGCGTGGAGCGCGCGCTGCGCGCCCAGGCGGCCGACGGGGCGGCGGGGTGAGGACGGCCTGACGGCCTGACGTCGGTCGGGGGGGGGGGGGGGGGCGGTGGGGGGGGGAGCCCCCCCCCCCCCCCCCCCTCCCCCCCCCCCCCCCCCGGCGACCTTCCACCTGCAAAGAAGGGGGGGGGGGGGGGGGGTTGGGAGGTTTTGTT
>NZ_JBVJNN010000049.1:0-46252 GCF_055583685.1 Streptomyces sp. NPDC104581
CTTCTCCACAGATCCGCAGTTGACTGCCGAACCGCCCACCACCCCCCCCCCCCCCCCCCCCCCCCCCCCACCCCCCCCCCCCACCCCCCCCCCCCCCCCGGGCCCGGGGGCGAGACACCCGGGCCCGCGGTCTTGCGCCGGGCTCAGCGGATCACCAGCGTGGTGCCGGCCACGGCGGGCACCAGTTCCCCGACGACCGGATGTCCGGGGATCTCTCCGGCGACCAGCAGGCCGCCGGAGGTCTGCGCGTCGGCGAGCAGCCGCAGTCGGTCCTCGTCCGCCCGTCCCGCGTCCAGGTGCGGACGCACCCAGTCGAGATTGCGGCGGGTGCCTCCGCTGACGTACCCGGCCCGCAGCGACTCCCGGGCACCGTCGAGCACGGGGACGGCGGCGGCGTCCACGACGGCCGTGACGCCGCTGGCCCGGGCCAGTTTGTGCAGATGGCCGAGCAGACCGAATCCGGTCACATCGGTGGCGCACACGGCGCCGGACTCCAGGGCGGCGGCACTGGCCTCGTCGTTGAGGGCCGCCATGACGGCGACGGCGTGCGCGAAGACCTCGCCGGTCCGCTTGTGGCGGTTGTTGAGGATCCCGACGCCCAGCGGTTTGGTCAGTGTGAGCGGCACACCCGGCCTGCCCGCGTCGTTGCGCAGCAGCCGGTCCGGATCCACCAGGCCGGTGACTGCCATTCCGTAGAGCGGTTCCGGGCTGTCGATGCTGTGGCCGCCTCCGACGAGGCAGCCGGCGGCACGGGCGACGTCGAGCGCTCCCGCCAGGACCTCCCCGGCCAGCTCCGCGGGCAGGACGTCACGCGGCCAGCCCAGCAGGTTGAGCCCGACGAGGGGCCGGCCGCCCATCGCGTAGACGTCGGACAGGGCGTTGGCCGCGGCGATCCGGCCCCAGTCGCGGGCGTCGTCGACCACGGGTGTGAAGAAATCGGCCGTCGACACCACGGCGGTGCCGTCACCGGTGCGCACCACGGCGGCGTCGTCGCCGTCGTCGAGGCCGACCAGCAGCCGGTCCTCGTCGCCGCCCGGGTCCCGTCCGGGGTCCGGGGGCGGCAGCAGTCCCGCGACCATCGCCTCCAGTTCGCCCGGGGGGATCTTGCAGGCACAGCCGCCGCCGCGTGCGTAGCCGGTCAGCCGTACGGGCGCGGCGGACCCGGCGGCGGTGCCAACAGTCGTCATACGACGATCATTTCACTCTTGCCCCGGCGTCGTGCGGCGATCAGAATCTTGTCCCGGAGGCGTTGGGCGGGCTGGTGCCCCTCCCGATCTTCAAAATCGGTGTGGTCCGGAAACCGGGCCAGGCGGGTTCGATTCCCGTCCGCCTCCGCTGACTTCGATCGGGGTGCACGGTGGCGGACACGACACGGCGGCCGCCGGTGGACGCCCGGCGGCAGGTGCCGAGCACCACGGTGCTGCTCGGCGATCCCCGGCTGGGCGAAGCGTCCGCGCGGCTGGGCAGACCCCTCGTCAAGGCCGCTGTCGCCGTCGCCCAGCAGGCCGTGCGCGAGGGACGGATCGGGCCGGGTGACGCGGTCCGGGCCGCTCTTGCCGCGCTTCCCGCACGGGCGGCCGGCCTGCGTCCCGTGCACAACGCCACCGGCGTGGTGCTGCACACCAATCTGGGGCGGGCCCCGCTGTCGCGGTCCGCGCTGGAGGCGATGGCGGCGGCCGGCGGATACACCGATGTCGAGCTGGACCTGGGGACCGGCAGACGGGCGCGGCGCGGGCGCGACGCGATGGCGGCCCTCCGGGAGGCGGTGCCGGCCGCCGAGGATGTCCATGTGGTCAACAACGGGGCCGCCGCGCTGGCGCTGGCGGCGGTGACGCTGGCCCCGGGGCGCGAGATCCTGCTCAGCCGGGGGGAGTTCGTGGAGATCGGTGACGGCTTCCGGATACCCGAACTGCTGACCTCCTGCGGTGCCCGGATACACGAGGTCGGGACCACCAACCGCACCCGTATCGCCGACTACGCGGACGCCGTCGGCCCGGACACCGGCCTCATCCTCAAGATCCATCCGTCGAACTTCACGGTGAGCGGCTTCACCCAGGGCGTGGACGCCGGTGGACTGGCCTCGCTGGGCCCGCCGGTGGTGGTCGACATCGGCTCCGGCCTCCTCGTGCCCGACCCGGTGCTGCCGGACGAGCCGGACGCGGCCACGGCCCTGAGCGCCGGGGCGACGCTGGTCACCGCCAGCGGGGACAAACTGCTCGGCGGCCCGCAGGCGGGGCTGGTGCTCGGCAGGGCCGCCGTCGTGGAGCGGATGCGCCGCCATCCGCTGGCCCGCGCGCTGCGCGTGGACAAGTTCACCCTGGCCGCGCTGGAAGCGACCCTGCGCGGCCCCGAGCCACCCGTGCACGAGGCCGTGCACATGCCGTTGGAGCGGCTGCGCGTCCGCACGCTGGATCTGGCGGAGGAGGTGGCGCGCCACGGTCTGGACGCGCATGTCGTGCCCTGCGAGGCGGTGGTGGGAGGGGGCGGTGCCCCCGGGACCGCCCTGCCGTCCTGTGCGCTCAGCCTCCCCGACGACCTGGCGACGCCGCTGCGCACCGGAGAACCGGCGGTGCTCGGCCGGGTGGTGCGGGGGCGGCTGCTGCTGGACCTGCGGTGCGTACCGGAGGCGTGCGACGGCGACGTCCTCGCCGCCGTGCTGCGCGCGGCGGGGCGGTGATCATGCGGGTCGTCGCGACGGCGGGGCACGTCGACCACGGCAAGAGCACGCTGATCGAGGCGCTGACGGGCAGTCACCCCGACCGGCTGGCGGAGGAGCGGCGCCGTGGTCTGACCATCGACCTCGGCTTCGCGTCGACGGATCTGCCGTCGGGCGAGCGGCTCGCGTTCGTCGACGTACCGGGACACGAGAGATTCGTCCCGACCATGCTGGCGGGCGTGGGGCCGGTGCCCGCCGTGCTGTTCGTCGTGGCCGCCGACGAGGGCTGGATGCCGCAGTCCGCCGAGCACCTCGCCGCCGTGGACGCCCTGGGTGTGCGGCACGGACTGCTGGCCGTCACCCGCTGCGATCTGGCCGACCCCGGTCCGGCCGTGGCGCAGGCACGGGACCGGATCCGGGCCGGCACCCTCGGTGACGTCGAGGCCGTGGCCGTCAGCGCCCGCACCGGCGCGGGACTCGTGGAGCTGCGAGCGGCCCTCGGCCGGCTGGCCGCGCGCCTGCCGGACGGGGACGCCGACTCCCCGGTGCGGCTGTGGATCGACCGGGCCTTCGGCGTGCGCGGCAGCGGGCTGGTGGTCACCGGCACGCTCGGTGCGGGGCGGATCCGCCGGGGCGATGTGCTGGTGACCGCCCGGACAGGCCGGCCCGTGCGTGTCAGGGGCCTGCAAGCCCTCGGCGAGGAGACCGATCTGGTCCGGGCCACCGCCAGGGTCGCCGTCAACCTCAGGGACCTCGACAAGGGGTCGACGGGCCGCGGCGACGCCCTGCTCACCCCGGAGAGCTTCCTGCCCAGCCTCCGCTGCGACGTACGCCTGCACGGCGGGACACCGGCGGCGGCGCTGCCCCGCGCCGCGGTCGCGCACATCGGCTCGGCGGCCGTGCCCGTACGTGTACGGGTGCTCGGCGAGGATGTCGTCCGGCTGACCCTGCCGGCCGAACTGCCACTGCGCATCGGTGACCGCGCGGTGCTGCGCGATCCCGGTCTGCGGCGTGTGCTGGCCGGTGTGGAGGTGCTCGACCCCCAACCGCCCGAGTTGCGGCGCCGGGGCTCCGCGGCACGGCGCGCGGCGGAGCTCGCCGACGCCCGTGGCACTGCGGACGAGGCGGCCGAGCTACGGCGCCGGCTGCTGGTCAGGAGCGGGGAGTTGACGGCCATGGGGGTGAGGGTCCGTACCACTCCGGTCGCGGGCGACTGGCTCGCGGACCCCGCCCACTGGGCCGCGTTGAGAGCCCGGCTGGCCGAAGTGGTCACCGGGTACGTCGCCCGGCGGCCCACCGAGGAGGGCATGCCGCTGGAGGCCGCCCGCCACCGTCTGGGGCTGCCGGCCGTCTCTCTGGTGGAGGCGCTGGTCACGCCTCCCCTGCGGCTGAGCCGCGGCCGTGTGGCGGTCGGGCCCGCGGCGCTGCCCGTCGCTGTGGCGGACGCGGTGCGCCGGCTCACCGAGGAGCTCGTGCGCCGGCCCTTCGCCGCGCCCCACGCCGGGCGGCTGGTGGAACTCGGCCTCGGCCGCCGCGAGCTCGCCGCCGCCGCCCGCCACGGGGCGGTGCTGCGACTCGCCGAGCACGTGGTGCTGTTGCCGGACGCCCCCGCGCTGGCGGCAGACCGGCTGAGCGGACTCGACCAGCCTTTCACCGTGGGAACGGCGAGCCGCGCCCTGGACACCACCCGGCGGGTCACCGTCCCCCTGCTGGAGCACTGCGACGATCAGGGCATCACCGAGCTGCTCCCCGACAAACGGCGCCGGTGCGCGCCCCGGGCGGTCTGACCGCGGAGGTGTTCCGGCGCGCTCTCGACGCCGTGGTGCCGGGAGGCCCGCCGGGGCGCCGCGCGGTTCGGCGGAAGGGCCGTCCTGCGCCGTGCGACCCCCACCCGTGCGGCCGTGTTCGAGACGGCGTCCTTCGCCGAGGCAGCCGGCTTCACCGACCGCCGCCTCCCCCGGCGGCGCAGCCGGGCTCCCACCCACCCGACGACCCGGCCCGGTCCCCGGGGGAGGCAGAGTAGGGGCATGTCCAGCTACGCGCCGATGGCGTTCCATCTTCAGACCGAGCGGCTGACACTGCGGCCGTGGGCAGCGTCGGACGCGGCCGATTTCCGCGCTCTCCTGGCCGAACGCGGCAACGGGACGCCCACGGTCGAGCACACCCGGACGTCCATCGCGGAGCTGCTCGCCGCGACGGCGGACACGGGTATCGCCCTGCTGCCCGTCCAGCGCCGTGCCGAGGGTGATTTCATCGGCTACTGCGGGTTGATCATCGGCCGCTCCACCCTGGAGGAGCCCGAGATCGCGTACGAGCTGTTCCAGCGTGCGCACGGGCGTGGCTACGCCACCGAGGCGGGCCGCGCGGTGCTCGACGCCGCTGTCGCCACCGGACGCGGACGGCTCTGGTCGACTGTCGGCACGTGGAACACGCCGTCGCTCCGGGTCCTTGAGAAGCTCGGGTTCGAGCGGGATCACGTCTCCACGGACGGCAGCGGTGAGGTGGCGTGGCTCACACGTTCGTTGCCAGGACCCCGGATTCACCGCCCGGACTGACGGAGGCGGCTCCCGCCGGGGTGGGTGGGTTGCCAGGGTGCGCCCCGGTGGTAGATGGTTGCCTTGAAGCAATTGTTGTCGAGTTTGATGAGGTGAGGGACTCGCCCAGCGGGTCCTCGATCTTTGGTTTCCCCTCAAGCGCTGTCCGCCGCGGAGGCGGACTTTCCGTGGGGCCTCGCCCCGTACCCCGTGCTGGTCGCCGACGCACGGGGCACGGTGGTGCGGCGCAACGACACGGCCGGGATTCTGCTGCCGGCGGCGGCCCCGGGGGCGTCGCTGGCGGACACGGCTCCGCACTGGCTCGCCGCCGCACACCGCACTCTGGACACGACCGGCCCCCACGCGGCCTCCGCGACGGGGGCTCCGCACTCCGGTGCGATCGGCGTGCGGCTCTTCGAGGCGCACCCCAGCGTGCAGGACGACGGCTCGGTGGCGTGGTGGCTGGTCGACGACACCGATCACCACTTGGCGCGGGAGGCCCTG
This sequence comes from Streptomyces sp. NPDC104581, assembly GCF_055583685.1. Classification (NCBI taxonomy): domain Bacteria; kingdom Bacillati; phylum Actinomycetota; class Actinomycetes; order Kitasatosporales; family Streptomycetaceae; genus Streptomyces; species Streptomyces sp. NPDC104581. The sequence goes on from NZ_JBVJNN010000049.1 coordinate 5,695, forward strand.
CGTGTGGAGCGGGAGCGGACCGCGTTCCTCTCCCGGGCGTCGAGCACCCTGCTCTCGTCACTCAATCTCGGGCGCTGCATGGAGGTGACCGCGCAGCTGGCGGCGGAGAACCTCGCGGACGCGGCGCTCACCATCGCGCCGATCCGCGGCGGCCGGCTGCCGGTGGTGACGTGCCTGCGCGACGGGGCCCCGAGCCTGTCGTACGAGACAGTGCGTCCGGACGACGTGCCGGGGCTGGGAGAGGCGCTGCGCGGGTTCCCGCCGGTGCCCTCGCAGTGGCTGGACCCGGCCACGGTCCCCGAGTGGATGGTGCCCGAGGGTTTCGGGCCCGTCGGCTCGATCGCGGTCACCCCGTTGCCGGGACACGGTGTGCCTGCCGGGGCGCTCGTGCTGCTGCGGAAGGAGATGACCACGGGGTTCACCGACTCCGAAGAGGTCTTCGCCCGACTGTTCGCGGCCCGTGCGGGGGCGGCGATGTCGGCCGCGCGCTTCTACGCGGAGCAGACGGCGATCACCGACGTGCTCATGCGTGAACTCCTGCCCCCGACCCTGCACCAGATTTCCGGGGTGGACTTCGCCGGCGGCTACCGGTCCTCCAACGATCGCGAACGGGTCGGCGGTGACTTCTACGACGTACACCCCGCCGCGGTCGAGGGCGACGCCTCCCTGGCCATGATCGGGGACGTGTGCGGCAAGGGCCTGGAGGCCGCCGTGCTGACGGGCAAGATCCGTAACACGCTGCACGCCCTGCTGCCGATGGCGGACGACCACGAGCGGATGCTCGGCCTGCTGAACACCGCGCTGCTGAACTCCCACCACACGCGGTTCGCGACCCTGGTGCTGGCCTCCGCCGTACGCCGGGGCAGCACGGTGGATCTCAGGCTGACCAGTGGCGGCCACCCCGCCCCGCTGATCGTCCGCGCGGACGGGACGGTCGACGAAGCGGGCACCCGCGGCACCCTCATCGGGGCCCTGCCCGAGATCTCCGCGCGTACGGTCGCGATGTCGCTGGCGCCCGGGGAGTCCTGTGTGCTCTACACGGACGGCATCACCGAGGCCAGGGGCGGTCCGATGGGCGACACGCAATTCGGAGAGGAGCGGCTCAAGCGCGCCCTCGCCGGATGCGCGGGCATGCCGGCGGAAGGGATCGTGGAGCACGTGCAGATGCTGGGCGCCCAGTGGCTCGCGGGCCGCCCGCACGACGACATAGCGATTGTCGTGATCTCCGCTCCCCGTACCCGTCATCTGAGTGCGGTGGACGGGCACACACGGGGCAGGTTCACCGCATGAGTACCAGCAGCCCGCCCCGCCTTCCCGCCTCCGAATCACCGGCGCAGTCGCCGTCGCCGTCGCCGCAGCGGTCACGGCAGTGGGCGGAGCAGTTGTGGCAGGCGGTCGTGGCCGCGGACGAGTTCACGGCCACGGAGGTGGTGCTCGGGGCACTCGACGAGGGGGCGGGCCCGGAGAGTGTGCTGCTCGACGTCATCGCCGTGGTGCAGGGCAGGATCGGGGAGGAGTGGGCGGCCAACCGGCTCACCGTCGCGCAGGAGCACGCCGCGACCTCCATCAACGAGCGGGCCGTCGCCGCGGTGAGTGTGCACCCGGCGGCCCGCACCACGGTGACCCGGGGCCGGATCACGGTGGCCTGCGTGGACGGCGAGTGGCACGCCCTGCCCGCCCGTCTGCTGGCGGAGGTCCTGAAGCTGCGCGGCTGGCGGGTCGACTACCTCGGCGCCCAGGTCCCCTCTCCGCATCTGATCGCTCATCTGCACAGCATCGGCGCCGAGACGGTCGCCCTGTCCGGCTCGATCGCCACCAGACTCCCCGCCGCCCACGCGGCGATCACCGCGTGCCAGGCCATCGGCGTCCCCGTCCTCGTCGGCGGCGCCGCCTTCGGGCCGGACGGCCGGTACGCGAAGCTGCTCGGCGCCGACGCCTGGGCCCCCAACGCCCGCGCCGCGGCCGACCGTCTCGCCCGCATGCCGCTGCCGCGCCCGCTGGTCGACCACCAGCAGATCGACGACCTGCCGCACCTGGCCGACCAGGAGTTCACCCTGGTCACCCGCAACCGCGACTCCCTGGTACGGGACGTCTTCGCCGCGATGGAGGACGCGTTCCCCGCGGTGCGCGGCTACAACGACTTCCAGCGCGAGCGCACCGCCGAGGACCTCGCGCACATCGTGGAGTTCCTCGCCACCTCGCTCTACCTCGGCGACGAGGAACTCTTCACCTGGTTCATCACCTGGACCGCGCAGATCCTCACCGCCCGCGGCGTCCCCGCTGAGAGCCTGCCCCCGGCGCTGAAGCTGCTGGCGAGCGAGCTCCAGGACTTCCCGCGGGCCGCCGGGATTCTCCGGGCCGGGATCCGCACCCTCACCACCGCACCCTCCACCGCCGGGAACACCGCATGACTTCACTCCCCTCCGGCCCCTCCGGCCTCCTGCGTCTGACGACGGCCGACACCGAGGACACCGTCCGCATCGAGGTGCACGGCGATCTGGAGTACCTCAGCGCCGGACTGCTCCTCGACGAGGCGACCGCCCGGCTCGCCGCCCGGCCCGGCCTGAAAGATCTTCATCTGCACTGTGCGGGGATCGGCCTGGTCGACTCCATGGGCCTGTCCGCCCTGCTGATGATCCGTCGCCGCACGGACGCGGCCGGGGTGCGTCTGCACCTGGAGGACCGGACGGCCGAACTGGACCGGCTCCTGCGGCTCACCGTTACCCTTGATTACCTCACGGCGCCCCTGTCCACCGGCGCCGCGGGGTCCTCGGCGCACGAGGACAGCGTGGTGGCGGCCCGCCCTACCGGCCCGGACGGGACCACTTGAGCCACTGCCCGGCCGTTTACCGGGCAGAAGCATCCAACGAGGGTAAATGTGACCGACCCAGAGGACACCCCCGCAAGCATCTGGCCCGAGGCGGCGACATCCGCGAGCAGCATCACCGAACTGCTCGACGTGATGTGGGACCACGCGAGAAACGCCACCGCGAGCATGACCGCGCCCAGCACCACGTCCCAACTGCGCCTGATGTACGTCGTCGACCGCGAGGACGGCATCCGGATGCGCACCGTGTGCCAGCGCCTCGCCTCCGCGCCTTCGACCGTGACCCGCATGTGCGACCGCTTGCAGGCCATCGGCTTCCTGGAGCGCATGCCCTGCCCGGACAACCGCCGTGAAGTCGCCCTGCGGCTGACCATCACGGGCAAGAGGCACCTGCGGCACATCCGCGAGCGGCGCGACAGCACGCTCCACCGGGCCATCGCTCATATGCCGCCCGCGGAACGGCGCGCGCTCGCCAGAGGACTCGCGGGGCTCCGGGCGGAGCTCGAAGCCGGCCGCGGCGAGGAGCACGAAAGACCCGGCGCCGAAGTAGTGGCCTGACGTATCCGCGACCGGCCCGGAACTCGCGTGCCGTGGGGGTCAGAACGGCATACGGCCACGGGTGCGGCGGCCGGCGGAGCCACTACGGCCGACAGCCTTGGAACTGCTGCGGAAGGGCTTGCTGAGGGCCCGGCCCAGCACGCCGGGGGCCTTGCCGCCGGCACGTGAGCCGAGACCCAGCGTGCGCTGGGTACCGCGCTCCGGGTGGCGGGACAGGCGGGGTACGAAGAACGCGAGAACTGCCAGCACTGCGCAGACAGCGACGATGCCGATGACCATCACGAGAGGCTCCCTGGGGTGGTGTGGTACGTGGCTGTCGGGTGCCCCGCAGGAGCGCGTGCATGCGGCGGCACCGGCGGGGTGACGCCACGACCGGTACGCACGGTCCACCGGAACGGTCGACTCGCGCTCCTCCCGGACTCCTCGAACGCGTACTCCCTCACCGGACCGGGCACACGCCACCCGGACACACGGGGCGCGGCCGGCTCCGCCCGACGGATCACCACGCCCCGCGAAACGAGCAACGGCCCGAGGCCGGGGGCCTCGGCAGCGAAGGGATTCACCCACGTATGAGCGAGACCTCGGCACCGGGACTGGACCGCGCGCCCTTGACCACCGAGCCCGTCCTGGACATACAACTTCAGCTCCTGGTACGGCTGCTGAGTGAGCATCCGCGCACCAGTCTGCCCATCACGCTGTGCCTGCCCAGCGGTGTCGTCCACGGTGACCTGATCGCGCACGAGGCGTGGAAGGCGGACTGGGCGCAGAGCCTGCCACCGGACGAGGGCCCCGGGGCGCGGCTGCTCTCCACCTTCCCGGAGGTGGTCGACCAGACCGTGGACGAAATGACCGGCCCGGACGGCCCGCAGGGCCTTCCCCAGTGGATCCACCTGCGCGATGTGACCATCGCGGGCGGCACATCGCAGCACATCGACGTGACGCTGTGGCGGGGCCGGCTCGCGGACATCTGCGGCTGGTCGCTCGGCAGGCCCAACTAGCGCCTGTCGTTCGGATCCTGCCGGGCTCACGTGCCCTGGGGCCACACGCTGTGGCCGAGCACCGGCTGCCGTCCGTCGGACCCTGCCGTCGTGGTGACGGGCGAGCGCGGCGGGCGGCGCCTGCTCGGCGCGGGGATCTCGGGCGTCGGCGAGACCGGCACGGAAGCGGTGCGGCGGCAGCGGGATCCGTCTGTTGCCGGGGTGACTCACGCGATGGGGAACCGGGCGACGTACTCGGCGAACGGCGGGATTCCGGCTTCCGCGCGCCGCCGCACGTCGAGGTGCCGGTCGGCGTGCCGCGCGGTCGGGCGCCGCCGGGCCAACCGCTCCGCCGGGTCGCCGCTGTTCGTGTCGCGCGCCCGCCGGGGATTACGGGACAGCCCTGACGCACGAAGGTGGGGCCGGTTCGACGCGACGCTCCCGGGTGGCGCACGGCCGGCGGGGCTGTTTGGCTGGAAGTGACACCTCTCGGTGCACGGATCGAGGCTCGGTCATGGATGAGACAGGCGGATCGCGACGCCACCTCCAGCAGATGCGTGAAGAGGCCGCCGCGGCACAGACGGAAGCCGAACGGACCGGCGACCCCGAAGAACGGGGACGGCTCGAGCGGAAGGCGCGGCGGCTGAGGTTCGACAGTGAGCAGGAGAGCATGATGGCGGCCGGGGACATCCACCCCGCGCGGTAATGGGGTGGGGCGCAGGCCGTCGGCGCGCAGTGGTGTGTACGCGGTTGCACCTTCCGTAGCGGCATGTGGTCCGGTGGACTCACGCCCGGATGCCTTGAGGAAAGGTCCCTGCTCATGCCCTCGAACTTCATCTCGCCCCGCCGGGTCAAGATCGGTGACGCGGCGGCCTTCGTGGGCAGTACGCCACGGGCGATTCGCCATTACCACGAGATCGGTCTGCTCCCCGAGCCCGAGCGGGGCGGCGACGACCGCCGTCGGTACGGGTACGAGGACATGATCCGGTTGCTGTGGATCCGCAAGACGGCCGACGCCGGGATCGCGCTGGACGACATCCGGGACGCCTTCACCGCCGACACGGTTTCCGCGGGTGCGGACGGCGGAGAAGCCATCGCGGGCGTCCTGGAGCGGCTGGAGGAGACCCTCGCCGAGCAGGAGGCGGAATTGCGGCGGCAGCGGAACGCCGTGCGGCGGATGCGCACCGAGGGCAGCCGGATGGGGCTGCTCTCCGACTTCGTCACCGAGCGCCTCAAGGGCCTGCCCGAGGGCTCCCTGCGTCAGGCGGACCTGGACACGCTGCTGGTCACCGAGCGGATCTTCGGCCCGCTCGGCGCTGCCGTCCAGGCCACCCGCTTCATCGTGCTGGCCACACATCCCGCTCTGCGGGAGGATTCCGACCGCGTCGACGACGCCGAGGAGGCACTCGACGACAGCGTCGCCGTCGATGATCCACGGGTGGCCCAAGTGGCCGCCGAGCGGCACGCCTTCGAGAGTGTCCTGCACGCCGTCATCGAGGAGTCCGGCCTGGACAAGGACGACGACGCCCTCTTCGACGCCTGGGACGCGCTGTACCCCACTGCCGCCGACGACGGAAAGGGCGAGGTCAACCCCGGCCGCGGCAGGCGGGAGGCCGGCTCCATGAGCGCGTTCGAAGCCATCGGCAAGATGCCGTACGACTTCTCCCCGGCCCGTCTGCGCTGTATGGAACTGGCGCTGGAACTCTCCATGCAGGACCCACCCGCCGCCTGAACACGGCGAACACGTCCCGGCCGCCGGACGACCGGCCGGACAGGCATCGCAGGACAGGCGTTAAATCGGATGTGCGTACGGCGCGGGGTTGTTAGGTTCGCCGTGTGCCGAAGCTGAATCAGATCATCGCAGTCGAAAAGGGCGTCAAGTCCAAGGCCCTCCAGGAGCTGACCCAGGCTCACCAGGACGTGCAGAAGCCCGCCCTGCTGGCCGGGATCTCCCGGACCTACCAGCCCAAGGACGAGGAGGGCGAGCAACTGCCGCCCGAGTCCACGCGGGTGCAGATCAAGGCCGAGGACGCTCTGCGCGCGACGGCCGGGACGCTGACGCGGCTCTTCGACGTGACCGCGACGAAGGACTGGGCGAACCGGTCCGCGGTCGCGGACGTGGTGGTCGACGGTACGGTGCTGCTGCCGCAGGTGCCGGTCCCGTACCTGTTGTTCCTGGAGAAGCAACTCACCGACCTGCACACCTTCGTGCGCAAGCTGCCGGTGCTCGACGCCTCCGAGTCGTGGAACCTGGACCCGTCGACCGACTCGTGGAAGACGGAGCCGGTGCGGACCATCCGCACGAAGAAGGTTCCGCGCAACCACGTGAAGGCCGAGGCCACCGAGAAGCACCCGGCGCAGGTCGAGGTGTACTACGAGGACGTCGCGGTGGGTTACTGGACCACGGTGAAGTTCTCCGGCGCGCTGCCGGCCCGGCGGGTCAACGAGCTCCTCGACCGTGTCGAGAAGCTCCAGCAGTCCGTCAAGTTCGCCCGCGAGGAAGCGAACAACACCGAGGTCACCGACCAGCGGATCGGCGACGCGGTATTCGGCTACCTCTTCCGGTAGCCCTCACATTCGCCCTCCGTCGCGAGCGGAGGGTGCGCGATGAGCGCAAGCTGAAACTGATGTTGAAGCTGATGAAGGGGTGTCAGTTGGGGGTTCGAATCCCTCTCCCCGCACCACGTGCGGGGATGGCCCAAGCCTGGCAGAGGCGGCCCCATGAAACTCAGATTCTCGCTCCAGTCTCAGTATTCGCCGCCGAACACCGGATCGACCGAGCGTGGGCGAACATCGACGGATGGGGGTTCAAGTCCCCCCGGCGCCTCTCTCGTGGCGCTGTAGTTCAAAGGCAGAACACGTCGATCTCAATGTGACCCGCGGCTCTTAAACGCCGTCGGTGTGCGCAAATGGGCGGCAAGCTGGAGCCCGGGAGCTGGACATGCTCCCGGGCTCCGTACTGTTCACGGCACCAGGTCCCGGGCCTGCTCGATGAGGGCGCGGGCGGTGCCCTCCACGGCGTCGTAGCGGTCCGGGTAGGCCGAGACCTGTACGGCCTGGGCCACTTGGCCCGCGGAGTAGTCCGGGTGTGCCTGGGCGGCGGCGACGGCGCGGGTGAAGAACGAGTTCGAGGCGTGGGCGACGTCCATGATCTGTTCCGGCGTTCCCCAGCCCTGCGAGGGCCGCTGCTGGAACACGCCGAGGGAGTCCCGGTCGCCGCAGTCCAGGTTGTTCATGTTCGACTCGACCACGCCGGCCTCGAATCCGGCGAGCAGCACGCGGTCGTCGACACCGAGTTCGACGGCCTTGCGGTAGACGGCCTTGAGCACCTCGGGGTCGGCGCTCGGCGGGACCGTGCAGCCGCCGCCCCCGCCGCCTCCGCCCTGGCCGACGAGGCTCCGCCAGGTGTCGGGGCCGACGACCCCGTCCGCCGCGAGCCCCTGGCCGCTCTGGAAGTCGGTGACGGCGGAAGTCGTGGCGGACCCGAACCGGCCGTCCACGGACAGACCGTAACCGTGCTTGTTCAGCGCCGTCTGCGCGGCGGCCACCGCGTCACCCGAGGAACCCTGCCGCACGGTCACGATCAGCCCCGGCCAGGTCTCGGCACCGATCACCCCGTCCACCCCGTACCCCTTGGACGCCTGGAACGCGAGCACGGTGTTCTCGGTGGCCGGACCGAAGTCGCCGTCCACGGAGATGTCGTAGCCGTGGTCCCGCAGGAGGTACTGGGCGGTGGTGACGTTCGCCCCGGTGGTGCCCTGGGCCAGGGCGGGCCAGGCCGGGGCCGCGGTGGCCCGCTGTGCGAGACCGAGTAGCGCCGCCAGGGCCGCGCACGCCACGGTCATCGCGACCAGAAGGCGGAACAGGGACGGCTTCACGGTTGGTGCTCCGGTGTTCAACACGTACTCCCGACGACGAGGGATGAAAGGTGTGGGGGGAGGAGCCCTCGGCGGGGGGGGTGGGGCCCTGCCGAGGGTCCTGGCATCCGCGGGCTGCTACTCGATGCAGCCACCGGTCGGGAGGCCACCGACCGCGGGCGGGGTGGTTCCGTCGTAGATGGCCAGCAGGTAGGGCTGCGGGCAGCGGTTGACGCCGCCCGCGACGATCTCCAGATGCAGGTGCGGGCCGGTGGAGTTGCCGGTGCTGCCGGAGAGGCCGAGCTGGGTGCCGGCTCCGACCCGGACACCGGATCCGGCCCCGTGCGCGGAGAAGTGGCAGTAGAAGTAGGTGGCTCCGTTGTCGCCGTCGACCTGGTAACCGAGCCCGCAGCGGGCGTTGTTGATCCGGTGGGCGACGCCGGAGTCCACCGCGTACACGGGGGTTCCGGTGCCGACCGGCAGGTCGAGGGCCGGATAGTCGTGGTGCGGGGCGCCGTAGGAGCCGCGGCCGAGCGTGTCGCGCGGGATGGGCAGGGATCCGCCGCCCCCGCCGCCTCCGCCCTGGCCGACGAGGCTCCGCCAGGTGTCGGGGCCGACGATGCCGTCCACGGCGAGTCCCTGGCCCCGCTGGAAGTCGGTGACCGCGGACGCGGTGGCCGGCCCGAACTGCCCGTCCACGGACAGACCGTAACCGTGCTTGTTCAGCGCCGTCTGCGCGGCGGCCACCGCGTCACCCGAGGAACCCTGCCGCACGGTCACGATCAGCCCCGGCCAGGTCTCGGCACCGATCACCCCGTCCACCGCGTACCCCTTGGACGCCTGGAAGGCGCGTGCGGCGTTCTCGGTCTCGGCACCGAACGCCCCGTCCGGGGCGATGCCGTGGCCGTGGGCGCGCAGGAGGTACTGGGCGGTGCCGACGTCCGCGCCCGTCGATCCGTTGCTCAGGACCGGCCAGGACGCGGCGGCTCCGGCCTGCGGAGCGAGACCGAACGTCATCATCAGGGCCGCGCAGACCGCGGCCAGAACGGACCAGTTGCGGCTGGTTCTTGTTCTCGTCATCATCCGGACTCTCGGCGTCGGGGAACACGGGGGAACAGGGGGACCGAAGCTAGCCGTGAACTCCCTTGCGCACATCGCGTGTTCGACCGACTTCTGCGGCGGATGCGGCCGGTCTCCGGGAGCGGCACCGGGCAGTCGGCCCGCTTCGGTATAGTCCGCGAGCCGGAATCCGCCCCGCGCGAGCGGTCGACCCAGCCCAGGAGGCGGTGCTCCGATGCCCGCGCAGGCGCCCCACCGCCTTGAGCCGGTGCTTCAGAACCCTGAACCGGACCCGCCGGACACCACCCCCGTGAGCGGTGGTACCGAAGCGCTGTTCCTGGCCTCAGCGCGCCGGCTGGCCGGCCCCGTACGGGGTGTCACGGTCGTGGTCATCAGCGCCTTCGGCCTTCTCGGGGTGCCGGAGCGGGCGCTGCCCCTGGGGGTCTCGCTGTTCGGTCTGATGCTCGCCGGGGCCGCGGTGGACTGCTGGACGGGGCTCACCGGCCGGGCCCCGCTGCTCTCGCTGGCCTGCGCTCTCCTGCGGGTCGTGGCCGTCTGCGCCGGCCATGACGCGCTGGGCGGGGAGACGAGCCTGTGGGCCCTGAACGTGCTGACCACCACGGCGATCACCCTCCAGTGGGAATGGGCACCGGCGGTGGCCGTGCCCTGCGTCGCGGGGCTTCTCGCCTTCGGCCTGGCCGCGATGGGCTCGGAGGCCGTCGACACGCTCGTGCCGCGCCTGGTCTTCGAGTGCTTCCTCGCCCGTCTGGGCTTCACTCTGCTGCGCCGCTCGGGGCGGCGGGTCGACCGGCTGCGTCGGCGCGGTTCGGCACTGGCCCGCGCCGAGGCGCTGGCCGTGGCCCGGCACCGCCAGGAGCGGGAGTATCTCGCGCTGCTCCACGACACGGCCGCCTCGACGTTCCTCATGGCCGCGGTGCGCGGCCGGGACGCCGATCCGGACGAGGTCGCCGCGTACGCCCGGCGCGACCTCGCCCTGCTCACCGGCACGGCGGGCGAGTCCCCGGCGCGGGACAGCCCCGTGGACCTGCCGGCCTCACTGCGTACCGTCCTGGCGGGCAGCCGGGTCGACGTCCGTGTCGGTGCCGAAGCGGCCGGCGGACCGGTGCCCGCCTCGGTGGCCCTGGCGTTCGTCCGTGCGGTGCGCGAGGCGCTGGTGAACGTGGAGCGGCATGCCGGGACCGGCGCCGCCACGCTGAGCGTGCGCAGGGACGGAGAGCGTGTCGTCGTGGTGGTGTCCGACGAGGGAGTGGGCTTCGACCCGGCCGGGGTGGCGCCCTCCCGGCGCGGCATCCGCGGCTCCATCACCGAACGGATGGCCGCCGCCGGCGGGTGCGCCACGGTGCGCTCGCGGCCCGGGGCGGGGACGTGTGTACGCCTGGTGTGGCCCCGGTGACCGGGCAGCGGCACGCGGCCACCGGGCACGTGTACGCGACGATGCGGATCGTCCTGGTCTGCGCCACGGCCGTCCTGCTGGTCGGCCTGTCCCTGCGGCCGGTGCTGGAGGAGGACTACCGGCACCGGGGCCTGGCCGTGTGCGCCTTCGCGGTCCTGGCCTGCGTCACAGGTGCCTGTTCTTGGTGGGCGCTCAGGCGCAGGCCGCTGCCGGTCCCGCTCACGGTGACGGGCACGCTCCTCGTCCTCGCCGCCGCGACCGCCGCCACCGTGGCGGTTTCCCCCGGGCGGCGTTTCGAGGCACCGGACTGGTCCTCCGGCCTGGCGGGCTGGTACGTCCTGCTGCTGTTGCTGGACCGGCTCCGGGCCCTGGTCGTCGTCCTGGCCGCGCACACGGCGATGAGCGCGGGACTGTTCCTGAGCGCGGGCCTGCCCGACCGCGCCGCCCTCGGCACGGCCGGGGCCGCCACCTTCGGCGCGGTCGCCGTGCAGGTGGCCGTCGTCGTGATCACGAGGGTGCTGTGCGGGCTCAGCCGCGAGGCGGCGGAGGCCGCCGAGGAGCGGGACCGGCTGCTGACCAGGGTGCTCGCGGCGCACCAGTGGCGGGAGGGGCAACGCCACCTGTTCGCCGCGCAGCTGGGCACGGTGCTGCCGCTGCTCGCCGCCCTGGCCGACGGTCTCACCGATCCGCGCGACGAGGACACCCGGCGGCAGTGCGCCCTGACGGCCACCCAGTTGCGCCGTCTCTTCGCGCAGAACGACGACGTGCCCGACCCGCTGGTCCACGAGGTGACCGCGTGTGTGGATGTGGCGGAACGGCGGGGTGTGGACGTGTCCTTCGCCGTGAGCGGAGCGGCCGTCGAACTGCCCCTCCGTATCCGCCAGGAGCTGACCAGGCCCCTGGTGACGGCATTGTCGGCGGCACGACGGCGTGCCAGAGTGAGCGTGCTGCGCACCGAGGAGGAGGTGCGCGTCGCCGTGATCGCCGACGCACGCGCCGTGGCCGACGCCACGTCCACCGGGCCGGTCGAGATCGAGTACGGCCGTTACGGGGAGTTCCAGCGCTTGGAGACGCGATGGCGGAAGTGACCGGGCTGACCGCGGTCATCATCGACGACCACCCCGCGGTACGGGCCGGGATCGCGCAGTGGCTGGCGGCGGGCACCCCGCCGATCCGCGTCGCCGCGTCCGGCGAGGACGTCCGGTCCGCCTGGACCGGCGAGGGCGCCGGCGCGGACGTGGTGATCCTCGATCTGCACCTGGGCGGACCCGTACCCGCGATGGGTGAGCTGCGCAGGCTGACCGAGGCGGGACGGCGGCTCGTCGTGTACTCGATGCGCGCGGACGACGACATCGCCCTCCAGTGCCTGGAGTTGGGGGCGCTGAGCTATCTGACGAAGGCCGAGGGTGCCGAGCATCTGCTGGAGGCCGCGGTGATGGCGGCCGCGGGCCGTGCCTACACCCCGCCCTCGCTGGCGGGCGCGCTGGCCGGGGACCGCTCGGCCACCCGCCCCAGTCTCTCGGCGCGCGAGACCGAGGTGCTGATCGAGTGGTTCCAGTCCGAGTCGAAGGCGTTCGTCGGCCAACGCCTCGGTATCTCCCCGCACACGGTGAACACCCATCTCGAACACATCCGGGTCAAGTACGCGATGAGCGGCAGGCAGGCCCCGACCAAAGCCGCGCTCCTGGCTCGGGCCATCCAGGACGGGCTGATCGGTCTGGACGACCTGTGAGGGAACACGGCCCGGGGGGGGCGCGGCCGGCCCTGCCCTGCCGCGTCGGGGACGGCCCCCCGGACGCTCATTGGTGCCACCTCTGACACTTCGGCCTCGCATCTTGACCTGCGGCTCTCCTGTGCCATTCTCGGAAAGCCCGTCAACTGAGCCTGCCCGAGCGCCCAGCCGGTCCGGCGCGCCCCCGTACGCCGACCGGAACCCGGCCCACCGAGGAGGAACGATGAAACGACCGCGTCGCTCAGGCAAGCCGTTCGTGGCCGTCGCGGCCTGCGCCCTACTCGCCTTCCAGGCCGGTGCGCCGGCTTCCGCCGAGGGCGTTCGCGACCGGTCGGCGCCGCCCGTCGACTTCCAGCTGCCCTTCGCGTGCGGACAGCAGTGGCGGCTCGACACCTGGGCGCACGCGCCCGCCCTGGACATGGTGCGCGAACCCGACCAGGTCGGCACCGAGGGGGCGTTGCTCGTCGCGGCGGCGGACGGCGTCGTCAACATGTCCTTCTCCCACGCCAACGCCGGGAACGTCATCCAGATCGACCACGGCAACGGCTACTTCACCACCCATCTGCATCTCCAGTCGCGCTCCGTCGGTGTGGGCACCTCCGTGACGCAGGGTCAGACGATCGGGCGGGTCGGGAAGACGGGGCCGACCTCGAACGGCCATCCCCATCTCCACTTCGAGCTGGGCCACGACGCCGACGGCGACGGGGAGGCCAGTTGGGGCACATCGGCCTCCGAACGGGTCAGGCCCTGGTTCGACGGGGTCGAGTACGGTCAGGCGAACGGCCGGACCTGGCGCAACGTCGCCCGGGACTGCGGCGGCACTCCCCCGACGAGCTGCTCCGGGGTCGGCCTGGACTTCTCCGCGTACGCGACGATCCGCGGCGGCTCCAGCGGTGATCTCGTGAAGGCCGCGCAGTGCCTGCTCAAGGACTCCGGCAACGACCCGGGAGCGCCGGACGGCGAATTCGGTCCGAACGTACAGACGGCGACCCGTGGTTTCCAGGCCGACGCCGGACTGGACGCCGACGGCGTCATCGGTCCGAAGACGTGGACGGCCCTGCTGTCCTACGGCTCCACCCCGACGCTGCGCAGCGGCTCCGGCGGCGCGGACGTGAGCAGGCTCCAGCGCGCGCTGACCGCGGCGCTCGGCAGCACGGTGGGCATCGACGGTTCCTTCGGCCCGGCGACCGAACAGGCCGTCCGTACCTACCAGTCCTCCAGGGCGCTGGGCGCCGACGGCATCGCCGGTCCGGCCACCTGGGGCGCCCTCCAGGCCGGCGAGTAGCGGAGTCGCGCGAGGGAGGCGCCGGTTGACCGGCGTGGCGCTCCGCAAGGGCGTACGACGGGGCTGCGGCGGGGCGAACAGCCAGTGGTCTACACCAGTGTAGTACCGCTGACCTGCACGAATGGCTCCCATCAAGGTGCGCTCACCCTCTTGACCTGAGGTGTGAATGAGCCATAGACACAGGCACAGACCTGTCGAGTCCACGCCAACCCGCCCAACGGCAAAGGAGTGCGCGATGGTTCACGCGATGCGCCGAGACCGAAGATTCCGCAGGCAGGTCACGGTCACGGCGGCCGTGTGCGGTCTGCTGCTGTCCCTGCCGACCGCCGTGTCGGCCCAGGCGCCGGCGCCTCGGGGGTGGGTGGAGAGGACCATGGCCCGGATGACGCTGGAGGAGAAGGTCGGCCAGCTGTTCACCACGTACGCCTACGGCACGTCGGCCGACACCGGCAAGCCCGCCGACGTCACGCGGAACCGGAGCTGGCTCGGCGTCGACAACGCGCGACAGGCGATCGACAAGTACCACCTCGGCGGCGTGATCTACTTCGCCTGGTCCGACAACCTCCAGAACCCGGAGCAAGTGGCCGCCCTCTCCAACGGGTTGCAGCGGGCCGCGCTCGACCAGCCGGCCGAGGTGCCACTGCTGGTCAGCACCGATCAGGAACACGGCATCGTCCAGCGGCTCGGACCGCCCGCGACGCAGTTCGCGGGGAACATGGCGCTCGGCGCCTCCGGCAGCGCGCGCGACGCCCGAGAGGCCGGGAAGATCGCCGGGAAGGAGCTGCGGGCGGTCGGCATCAACCAGAACTTCGCCCCCGTCGCCGATGTGAACGTCAATCCCGCCAACCCGGTCATCGGCGTGCGGTCCTTCAGCAGCGATCCGGGGCTGGCCGCCGATCTGACGGAGGCACAGGCGCGCGGCTACCAGAGCGGACGTGCGGGCGTGGTCGCGACCGCCAAACACTTCCCCGGGCACGGCGACACCGATGTGGACAGCCACGTCGGTCTGCCGGTCATCACCCACACCCTCGACGAGTGGCGGGAGATCGACGCGCCTCCCTTCCGGCGGGCCGTGGACGCCGGTGTCGGCGCCGTCATGACCGGTCACATCGGGTTCCCCGAGCTCGACCCCACCGGAGACCCGGCCACCCTGTCGGAGCCGATCATGACCGGACTGCTCCGTGACGAGATCGGTTACGACGGTGTGGTCGTCACCGACTCGCTCTCCATGGCCGGGGTACGGGAGACCTATCCGGACGACGAGGTCCCGGTCAAGGCGCTCCAGGCCGGGGTGGACATGCTGCTGATGCCCCCCAGCCTGGACACGGCGTACAACGCGGTGCTGGACGCCGTCGCCGAGGGCGAGCTGACCGAGCGGCGCATCGACACGTCCGTGCGGCGGATCCTGACCCTGAAGCAGCAGCAGGGCATCGTGAAGCGGCCCTTCGCCGACCCGCGCGCGGTCGACAGGACCGTGGGGTCGCCCGCACACCTGCGGGCCGCGCAGCGCATCACCGACCGGACCACCACGCTCGTCAAGAACGACGACGGGGTGCTGCCGCTCGCGGACGACACGGGGAGCGTACTGGTCACCGGCTGGGGCGAGGCCACGACGTCCCAACTGGCCGCGCTCATCCGCCAACGCGACGTGACAGCCACGTCCCGCCACACCGGCACCAACCCCGGCGCCGCCACGATCGCCGCCGCCGCGGCCGAGGCCGGCGCACACGATTCCGTCGTGGTCCTCACCAGCGGCGCCGGGGCCAACCCGGGGCAGTCCGCCCTGGTGAACGCAGTGATCGAGACCGGCAAACCGGTCGTCACCGTCGCCGTCGGCACGCCGTACGACATCGCCCGCTACCCGCGGGCGGGCACCCATCTGGCCACGTACTCCTACCGCGAAGGCGCGCTGGAGTCGGTGACCCGGGTGCTGTTCGGCGAAGTCCGCCCGCGCGGCACGCTGCCGGTGACGATCCCCAGGGCGGACGACCCTGGCCGGCCCCTGTTTCCGCTCGGCCACGGGCTGAGCTACCGGCACTGACGAACCACCGGCACGTACGAACAAAGGACATCACCACCATGCGACGCAGAGATCTACTGACGGCGGCCGCGACCTCGGCCGTGGCCGCGGGCACGGCCGGGCTGGCGGCGGCCGGCCCCGCCTCCGCGCAGGGCAAGGGGCACACCGCGAAAGGCAAGGTGCGCACCGGCTTCGAGACGCTGCGCCGCGGCGACTACGCGTCCGTGACCGGGCAGCGGGTCGGGATCATCTCCAACCCCACCGGTATCGACCGCGAGTTGAACCACATCGTCGATGTGATGGTCGCGGACGCGACCGTCAACCTGGTGGCGATCTTCGGCCCGGAACACGGGTTCCGGGGCATCGGACAGGCCGGTGAGGGCGAGGAGTTCTTCATCGACGAGAAGACCGGGCTTCCCGTCTACAACGCGTACAACAACTCCGCCACGATGGAGCGGCTCTTCGCCGAACTCGAACTGGACACCGTCGTCTTCGACATCCAGGAGGTCGGCGCCCGCTTCTACACCTACATCTGGACGATGTATCTGGCACTGGAGGCCGCCGCGAGCCTCGGCGTGAAGTTCGTCGTCCTCGACCGGCCCACCCCGTTGTCCGGAAGGGACGCGTACGGGCCGGTGCTCCACCCCGAGCACTCCACGTTCGTCGGGCTCAAGGCCATCGCGCAGCAGCACGGCATGACGCCGGGAGAGCTGGCCCTGCTCTACAACGAGGTGTTCGTACCGGCCGCCACCGGCGGCAAGCAGGCGGATCTGCACGTGCAGCGGCTGTCGGGCTGGGACCGGCGCATGCGGTACACGGACACCGGGCTGCCCTGGGTGGCACCCTCGCCCAACATGCCCACGCTCGCCACCGCGGACATCTACGTCGGCACCTGTCTCTTCGAGGCGTCGGCACTCTCCGAGGGCCGCGGGACCACTCAGCCGTTCCAGCTCATCGGCGCTCCCGGCATCGACCACCGCTGGGAGAGGGCGCTCAACGCACGCGAGATGCCGGGGGTCCGCTTCCGCGAGGCGTACTTCAAGCCGGTGTTCTCCAAGCAGCAGGACAAGACCTGCGGTGGTGTCGAGGTGCTCGTCACCGACGTCGACCGCTTCGAGCCGATCCCCACCGCGCTCGCCATGATCACCGAGCAGTGGCGGCTCTTCCCCGAGTACCGCTGGCGTTCCCAGGACGTCACCAGCTTCTGGATGGACAAGCTGAGCGGCGACACACGGGTGCGCGAGGCGATCGAGAACGGTACGGACGCGGCCGACATCCCCGAGGTCTGGCACGACGACCTCAAGCGGTTCCGCGCGCTGCGCCGGGAGTTCCTGATCTATCGCTGAGTCCGTCCCGATCCCGGCCAACCGGTGAGAGAGCAGAGTTGACGCATGAGACGCAGGAACTTCCTCCACGCGGCGGCCGCGGTCGCCGGAGCGGGAGCGGCCCTTCCGCTCGGCGGCACGGCCCACGCCGCCACGCCCACGGGGGCACGGACGGGGCCGCCGGTCATCACCCCTGACGACATCCGGTTCCCCGCCGTCTCGCGCAGGTTGCGCCCCGGCTCCGCCGCCCGGGCCGGGCTGATCGCGGAGCACGTCGACCGGATGGCCGACGAGGCGGCGCGTTATCTGGAGCCGGGACCGGGCCGGCCCGACCCCTCGCACCCGGGCTTCGTGCTCATCGCGGCGCGCAACAGCGTGGTCGTCACCCACGAGGCGCGCGGCCACGCGGTCCGGTACGCGAGTTGGGACGCGGCCACCGGGACCCCGGTCGAGCTGCCCCGCGACCAGTGGGTGCCCATGGCGAAGGACACCCTCTTCGACATGGCGTCGGTGAGCAAACTCTTCACCTCGACGGTCGCGACGCAGTTGTGGGAGCAGGGTGTCATCGACCTGGACGAGCCGGTGGCGAGGTATCTGCCCGAGTTCGCGGCGGCCGATCCGGCCAAGGCCGCGATCACCCCGCGCCATCTCCTGACGCACCGTTCGGGCCTGGTGTCCTGGATGAATCTCGCCGACCACCCCGACAACGACGCGCGGATGGCGGCCATCTACGCGTCCGTACTGCGGCGGGAGCCGGGAAGCGGCTACGAGTACTCCGATCTGAACCTGATCACGCTGGGGCGGTTGCTGCACCGCGTGACGGGAGAGCCGCTGGACAAGCTGATCGCCGACCGGGTCACCGGACCGCTCGGCATGACGGAGACGATGTTCAACCCGCCGCGGAGCCTGCTGCCGCGGATCGCGGCGACCGAGTACCAGCCGGGTACGGGCCGGGGCATGGTCCACGGCACCGTGCACGACGAGAACGCCTGGTACCTGGGCGGTGTCGCGGGCCACGCGGGCATCTTCTCGACAGCCGCCGACATGGCCGTCTTCGGGCAGATGCTCGCCAACGGCGGGCACTACGCGGGCACCCGTGTCCTGTCCGAGGCGACGGTCCGCAAGACGCTCGTCAACTACAGCGCGGACATCGGTGCCTCGCCGCGCGGACTCGGCTGGCAGGTCGACCAGCGGTTCTACATGGACGCGCTGACGTCCCCGGTGACCGCCGGCCACACCGGTTACACGGGTCCCTGCATCACCGTCGACCCGGTCGACCGCACCGTGTTCGTCTTCCTGGCCAACCGTGTCCACCCCACGCGTGAGTGGGGTACGGAGAGCGACTACCGCCGGGCGCCCGCACGGGCGTTCGCCCGCTCGGTGCCGGTGAGGCCCGCCACCGGGAGGACGGCGTGGTTCTCCGGCATGCCGGACGGCGCCGACGTGACACTCACCGCGCCGCTGAGCGGGATGCGTACGACGGGGGAGGTCTCCTTCCGGCTCTGGTACGACACCGAGCCGAAGACCGACAGCGGCAGCCTGGAGGCATCCACGGACGGCGGCTCCACCTGGGCCCCCGTCCCGCTGGACCTGAGGGCGAGAAGCCGGCGCTGGAGCACCGGGGGGACGTTCGACGGTTACTCGGGCAGGCAGTGGATCAAGGCATCGGCCGAGGTCGCCGCCGACACCACCCATCTGCGCTGGGCGTACCGCACCGACGGCGCCTACCAGGGGCGCGGCATCTACGTCGACGCGATCCGGGTCACGAGCGGGGGCCACGACGTCTTCGACGCCAGGCGCCTGGAGTCCGACGGCTGGCAGGAGTCGGCCGACTGACGCCGCCGGGCCCCCGGCCCCTGACACCGCCCCACGGGGGACCACATCGCGCTCATGTGGTTTTGGAGTGAATTATGGTGGTTTTGATGGCAGGTGGACCTGCTGTTCCCGTGATGGGGTGGCTGAACGGAGAGACGGGGGCAAGCGGACAGGACCGGTGACATGGACGAGCGGCATTCCCGCATCCAGCAGTACCCCTGGCTGGCCCCGGTACTTCTCGCCGCGGCCATCGGCCTCGAACTGCTGACTCCCGCGATCATCAACGGGGCCGCTCTCGTCGCGGTCGCCGGCATGGTGGCAGCCATCACCTCCACGTTCCGCGACACCCTGTTGATCGTGACCATCGGAGTCGTGATCATCCTGGTCGCCGCGGTGCTGAGCGAGTTCACCGACTTCGAGAAGGGCGTACAGATCGCCGAGGTGGTCGTCGCCGGCGCGCTCGCGCTGGCCGTACGGCGCATGCTCGACAGACAGAGCGCGAGCTTCTCCGTGGTCAGGTCCACGGTCGAGATGCTCCAGCGGGCCGTACTGCCGCCGCTGCCGACGATCGTCGGGCCCATGGTCGTCGCCTGCCGGTACGAGGCGGCGTCCGCCGAGGCCCGGATCGGTGGCGACCTCTACGCCGTGGAGGAGACCCCCTTCGGTCTGCGGCTGCTCATCGCCGACGTACGCGGCAGGGGTATCGGCGCGGTGTCCTCCGTCTCCGTCATCGTCGGCGCGTTCCGTGAGCGCGCCCAGTCCGAGCCGGACCTGGCCGGACTCGCCGTACGTCTCGACGGGGCCGTCGCCCGCTCCCTCAAGCAGTACACGGAGCCGGTCGCCGCCGACGCCGCCGAGGCGTTCGCCACCGCGCTCCTGGTGGAGACCGACCCGCGTGGCACCACCCTGCGGCTGCTGAGCTGCGGCCATCCCGCGCCGTATCTCCTGCGGGAGGGCGAACTGCGCCGGCTCGACACCGGGGAGGCGACGCCACCGCTGGGGATGCGGGACCTCGCGCCGGGCACCGGCGGCCCGCGGTCGTACGACTTCCCCGCCGGCACCACGCTGCTGTGCGTCACGGACGGAGTGACGGAGGCCCGGAACCCGGCCGGAAACTTCTACGACCCCTGCCGGGAGCTGAGGCCGGTCCCGGACGGTGACCCCGAGAGGCTGATCGACGCCCTGTTCTCGTCGGTCGGCCGCTGGACCGGCGGCGAGCGCGACGACGACATGGCGGTGGTCGCCGTCGCACACGTCGGCGGCCGGGCGTGACGGACGCGCACGGAGCCTCGGTGGGCGATCCCGTCTCTCGGTACCGTGCCTTCGTATGACCGGCACAGAGATCGAGATCACCGCGGACCTGGTCCGCGACCTGCTGCGGGAGCAGCATCCGGACCTCGCGGGGCTGGCGCTCCGTGAGGTGGCGGGCGGCTGGGGCAACCAGATGTGGCGTCTGGGCGACGACCTGGCCGTGCGCATGCAGCGCATGGACCCCACCCCGGAGCTCCAGCTCAAGGAGCGGCGGTGGCTGCCCGTGCTGGCCCCGCGCCTTCCGCTTCCGGTGCCGACCCCGGTGCGGTTCGGCGAACCGTCCGAGCGCTTCCCCCGGCACTGGACCGTGATGACGTGGGTTCCCGGCGAGCCGCTGGACCACGGCTCGATCAGCCGCGACGCCCACGCGGCCGACACGCTGGCCGGCTTCCTCCGGGCGCTGCATGTGCGGGCGCCCGCCGAGGCACCGGCCGGCCGGGACCGCGGGGCCCATCCCAAGGACTGCGCGGACGGCTTCGAGAACTTCCTCCGGGCCGTCGCCCCCGCCGGCATCGGCGCCGGTGTCCGGGCCGTCTGGGACGACGCCGTCGCGGCCCCCGCGTGGGAGGGCCCGGCGGTGTGGGTGCACGGCGACCTCCATCCCGCGAACGTCGTGGTCTCGGACGGAACGCTCTCGGGCGTCGTCGACTTCGGTGACCTGTTCGCCGGCGACCCGGCGTGGGACCTCGCCGCCGCGTGGGTGCTGCTGCCCGCGGGCGCGGCCTCGCGGTTCTTCGACCAGTACGCGCGGGCGGACGAGGCGGCGGTCCGGCGCGCCCGCGGGCTGGCCGCGATGAAGTGCCTGTTCCTGATGCTGATGGGGCAGAACGGTGACCGGGGCCTGCCCGGCGGCAAGCCGCACTGGGGGCCGGTGGGCCGGGCGGCACTCGACCGTGTCCTGAAGGGCGTGTGACACGCCGGGCGTCAGGAGGTGCCCGGCTCGGGTGCGGGCCCGGACGGCCAGTGGTGGCGGCGCAGCATCGGATGCGTCGGCAGGGGGAGCCTGCGGCGGGCCTCACCCGCGTACACCGCGCTCCAGTCGGCCGGCTCACCGCGCAGCCAGGCCCCGGCCGGTCCGTGAAGGGGCGGCGGCAGGGAGTCGGGCGGGGCGGACAGCCAGGCCCGGTCGCGAACGGCGGCAGCGGCGGCCCCGCAGTCGGCGGCGAGGACCGCACGGCGGTGACGGTGGGCGCGGCGGCCGTTCTGGAGGGTGAAGGCGACGTCCGCCGGTTCGGCGTCGGCGTGGTCCTCCAGATAGCGGCGCAGTTCGTCGGTCGCCGACTCCAGTGCCTCGGGCGTGTGCGCCGACCAGACGAACAGGTGCTGCCGCGCCACCGGAGGCGGGGTGGCCGGGGCTGGAGCGGCCGGGGGTGCGGGCGGTTCTCCGACGACGACATGGACATGGGTTCCGTCGCGGCCCAGCGCGTTGACACCGGCGATACGGCCGCCCGGCCCCGGTTCCCAGGGCCGGGTCTCGGCGGCGATGTAGAACGGGCTGTTCACGAGGTCGAGCCCGCGGTGGGGACGGAGGAAGTGGGGCGTGCCGGGGAGGGTGCCGTGGCGCAGTGCCAGCACCGTCTTGATCAGGCCGGTGACACCCGCTGCCGCGCCCGGATGGCCGATGTTCGCCTTCACCGACCCCAGGGCGCAGAACCCGCGGCGACCGGTTCCGAACGCCTCGGTCAGCCCCGCGAGTTCGACCGAGTCCCCGTGGGGTGCACCCGCGCCGTGGGCCTCGACGTAGGTCAGGTCGGCCGCCTCCAGGCCCGCGGAAGTGAGCGCCTCGCGTACAACCCGTACCTGGGCTCCGGGATCCGCGCCCGCGGACGCGGATACGGGGGCGGGCGGCGGTGAGTCCGCCTCGACGGCCCCGGCCGTCATGGCGGATCCGCGGATGACGGCGAGGACGTCGTCGCCGTCGGCGAGGGCGTCGGCCAGCCGCCGCAGCACGACGACCGCGGCACCCTCGGCGGGGACCACCCCATCCGCCCCGGCGTCGAAGGGGCGGCACCGGCCGGACGGGGACAGCCCGCTGTCCGGCGCGCACAGATAGCCGGTGTGCTGGGGCAGCCGCAGGGCGGCGCCGCCGGCGAGCGCCATGTCGCAGTCGCCGGCGAGCAGGTGCCGGCGGGCGAGATGGACGGCGGCGAGCGAGGCGGGGCCGCTGTCCGGCAGGGTGAGCGCGGGGCCGTTCAGCCCGAGCGTGCGGGCGATCCCCGCGGCCGGGTCACCGGGACCGCCGAGCGGTTCCGCGCCGGGGAGCGCGCCGTAGTCGTCGCCGTGGCGCAGGCCGGTGAAGACTCCGGTGGTGCCGCCGAAGGTGCCCGGGCCGTGTCCGGACCGCTCCAGCGCCTGGTGGCAGAGGTCGATGAGGATGCGCCACCGGGGGTCGGCCGCCCGTGCCTCGCGGTCCGTGCGGCCGAAGAAGGCCGCGTCGAACAGGCCCGCTCCGGCGAGGTGGGCGCCGCTCGGGACATGGTCGGGGTGGCGGACCAGGCCGGGGGCGACGCCCGCGGCGAGGAGTTCGGCCTCCGTGTAGTCGGTGACGGCGTCCTGCTGGTCCTCCAGGAGCCGCCACAGCTCCGCCACGCCGGCGGCTCCCGGGAAGCGGCCGGCCATGGCAATGATCGCGATCGGGTTCTCCGGCGGGCTGCCGCTCACAGGCGTACTCCATGGGTGCGCAGGTACTCCGGGTCCGCGAGCAGGGCCCGGTCGAGTTTGCCGGTGGCCGTCCGCGGCATCGTCCCGACGCGGACGAACACGGACGGTACGAGGTGGCCGGGCAGCTCGGCGGCGAGCGCGGAGCGCAGACCGGCCGCCGTCAGGTCCGGGGCCCCGGTGAGCGCCGCGTGCAGCACGGCCAGCGACGGGTCGGGGGCGTGGACGTGGACGGCGCATCCGGTGATCTGCGGCAGGCGGGCCAGGGCGTGTTCCACCTCGCCCAGTTCCACACGGATGCCGCGGATCTTCACTTGCAGGTCGTCGCGGCCGAGGTATTCGAGCTCCCCGTCGGGCGTCCAGCGGCCGATGTCCCCGGTGTCGTACATCCGGGACCCGGGGCGGCCTGGTTCGGGCACGAACCGTTCGGCGGTCCGCGTCTCGTCGCCGAGGTAGCCGCGTGCGACGCCGGTGCCGGCGACGAACAGCGTCCCGTGGACACCGACCGGGACGGGCCGCCCGTGGCGCAGGACATGGACGCGGGTGTTGTCGATGGGCCGTCCGATCGGGATCCGCGCCGGCGGCGGGCCGGGCGGCAGCAGGTGGGCCGTGACGTCGACGGTCGTCTCGGTGGGGCCGTAGAGGTTGGCCAGCCGGCAGCCGTACGGGCCCAGGAGGCGGTCGAAAGCGCCGGCCGTCGCGGGCAGCAGGGTCTCACCGCTGGCGAAGCACCAGCGCAGGCCCCGGAGTCTCGGGGCGCTGCCGGCCGCCTCCACATGGGCCAGGACCGTGTCGAGCATCGACGGGACGAAGTGCG
This sequence comes from Streptomyces sp. NPDC104581, assembly GCF_055583685.1. Lineage (NCBI taxonomy): Bacteria > Bacillati > Actinomycetota > Actinomycetes > Kitasatosporales > Streptomycetaceae > Streptomyces > Streptomyces sp. NPDC104581. The sequence goes on from NZ_JBVJNN010000049.1 coordinate 29,350, forward strand.
TGACGGTGACGCCGTGCCGGGCGACCGCGTCCTCGACGGCGAGCGGGAACACCTCCGTGCCGGGAGGCAGCAGATGCATCCGCGCGCCGGCGAGGACCCACCAGAACAGCTCCCAGACGGAGACGTCGAAGACCGTCGGGGTCTTCTGGAGGACGACGTCGTCGGCGGTCAGCGGGAACCGGCGCTGCATCCATGCCAGACGGTTGACGACCGAACGGTGTTCGACCATCACCCCCTTGGGCTCACCGGTGGATCCGGAGGTGTGGATCACGTAGCAGAGGTCGTCCGGGGCGGGCGGCCTGGCCCCGCCGGTGCCGGACCGGAGAGCCGGGTCGTCCAGCGCGAACGGGTCGGCCGGCAGGTCGGGGAGGCCGGGGGCGCCCAAGCCGGCCCGGTCGGTGAGGAGCGTGGTCACGCCGCAGCGGTCGAGAGTCCGGCGCAGCCGTGCGGCGGGCGCGCGGGGGTCGAGGGGGAGGTAGGCCAGCCCCGCGGCGAGAACACCGAAGAGGGCGACCGGCAGATCGAGGGAGCGCTGCGCCGACACCGCGACGAGCCCGTGGGGGCCGTGGTCCCGGCCGGCGAGGAAGGTCGCGAGCCGCTCCGCGCGGTCGGCCAGCTCGCCGTAGGTGAGGGTGCCCGTGTCGGTGCTGACCGCGGTTCGGGAAGGTGTCTGCGCGGCTCGGGCGTGCAGCAGGTCGACAAGGGTCAGACCGTCGGGGAAGGGGGTGTCGGTCGCGTTGAACGACGCGATGCGCTCGCGCTGTTCGTCGTCGAGAAGGTCGTGGTCACCGACCGGGCGGGCACGGTCGGCGCGGGTGCGGTGCAGCAGGGTGGTGACCAGGCGGTGGAGGGTGTCCGCGTCGGCGGGGCCGGCGGTGTGCGCGGTGACCCGCCCGGTGGCCGGGTCGATCGTGACCTCATGGCGGGCGGGGGCACCGCCGGGCCGGCCGCGCGGCGGGCCGGCCGTGAGCGTGAGCAGGCAGTCGGCCGGCGCTTCCGGCGGGGCGGGCCGCGCCGTGATCCGGCCGGCGAGACCGGCGAAGGGCTCGCGGGGATCCACCGTCACGGTGAAACGGCCCGGTTCGGCGTCCGCCTCTCCCCCGGCCAGCTCGATGAGGACGGTGTCACCGTGGTCGAGATAGTGCACGGCCACGGCCACCACGGCCATCAGCTCCGGCACGGGTGTCGGGCCGGTTCCGGAGGCCGGTTCGGACGCGGGGCCGGGTCCGGGGATCACCGGTCGCCTCCCGCGGCAGCCTCGCGGGCCAGGGGGACCGCCAGCAGGTGTTCGAGGAGCTGCGGGGTGCCCTCGATGATGCTCAGGATCTTGGCGTCCCGGTAGACACCGGCGACGCCGTTGTCCTCCAGGCAGCCTTGGGCACCCATGGCCTGCACGGCCTGGGCGCTGTGGCGTTCGAGTACCTGGCAGGCCAGGTACTTGGCCATGAGGACCTTGCGCGGGGCCGAGGCGTCGACGGCGTCCAGCGCGCGCGACGCGCTCACGCTCAGGGCGCGGGCGGCGGCGAGGTCGACACCCATGGACGTGACCAGGGACTGGATCTGACCGTGGTCGACGGCGTTACGGCCGAAGACCTCACGCCCCAGGACGAAGGCGGAGCAGGCGGAGAACGCCCGTTGGAGCATCCCGGCGGCCATCCAGGCCACCGCGTGCCGGCCGTGTTCCAGCAACTGCGGCACCAGCACGGTCGAGGCGAAGCCCGGCCGGCCGATGACGGCGGAACGCTCCACGGGGCAGTCCCGCATCACCTCGCGGGCCAGCGCGGCGGCGCGCAGCCCCAGCAGCCCGGTCATCGGCGAGACCTCCAGCCCGGGGGCGCCGCGCTCCAGCAGACAGCAGACCTGGCCGCCCTCCCCGCGGGCCAGGACGAGATAGAGGTCCGCGCGCCGGCCGAAGGTGGTGTACAGCTTCGTCCCGTCGAGGCGGAGCCCGCCGGAGCGTTCCGTCAGGGTGGTCGTGACGCCCGACAGGTCACTGCCCGCGTCGCGTTCGGTCATACAGACGGCGGCGACACGGCGGCCGGACGCCAGATCCGGCAGGAACGCCTCGCGCTGGGCGTCGCTGCCCCAGCGCACGAGGGTGCGCGCGACCATGCCGTGCACGTTGATCAGTGACGCGAGAGAGGCGCTGACCCGGCCCAGGGCCTCGTAGAGCAGGCCCAGTTCGACCGCGGACAGACCGAGGCCCCCGTACTCCTCCGGGATCATCGCCCCGAACAGGCCCTGCGCGGCGCACCACTGGACCACCTCCTCGGGCAGTTCGCCCTCCCGTTCCCAGCCGGGACTGTGCGCGCCCCACGCCGTACCGACGAGAGCGGAGACCTTCCGGTGGTGCCGCAGCTGTGCCTCGGTGAGCAGATCGTCCACGTCGTCCTCCGGGTCAGCCGCGCCCGGCGCGGACCGCGGCCTGCTTCTCGCCGACGGCGCGGGCGATGCGGCGCAGCGTGGCGAAGTTGCCGAGATCCAGGTCGTCCACGCCGAACCGGATCGCGTACCTGCCTTCGAGGAACACCATCAGCTCGACCACGAGCAGGGAGTTCACCAGTCCCGAGGAGAACAGCTCGTCGTCCGGGGCCGGGCGCAGGGTCGGGTCGTGGCGGGCCAGGAACGTCCCGACCGCCTGGCAGACGGCTTCTTCCTCCGCGTCGGTCATGACGGAACCTCTCCAACTGGGTGCGAGTGATAGGTGTAGAAGCCCCGGCCGGTCTTCCGGCCGAGCCGCCGCCGGCCGACCATGTCCCGCAGCAGCGCGCTGCTGTCGAACCGGGGATCGCCGGTGGCCTCGTGCAGGTGGTCGAGGGTGTGGACGACGGTGTCGAGACCGATGAGGTCGGCCGTCTGCAGCGGGCCCATCCGGTGTCCGAAACAGTCGCGGAAGATCTGGTCGACGGTCTCGGGCGCGACTCCGTGCTCCTCCACGACGCGGGCGGCCTCGTTGAAGAAGAGATGGGAGACGCGGTTGCTGACGAAGCCCGGGAAGTCGCCCACGACGATCGTCTTCTTCCGCAGCAGCGCCGCAAGTTCATTCACACGGGCGAGGGTCTCGTCGCAGGTGCCTTCGGGGCGCATCACCTCGACCGCGGACGTCAGGTACGGCGGGTTCATGAAGTGGACGCCGATGACCCGCTCCGGCCGGGACACGTACGCGGCCAGGCGAGCGACCGGGATACTGGAGGTGTTCACCGCGATGACGGCCGTGTCGGAGACCACGGTGTCCAGCAGCCGGTAGACGTCCTCCTTGACGTCGAGGCGTTCGGTGACGTTCTCCACCACGAGGGTGCACCGCGCCAGGGCGGCGGGATCGGTGGAGACCTGGACGGCGGCAACCGCCCGGTCGGCGGAGACGGCGAAACCCGGGCGGAGCATCGGCGCGAAACGCACCGCCTCCGCGAGCCGGGCCGGCGCGCTCTCGCACTGGACCGGGTCGTGGTCGACCAGGTTCACCCGGAAACCGTGCAGCGCGAGATCGGCGGCGACACCCAGACCGATCACGCCCGCCCCGAGCACACCGACCGCACCGAAGGAATCCGCCGGACCACCGGTGGTGCCGGAGACGGTGGGAGAGGTACCGGCGGTGCCAGACGTGCCGGTGGTGGGGGACGTGCCGGTGCCGTTGTCGGTGGTGCCGGTGGTTACTGCCATGTGCGTCCTCCGGTCGCGGCGGCGAGATGCCGGTGACGCTCGCGCTCACCGAGGCCCTTGAGGGCCAGCAGCGCGTCGAGCGCTTCGAGTCCGGCCGCGACCGCGTCGGGTGCCGGGGTGTCCACGGTCTTCTCCAGGTTCCGGTAGTGCCACGCCACGTCGGTGTCCTGGCGCCGGGTAGGGGTGCTCACGGCGATCCGCAGGCACGCGTCCATGACCGCGGGCACGTCGTCGGCGCCGAGACGCAGGTCCCGTGCGAGCGCGCCGAAGTCCTCGTAGCGGTCGACGGGCCAGGGCCGGGGATGGCCGCGGGTACGGGCCGAAAGGAACGTCAGGACCCTGCCGGGGCCCATCTCCAGGCTCGTACCGACACCGTCGGCGGCCAACCGCAGCTGGACGTCGTGCCAGCGCACCGGGGAGACCAGCTGGTCGGCGAGCAGCCGCGCGCTGGCCCGGCCGCCGGGGTGCGGACGCACACCGGCACCGGAGACGACGGGCAGGCGCGGCACGGCGACGTCGACACCGTTCAGGGCATCGGCCAGCGCCTCCGCGGCCGGGGCCATCAGCGGACTGTGGAACGGGCCGGTGACACGCAGCGGGAACGCCTGGGCCCCGCGCGCCTCGAACTCCCGTGCCGCGTCACGCAGATCGGCGTTCAGACCGGAGACGGCCGCCCGTCGCGGCCCGTCGACGACGGACGGATGGACGGCGCGGACACCCTGCTGCCTCCACAGCCGGCACACGTGTTCCACGGTGCCGGTGTCGAGCCCGGTCACCCACATCATGCCGCCGTCCAGTCCGGCGGCCACGTCGGCGACGCACCGCCCGCGGTGGCGCACCAGCCGCAGCGCGGTGGCGAACGGCAGGGCGTCCGCGGCGCAGAGCGCGGTGTACTCGCCGAGACTGTGCCCGGCCGTGTGCGTCACGACCCGGCCCAGCTCCTGCTCGCACGCCCGGAACATCGCGACACCCATGGTGAGGAGCGCGAGCTGCGACTCGGTCTGGAGATCCAGCCGGGCACGGGCCGCCGGCCCGGCGGTCGTGCACAGCTCCGCGACGTCGAACCCGAGTACGTCGCCCGCCTCCGCGAACGTCTCACGGACGATCCCGTGTCGCTTGAGCAATTCCGCGGCCATACCGGGGTATTGCGAACCGACACCAGGGAAAACAGCGGCCACTCCCCAAGGAACGGCGAACACAACGGCCCCCGCGATGAATTGACGAATCGAATAACTCTGCTGAACCACAGAGGAGTGAACCACAGGCCGGTGGCCCGTACAAGACAACCGGCATTACCCCCCGACCCCTGAAACCCGCATGTCCGAGCGGCAGTTCACACCACAGGCACAGGCGTACGGCGCCGCGTTAAGACAAATCAAGAGCGGCTTAAGCGGGCTGTCCGATACTGCACGGTGGATAGGTGACGGACACGGTGACCGGATCCCATTCACCGGGCGTGCGTATTACCCGCTACATATTCCGCCGCTCGGAATGTGCCGCCCGGCGCCCTTTACCCGTCGCCTTCCGTGGCGCGCAGGCGGTCGGTCAGTTCCGCCAGGACCGCGGGGCCGCTCTGGTCGCCGTGGACGAAGTAGTGGTCGCCCGGCAGGACCAGGAGTTCGAAGTCCGACGTGGTCAGACTCCGCCAGGCCCTCGCCTCCGACTCGTGGACCACCGGGTCGGCGGAACCGTGGAAGGCCGTCACCGGCAGACGCAGCGGCGGCTCGGCGAGGTCGCGGCGATAGCTCTCGACGATGCGCAGATCCGCGTACCCCGCGCCGTCCAGGGCCACTTCGGCCATGCCGGCCAGATCGTCGCCCAGTTCGGTGCGCAGCGCGTCCATGTAGCGTGCGGGCTCCGCGCGCGACAGGCGCATCAGGTCCTCGTGATCGGGCATGCCGGTGAAGCCCAGGCTGCGCGTGACCGACCGCAGCCGCGCGCCGAGCGGGTTCTCCCGGCCCGTGGGCGCGCTGAACGCGCTGACGAACAGGTGGCGCAGCGAGTCGCCGTACGCGGGTGCCAGCCGGTGGGCCAGCCGGAACGCGACCAGGGCGCCCATGCTGTGTCCGTAGAGGGCGAAGGGCCGGTCGAGGTACGGCTCGATGGCCTGCGCGATCGCCTCCACGGCCTCCTCCACCGTCTCCAGCGGGCGCTCGTCCCTGCGTTCCTCCCGGCCCGGCAGCTGCACCGGGCACACGTCGATCGCGGGATCCGCGGCCGCCACCCACTCCCGGTACAGGGACGTGCCGCGTCCGCCGTAGGGCAGGCAGAACACCCGTACGGCGCGGTCGTCGCGCGGGGTGGCCGGGAGCCAGCGGGCGCTGTCCGTGTCATGGGGGCGCCGGACCGTGGTGTCCTCCCCGGCGGGCGCGGTGATCCGGTCCAGTACCTCGTCGAGGGTGGGTCCGGTGATGAGCAGGTCGACGGGGAGGTCGATCCCGGCGTCGGCCCGCAGGCGCTGGCGCAGTTCGAGGACGGCCAGCGAGTCGAGACCGGTCTCCGGCAGCGGCTGGGTGAACGGGACGTCACCGGGCGGCAGTTGCAGCAGATCCCCGACGATCCGCGCGAGCCGGGAGCGCAGGGCCGCCCGGCCGGCCGGGCCGTGCCAGCGCTCCCCGGCCACCGTACCGGCGGGCGGGGCGTCTCGCGCCGTGACGGCGGACTCACCGTCCGGGGCCGGACCGCCGGGGCCGACGACCGCGATCTCGGTGGCGCGGGCCCAGCCGACCGTCCGCCCGTCGTCGGCGCAGAGCACATGATCACCGACGAGGCGGTGGCGGGTGGCGGGCGCCGTCAGCCGTACGTGGCACCAGAGCGGACCGTCCGCGGGAGCGCCGAAACCGGCCACGCCGAGCCCCGCGACCATGAACAGGTCACCCGGGTGCAGATCACGTTCGGCGGCGAGCGCGTAGAGCGGGGAGCAGGCGTCCAGCAGGCCCGGGGGCACCGGGAGTTCGGGGGCCGGGCGGCCGGGCCGGCCGTGTGTCTCCCCGGCGGACGGGGCACGGAGCCGGGCCAGGATCTCACCGTCGCCGAGCCATGCCTCGGTGACCCATTCGACCGACGGGCCGTGGGGAACACCGCGTTCGCTCAGACGGCGGTAGAACTCGGCGCCGTCGATCCGTACGGCGCAGCGCTCCTTGACCGCCGCCAGGGTCTGCCCCGTCAGCGGCTCCGGAGCGTCCGCGGCATCCCCGGTGACGGCTTCGGCTGCGGGTACCGAGCGCACGCGGCCGCCGGCATGCCGTTGCCAGGCATCCGCCCCGACGGCGGGGGCGGGTTCGCCCGCGGCCGGTTCACCGGCGGCCCGGCTGTGCACCGAGAACACCGACCAGCCCTCGCCGTCCGGCGGACCGATCACCAGATGCGCGGCACGCTCCCGGGCGCCGGGGAGCGTGAGCGCCCGCTCGAACGTGACCCCGGACAGCCGCAGTCCGCCCCCCGCGGCCACGGCCGACGCGAGCATGTCCTGGTAGTACCCGACATGGACGACACCGGCGGTGTCCGCGATCTCGGGCAGCAGCGTCCGGCTCACCGTGGCGGTGAAGTGCCGTTCCTCCAGCGGCAGGGGCAGGGCCCGCAGCCCCAGGGTGCCGGCCGGTGAACCGGTCGCGGGCAGCACCGCCGCGCCGTCGGGTCCGGCGGGCGTACCGCGGTGCTCCTGACGCCGGAACGCCTGGCCGGGCAGGCCCAGCCGGGCCCGGTCGTAACCGTCGTCGAAGGCGGACCAGTCGACCTCCTCGCCCGCCAGATGCCGGTGGACCAGACCGTGCAGGACCTCGCTCCAGATGTCCTCGCCGGGCAGCCGCCACAGGCCTTCCGGGTCTTCCGCTGCCGGTGCGCCGCCGATATGGGCCAGCGTGCCGTAACCGTGCGCGGCGAGCGCCTTGGCCACCGCCACGGGCGAGGCCCCGGCCCCGCTCGGCGTCCAGAAGGCCGGATCGGTGACCTCGTCGGCGGCCGGCCCGGCGGCCTGCGGACCGTGCAGGAGGCGCAGCACGGCAACACGCCGGGCGAGGGTGGCGGGCGCCGGAACGGTGGTGTGCCGGGCGGCGAGCAGGCCGGCCGTCTCCCGGATGCCGAGGACGCCGGCGAGCAGGCCGGCCGCGAGGTCGCCGGGAGCGTTCCCGGCGGCCACGGCGGCCGGGGCGAGCCCCCAGTCCGCGAACGTACGCACCAGGGCCACCTGGCAGGCGACGGTCCGCACGTCCGCCGCGAGGGCGGTGTCACTCTGCCCGGGAGCGGCGGTGCTCTGCCCGGCGGCGGGTACGGCAGCGGCGGCGGCCAGTTCGGTGGCGCACCCGTCGTAGTGGGCCCGGAAACCTGGATGGGTCGGGCGCAGCGCCGCCACGACGCGGGCGGCCTGGGCCGCGGTGGCGTCGAGCAGGAACGCGGCGGGCCGCGCCGCCGCGCGGTCTCCCGCGCCGACCGCGTCGGACGCCGAGAGCCGCCGTTCGCCGGCCGCCGTGCCTGCGGCGTCGCCCGTGGCGACGGCCGCCAGCCAGCCGGTGAGGTCGGCACGCGACGCGGCCACGGAGGCGGCACGGTGCGCGAAGTGCGCGCGGCGTGCGGTGGTGGTGTGGCAGATGTCGGCGAGGGGGGCCTCGGGGTGGTCGGCCAGCCAGTCGCGGAGGTGGGCCGCCGCGCCGCGCAAGCCCTCCGGCTCCCGGGCCGACAGGGCGACCACATGGGCGGGGCGTTCGGGACCGGTCGCGCGCGCGGGCGCGGGCGGGGGCCCGGTGAGGACGAGATGGACGTTCGTACCGCTGAACCCGAAGGAACTGACACCCGCGGTGCGCGGCCGTCCGTCGGCGTGGTCGGGCCAGGGGCTCGTCCGGTCGTTCAGGACCACCGGCGACCGCTCGACGCCGAGCTTCGGGTTGGGAGTACGCAGATGCAGGTTGCCCGGTATCTCCCCGTGCCCCAGGGACAGGACCGTCTTGATCAGGCCCGCCACCCCGGCCGCCGCCTCCAGGTGCCCGATGTTGGACTTCACCGCGCCGATACGCAGCGGGGCCCCGGCGCTCCGGCCGGCGCACAGGACGTCGGCGGCGGCACGCACCTCGATCGGGTCGCCCAGCGCGGTACCCGTGCCGTGCGCCTCCAGATAGTCCACGTCGTGCGGATCGATCCCGGCCGCCTCCAGGGCCCGGCCGATCAGCTCGCGCTGCGCCCGCCCGTTGGGGACGGTCAGGCCGCTGGTGCGGCCGTCGTGGTTCACCGCCGATCCCCGGATCAGGGCGAGTACGGGGGCCCGCAGGGCGGCGGCGTCCGAGGCGCGCACCAGGGCGACCATGCCGCTGCCCTCGGCTCGGGCGTAACCGTCGGCCGCCGCGTCGAAGACCTTGCAGCGCCCGTCCGCGGCAAGGGCTCCCGTCCGGTTCAGAGCCTCCATGACAGCAGGGGACATCATGGCGCTCACCCCGCCCGCGACCGCGGCCGCGCACTCACCCCGGCGCAGGCTCTCGACCGCCAGATGGACGGCGAGCAGCGACGAGGAGCACGCCGTGTCCACCGCGAGGGTGGGACCGCGCAGCCCCAGCGTGTGGGCCACCCGGCCCGCGGCGACGCTGACCGCCGAACCGGTGGCCGTGTAGGGCCCGGTGTCCCGCGACTGCCGGGACGACTGGAGGGCGTTCTCGGAACCGGAGATACCGACGAACACACCGATGCGCTGCTCCGCCCGGGTACCGGACAGCAGCCCGGCGTGTTCGAGCGCCTGCCAGCTCGCCTCCAGCAGCAGACGGTGCTGCGGATCCATGTCACGGACCTCGGCGTCCGGGACACCGAAGAACGGCGCGTCGAACGCGTGGACGCCCTCGGTGAGGAAACCGGCGCGGCGGGTGGGGGCGGGGAGGCCGGGTGCGTACCAGCGGTCGGCGGGGACGTCCACGATGCCGTCGCGGCCCTCACGCAGCAGTTCCCAGAGACGTCCGGGGCTGTCCGCGCCACCGGGGAAGCGGCAGCCCATGCCGACCACCGCGATGGGCTCCTCGGCGCGGGCGGTCAGCTGCCCCACCTGCTCCCGCAGAGCACGGACGGCGTCCAGGGAACGCCTCAGCAACGCGTCGTCGGTATCGGTCATGACCGTTCGTCTCCCCCGGTGATTCGCTGGACGGCGGCGTGAGCGGCACCACCACAGGTGTCCGTCACGCGTGCCCGAATCACACACCCCGCGGCTTCAGTTTCACCAAAACCGGCCCCACCGGGGCAGCGCCCGGGGTCCGTCACGGTACGGTCCTCGCTGGTCAGGAGAGTCTGAGGAGCGCTTCGATGCGTTTGCCCCCCGAGCCGGTCACCGTGACGGCGACGCTCTCGGCAAGCCGGTGGACGAGCAGCCAGCCGTATCCGCCGACGGTGTGTTCACCGGGCCGGCGGGTGACGGCGACCGGTGGACGGTCGCTGGCGTCGGCCACCGTGATCCGCAGTCCCTCGCCGGTCAGTTCGGCGTCGAAGCCCGTGATGCCGCCACCGTGCCGCAGCGCGTTGGTGACCAGTTCGGAGGTGACGAGCAGCACGTCGGCGACGACGATGTCGTCGAGGGCGGTGCCGTCGCTCTCGCGGTACCGGCCGCGCAGCAGCGCCATGACATGGGCCCGCGCCGCCGCCGCGTTCGCCGGCGGGGCGGGGCGCGGTCCGGTCTGCTCGCGGTCCGCGTCCGCGGCCCCGCGCCGGGCTTCGTGTCCTGCCTGTTCCGCGTTCACCGTAAGGCCCGCCTGCCCAGGCAGCCGGTTTTCACACGGTGGGGTCCGGATGCGTGAACCGTCCGTCATGGCACCGCTCTACAGTCTGGTCGCGGCGTCGAGGGTCGGGGCCATGGTGAAGAAGTCCGAGGTGCCCGTGACTTCGAAGAGCCGCAGCACCGTGGGGCTGAGCGGTCCGGCGATCACCATGCGGTGCCCCGCGGCGCGGTGTTCGCGCTGGGCGCCGAGCAGTACGTGCAGCACGGCGGAGTCGGCGAACGCCAGCCGGGACAGGTCGACCACCGTCAGCGGGCTGTCCGCCCGGCACGCTCGCGCCAGTACCTCCTTCATCTCCCTCGCACTGTCGAAATCGATGCCGCCGTTCACCGTCACGGTGAAGACGCCGTTGTCGGCGGTTCCTGTGACCGCGCTCTCCGAGTCCTCGAACACCCGGTCAGCTTGCCATGAGAGGGGCCGGACTCCGTAACGGCGGGGGGTCGTCACCGCTTCGGAGCGGACCGGCCCGGAACCGGAGCTGCGTTTCGCTGCTTCATGCTCTTTTCGCGGTGCTTTCGTAGCTTTTGTCGTCAAGGTCGGAGGTGCGGGACCGCTTTCCGGGGGCAGCCGATCCCATGTCGAGACGAAAGGGGTTGAAGAGGCCGCACAGCGGACCTCATGAGTGTGGCGACTTCCGCGGAACAACCGACCGATACGGGTGGTGGCATGAAGAGATCCGCTCTCCGTCTGGCGCCGTATCCGGTGCTCGTCGCGGACACGCACGGTGTCGTGCGCTGTCTCAACGACTCCGCGTCGGCTCTGCTCCCACACGCGCGTCCCGGGGCGGAGTTGGCCCGCGCGGTGCCCGAGTGGCTGGCCACCGCGCACCAGGACCTGGCCCGCGTCCCGGCCGGGAACACGACCGGCGGCCCGGCACCTGCCGGGAAGCCGCACGTCGCGGGCGCCCCCGGCGCCGCCGTCCGCGGTGAGATCGGCGAGCGCAGTTTCGAGGCGCACCCCACCTGCGAGGAGAACGGTGCGGTCGTGTGGTGGCTGGTGGACGACACCGATCACCGGCTGGCCCGCAGGGCGCTGCGCATGGAACGCGAACGGACCGCCTTTCTGGGCGACGCGTCGAACGCGCTTCTGTCGTCGCTCAATCCGGCCCGCTGCACGGCGACGACCGCGACGCTCGCCGCCGGGCACCTGGCCGACGCCGCCCTGGTGATCGAGCCGCCCGCCGGGCGCGGGCTGGCGATGGTCTCCTGCACGCGCGACGGTGAACCGGTGCGGCGGCAGCTCGGCGTGGAGCCCGGCCTCGTCCCCGGCCTGTCGGAGGCGCTCCAGGGCTTCCCGCCGGTGCCCTCACGCTGGATCGATCCCGCCACCGCGCCCGCGTGGATCGTCCCGGAGGATTTCGGCGCGGTCGGCTCGATCGTGGTGACGCCGCTGCCCGGCCATGGCGTGCCGGCCGGCGCCCTGGTGCTGCTCCGGAGGGCCGGCCAGGCGGCGTTCACCGAGACCGAGGAGGTGTTCGCCCGGCTGTTCGCGGCCCGTGCGGGCGCCGCGCTCTCGGCCGCCCGGCTGTACGCGGAGCAGAGCTCCCTCACCGAGACGCTGATGCGGGAACTGCTGCCGCCGGTGCTGCACGACGTGTCCGGCGTGGAGTTCGCCGGCGCGTACCGGCCGGCGGCCCGGAGCGACCGTGTCGGTGGTGACTTCTACGACGTCCACCCCGCGCCCGCCGAGGCACAGGACCAGGAGTCCCTGGTCATCCTCGGTGACGTGTGCGGCAAGGGTCTGGAGGCGGCGGTGCTCACCGGCAAGATCCGCAACACGCTGCACGCGCTGCTCCCGATGGCCGACGACCACCAGCGGATGCTGAGTCTGCTCAACGGGGCCCTGCTCAACTCGCACCACACCCGGTTTGCGACGCTCGTCCTCGCCTCGGCCGTACGGCGCGCGGGCAGCGTGCGGTTGCGGTTGACCAGCGCGGGCCATCCGGCCCCGCTGATCGTGCGCGGCGACGGGCACGTGGAGGAGACGGCCACCCGCGGCACCCTGGTGGGCGCGCTGCCCGATGCGACGGCCGTCACCGTGGAGGCCAGTCTCGCGCCGGGTGAGTCCTGCGTGCTGTTCACGGACGGCATCACCGAGGCCAGGGGCGGCCCGCTCGGTGGCGACCTGTACGGCGAGGAGCGCCTGCACAGCGCCCTGTCCCAGTGCGCGGGGTTGCCGGCCGCGGCGGTGGTCGAGCACATCCAGATGCTGGCCTCCCAGTGGGTCCGCGACGGCCAGCACGACGACATGGCCGTGGTCGCGATCACCGCCCCGCGCAACAACCACCTCAGCGCGGTGGGCGGGCGCGGGCCCGGGAGGTTCACCGCGTGAGCGCCTCCCCGCCGCACCGCGCGCCGGTCCGCCCGGCTTGACCGACCACAGCCCACAGGCGCTGGACGACTCCGCCGTTCCCGCCGCACGACCCGGATCAGGAGTGTTCCGATGACGACGATTCCGCCCGCCGGCCTGCTGCTGACCGTTTCGCCGGCCCCTGAGCACACCGTGTGCGTGGCCATCGAGGGGGACCTCGACTACGACAGCTCGCAGCAGCTCCTGGACGAGACGCGTGAGCAGCTCTCCCGCCACACCGATACGCGCCATCTGCGCCTGGACTGCTCCCGGTTGGCCACCTGCGACTCGACGGGCCTGGCCACCCTGCTCGCGGTCCACCGCGCCACCGAATCGGCCGGAGTCCGGCTGCACCTGGACAGACGCCCGGCCTCCCTCGACCGCGTCCTGCGGCTGACCGGCACCCTGAACCATCTGACCGGCCCGCCGGCCGGCACCGGGAGCGATCTCGCCGAGGAACAGCAGGACGTGCCCGGCGGTGAATGACGCCCTGTGAGGTTCACCCCCGGTCCGCCGCGCCGGATCCGGGGGGGGCGGGGCGCGCCGGCGTACTCCCCCGGCCGGGGCGGGGTCCTCCTTTGGCGCGGATCCGGCTTGACCTGAAGACTGCTTGAGGTTCTACGGTCCCTGCCATGAGTATGGAGTCCACAGCCTGGACGCAGTTGCACAACGTCATGAACGCCCGCCCCGACCGCGGCCCCGTCGACCGCGCCACCCTCCGGAGAATCGCGGGCTTCGCCCGGCCGCACCGTCGTCGCATCATCCTGTTCGTGCTGCTCGGGGCCGCCACCGCGCTCCTCGCGGTCGCGACCCCCGTCCTCGCGGGCCGTGTCGTCGACACGATCGTGAACGGCGGCGACGAGCAGCTGGTGGTGCGGCTCGCGCTGCTGATCGCGGTCATCGCGGTCGGCGAGGCCGGTCTCGGTCTGCTGGGCCGCCGGCTCTCCGCCACCCTGGGCGAGGGGCTGATCCTCGATCTGCGGATCGCGGTCTTCGACCACGTCCAGCGCATGCCCGTCGCCTTCTTCACCCGCACCCGTACCGGGGCGCTGGTCAGCCGGCTCAACAACGACGTGATCGGCGCGCAGCGTGCCTTCAGCAACACGCTCTCCGGTGTCGTGAGCAATGTGGTGACCCTGGTGCTGACCCTCGCGGTGATGCTCACGCTCTCCTGGCGCATCACGCTCCTCGCGCTGCTCCTGCTGCCCGTGTTCGTGATCCCCGCGCGCCGGATGGGCTCGCGTATGGCGAGGCTCCAGAGGGAGGCGGCCGACCTGAACGCGGCGATGGGCAACCGGATGACGGAGCGGTTCTCGGCTCCCGGCGCGACCCTGATCAAGCTGTTCGGGCGCCCCGCCGACGAGTCGGCCGAATTCGCGGCGCGGGCCGCCCGGGTACGGGACATCGGGGTCCGTACGGCCATGGCGCAGTCCACGTTCATCACCGCCCTGACACTCGTCTCCGCCCTGGCCCTGGCGCTCGTCTACGGGCTCGGCGGCACCTACGCGCTGCGGGGCAGTCTCGACCCCGGCGCGGTGGTCGCGCTCTCCCTGCTGCTCGCCCGCCTCTACGCTCCGCTGACCGCGCTCGCCGGTGCGCGCGTCGAGGTGATGAGCGCCCTCGTCAGCTTCGAGCGGGTCTTCGAAGTCCTCGCTCTCACGCCCCTCATCGCCGAGCGGCCCGGCGCGCGGCAGGTTCCCGAGGGGCCGGTCTCCGTCGAGTTCGACGCCGTACGCTTCGGCTACCCGTCCGCCGAAAAGGTCTCCCTGGCCTCACTGGAGGAGGTGGCCTCGCTGGACACGCGCGGTGGCGCCGAGGTGCTGCACGGCGTCTCGTTCCGCGCCGAGCCCGGCTGGACGGTCGCCCTCGTGGGCACCTCCGGCGCGGGCAAGTCGACCGTCGCGCAACTGCTCCCGCGGCTCTACGACGTCGACGCGGGCGCCGTCCGTATCGGCGGTGTCGATGTACGCGACCTGTCGGCGGCGTCCCTGCGCGACACACTCGGCATGGTCACCCAGGACGGCCATCTCTTCCACGAATCCGTCCGCGCGAATCTGCTGCTCGCCCGGCCCGGGGCCACCGACGACGAACTCTGGGACGTCCTGCGCCGGGCCCGCCTCGACGGCGTCGTCCGGTCGCTTCCCGACGGCCTCGCCACCGTTGTCGGCGAACGCGGCTACCGGCTGTCCGGCGGCGAACGCCAGCGCATGACCATCGCGCGCCTGCTCCTCGCCCGCCAGCGTGTCGTGATCCTCGACGAGGCGACCGCGCACCTCGACAACACCTCGGAGGCCGCCGTGCAGGCGGCACTCGCCGAAGCCCTCCAGGGCCGCACCGCCCTCGTCATCGCGCACCGGCTCTCCACCGTGCGGGCCGCTGATCTGATCCTGGTGGTCGAGGACGGCCGGATCGCGGAGCGGGGCACACACGAGGAACTGCTCAGTGCGCGGGGGCGTTACGCGGAGCTGTACCGGACGCAGTTCGAAGGCGGCAAGGCGGGTGGGAGCGCCGCGCGCGACGGGAATCCGGGCGCGCCGGAGCCGGCGCCCGCGGCGGGCTGACCACGGATACAACCCTTGCGGCGGGTCGCGAGTCGTAGACGCCGCGATGAGGTGCGGGCCCCGGTGCGGGCGGGCCACGGGAATGGCATACGATGCGCGCGAACCACTTAAAGATCAAATAAGAGGATGTACACGCCATGACAGGCTGTTCCCCGTTTCGCTCCCTTCGCGGCATACCGGCCGTTGTCGCTCTGCTCTCGATCGGCGCGGTGGGGTGCTCCGAGGTCTCCGACGCGGTCGACAGCGCCAAGGACGGCGCGAAGACGGTGGCCCGCCAGCGCTCGGTGTTCTCGCTGGACACCGGCGACTGCTACAACCCCGGCGGCAAGGCGGAGGGGACCGCGTACACCGTCGAGATCGTGCCCTGCGACGAGCCGCACCAGGGCCAGGTCGTCGGCGAGTTCGCGATCGACGAGGGCACGGCGTACCCGGGCGACGACGGAATCTCCCGGATAGGGGACGAGCGCTGCCCGGCGGAGGCGCAGAAGTACGCCGCGGACACCTGGGCGCTCCCGAAGGGCGTCGCCCTCTTCTACTACACCCCGACGAAGGAGAGCTGGGCGACGGGTGACCGCGCGGTGAGCTGCACCTACACCGCGGAGAAGGGTACGTTCAGCGGCTCCCTGGACACCGCGAAGTCCCTCGGCCCCGGGCAGAGCACTTATCTGAAGGGGTCGAACGCGGTCTACGAGGCCCTGTGGGCGAACCAGTCCGGGAAGGACGCCGTCGAGGACGACCTCGACGGGTACAAGGCGCAGGCCGAGGCGGTCGCGGCCGCGCTCGACTCCCACCTCGACGGACTGGAGGGCATCGAGGGAGCCGAGGTCGGCAAGCTCCGCGCGACGCTGACGAAGGCGGCGGGGAACTGGAAGAAGGCCGCGAACGCCGGCGACGCCGACACGTTCTACCTCGCCTACGACCCGGCGTTCACCGGCATCGACCCGAACACGTCGGTCGCCGCCCGGAAGGAACTGGGCCTGGCCACCACCGTCCCGGCCGACGAGGCGGAGGTCTGGGCGGGCTGACGGCCCGTCGCACGGTTCCTCCTGTCGCCGAGTGTGAACGGGTGACCGCACCTCAGCCAATCGTGTTCCGGGGCGTCGTTTCACGGCTCATCGCGCGACGCCCTGGTTAGGTCGGTCCAGCACCCCTGACGACCAGCGAAAGGAACCAGTGAGATGCAGGCCAGCGAGGGAGACCGGCTCGTGGTCCACGGCCGGGTCGTGGGCATGCAGGACCAGGTCGTCGAGATCATCGAGGTCCTGGGCTCCGACGGCACACCGCCCTACCGTGTGCGGGCGGAGGACGGACACGAGACGATCATGTCCCCCGGTCCCGACTCCGTCGTCGAACACCGACGCGCCGAGGACGGCTGACCTCCGGCGGAAGAAGCGGCGCCGCGCGCCCGGGTGCGCGGCGCCACTCCCCCGCCGGTTCCGCGAGACGCCCGGTGGGCACGGAGCCGGGTCCTGGGGGGGGGGGGGGGGGGGGCGGGGGAGGGGAGGGGGGGGGGGGGGGGGGGGGGGGGGGGGTCCTGTTCCTTCTGTTTTTTCGTCCTGTTTGTGGGGCGGGGGGACCGGGAGGCGGGGAAAT
>NZ_JBVJNN010000050.1:0-46077 GCF_055583685.1 Streptomyces sp. NPDC104581
CGCCCGGTTACATTCCGAACCCGGAAGCTAAGCCTTTCAGCGCCGATGGTACTGCAGGGGGGACCCTGTGGGAGAGTAGGACGCCGCCGAACAATTTTTGGGGAATGCCCCGCACCTGTTGGTGCGGGGCATTCCTGCGTTCAGGACCCTTTTCTACGACGGGCTGACCAGCTTCGCCTCGTACGCCAGGATCACGGCCTGGACGCGGTCGCGCGAGCCCGTCTTCGCCAGAACGCGGCCCACGTGGGTCTTCACCGTCGATTCCGCGAGATGGAGTCGGGAAGCGATCTCTGCGTTCGTCCAACCCTGGCCGATCACCGTGAGGATTTCCCGTTCCCGTTCTGTGAGCAGTGCGATCCCGGGGTGAGGTTTCTTCGGCGTCGTCGCACGTTCGGGTCTGTCCGTGGTCGGGAGGCGATGCGCGTACGCGTCCAGCAGCCGGCGGGTGAGGCTCGGTGCCACCACCGCGTCGCCGCTCGCGACAGCACGGATGCCGGACAACAGCTTCTCCGGGTGCGCGTCCTTGACGAGGAAGCCGCTGGCGCCCGCCCGGAGACCCGCGAACGCGTACTCGTCCAGGTCGAAGGTGGTCAGGATGAGCACCCTCGTACGGCTGCCGGCGGCGACGACACGGCGGGTCGCCTCGATGCCGTCGATACCCGGCATACGGACATCCATCAGCACCACGTCCGGGTTCAGCCGGTCGATCAGACGGATGGCTTCGGTACCGCTGCCCGCCTCGCCCACCAGGGACATGTCGTCCTGGCTCTCCAGCAGCATCCGGAATCCCAGGCGCTGCAAGGGCTGGTCGTCGGCGATCAGTACGGTGGTCACAGCAGGTGGTCCTCGTCGTTCGGCAGATGCAGGCGGACCCGCCAGCCGCTGTCGGGCGGTGGCAGCGGTCCGACGTCAAGTGTGCCCGCGTACAGGGCTGTCCGCTCCCGCATGCCGGTGATACCGCGTCCGCCCCGCCCGGATGAGGCCGTCGCTCTCGGTGCGCCGGTGTCGGTGATCTCCGCGGTGATGGAATCGGGTGTGTGGCTGAGCGCGACTCTCGCAGTGGCGCCGGGGCCGCCGTGCTTGAGGGTGTTCGTGAGGGCTTCCTGGACGACGCGGTAGACCGTGAGCTGGCGACCCGTCGGCGCGGTTTCGAGGTGGCCGGTGACCGTGATCGTTACCGCCAGGCCCGCTGCCCGTACGCCGTCGATGAGTTGGTCCAGTTCGGCGAGGCCGGGCTGTGGAGTCAGTTCGGCGGGGGTGTCGTGCGGGGCATCGTTCTGGAGTATGCCGAGCAGCCGGCGCAGTTCCGTGAGTGCTTGACGGCTGGTCGTGGCGATCGCGTCCAGGGCCTCGGTTGCGCGCTGCGGGTTCCTCTTCGCGGCGTACGAACCGCCGTCCGCGAGGCCGGTGATCACGGAGAGGTTGTGCCCGAGGATGTCATGCATCTCGCGGGCGATCCTGGTGCGTTCGGTGGCGGCGGCGAGTTGGGCCTGCTGGTCGCGTTCGATCTCCAGCTGTCTCGCCCGCTCTCTCAGGGAAGCCGTGTACTCCTGTCTCGTACGCACCACGATCCCCAGCATCGCCGCGACCGCGTAGCTCGTCAGGGACGACTGGACGGGGATGACCCAGTCCTCCTCGTGGAAACGGGCCGCTCCCGCGAGGAAGGGGACGGCCAGCGGTACTGCGCTCAGGGCGAGTTGGCGCATCGGCAGGCGCAGCGCGATGTTGAAGACGACGATCAGCTGGCAGAACGCGGCGATCTGGAGCCCGGCGCCCGACCAGGCGTGGAGCAGGGCGAGCGGTAGGGACGCGAGCAGCATGGCCAGGGGGCGCGTACGGCGGCATGCCAGGGTCAGCGGGAAGCCCACCGTGCAGACCGCCGCCGCCCACATCGGTGCTTCCGGGCTGGGCGCGACCGAGCGCCAGCCGCCTCCGGCCAAGTCGACCGTGCCCCCGAGCAACAGGCATCCCGTCAGCAGCAGGTCCCAGACGATCGGGTGCGACGCGTCGAACCCGCTGATCCGCTGGGCCGCGCGGTTGATGAGGTGGGTGAGCGATCTGTTGCCGCCCCCGGCGCCGCCGTCGTACATCCCTCTCATCCCCGACCTCTCTTCCCCGAACCTCGCCCTTGCTGGTGGCTTTGACGGTAGGCGGCGAGCGGCTCCGGGACGTCGGACCGGGGACGGGCACCGCCGAGGGGGCGTACTACCCCGGTACGACGAAACTCGTTTGTCGTCCTCGGGGTCCGGCGCGGAGGATCGCGTGATGAACCAGGTGAATCGCGCGGAGCGCGCCGTACCTCTTGGAAGCGCCGTGCGTGCCGTGCGCGCCGACGAGTGGGCCGAGGCCAGGGAGTTCCGGCTCGACGCCCTGCGGGATCCGGCCGCACCGGTCGCCTTCCTCGATACGTACGAGGATGCCGTTCGGCGCCCCGACTCCTTCTGGCGTGAGCGGACCGAGCGGTCGGCGGGGAGTGCGTCCGTGCGGCAGTTCGTGGCCGAGGCGGCGGACGGTGGGTGGGCCGGTTCGGTGGTGGGACTGGTCGAGCCCCGGGGTACGGCCGCGGCCATCGGTGGTCCGAGCGTCCGCGACCAGGTGCACGTCGTCGCCGTGTACGTCCGCCCGGAGCACCGGGGCACCGGTGTGCTGAAGGGGCTGTTCGACGTCGCCGTCGCCTGGGCGTGGTCGCTGGAGGAGCCGCGTGTCGAGCGGGTGCGGCTGTACGTGGACGAGCGGAACGGGCGTGCGCGCGCCGCGTACGCCAAGCTCGGTTTCGAGCCGACCGGGGAGACCGTCCCGGTCGACAACGAGCCCTCCGCGCGGGAGTTGGAGCTCGCGTTGCCGCGGCCACCGGACTGAGCAGGGCTTGAGCGGACCAAGTCGGCCGAAACCGTCGGTTCAGGCGGGCAGTTCCTGGTGCGGCCAGCGGTCCCGGCCCTGCTCACGCGAGCGCAGCAGGACGAGCGTGGGCATCCCGTGCTCGTCGCCCTCGGCCAGCAGCTCGGGCAGCGCGGGAAGTGGCGCCACCGCTGCCACGTCATCGAGGACCAGGGACATTGGTGGGTCGAGCCGACCGGCGGATGACCGTGCGGCCATGCGGCGGCCGTGCTCGACCACGTTCGAGGCGAGAGCGGTCAGCAGCGGCATCGCTCCCGGGCGGGTGCGCGGATCTTCGATCGGCTCGCCCACCACGTAGAGCGTTCCCCCCTCGGCACGAAAAGAATCCAACGCGAGCGAGTCGGCGCGATTCGGTGTGCACGCCTCACGGATATGGACGGACGACAGGGAGGTCAGCGCACGGGCCGTCAACTGCTGTGCGATGTCCCGGCGTTCGGGATAAGCCGTGAGCGCGGACTCCAGCAGACCCGCGAGCCCGGAGGCGGCCTTGGGGTGCGTACGCAGCAGCCGTACGGCCTCGTGGGCGCTGCCGCCCTGTGCCCAGCGGTGCACCTGCTTGAACGGCCGTGAGTCCACGGCCGCGGCGTGCAGCCAGCAGCGGAGCAGGGTCTGTGCCGTGTCGGCCATCGCGGCGTCGAGGCGGGCCGGCGGTCGGACGGGCGCGAGCAGCGCGCCGGCCCGTTCGGCGGCGGTGTCGGCGTCCTCGCAGCCCGAGGTGGGGGACCAGTGGAGACGGGCCGGGGTGTCGCAGAGGTGGCCGGGGTCGTAGACGAGTACGGGGCCGAGTTTGGCGCGGGCGTCCTTGGTCTCGGCCCAGAGGGTGGGGTCGGAGGTGACGACGAGTGCGGGGCCCTCGGCGTCCTGGATGGCCTGTACGGCGGCGGGGCGCCGGGTGCGGGGGTCGCCGCCGTACCGGACGTCGGCGTAGGGGGCCGTACGGGGCGCGGGGACGGGTGGGGGGACGGATGTGGGGGCCGCGACGGGTGCCTGTTCGACCGTCTGCTCGACGGGGGCCGGGGGCGGGACTTGAGCAGGCGGAGACGTGGGCGCGGGTGCGGGTGCGGGGGTCGGCTCCGGCGTGCGGGCCGGCGCGTCCCGTACGCGCTCCGCACCGGCGCCCGCAACGGCCTCCGCAGCCCCGTTCACGCCCGCGCCCGCGTTGGTGCGCTCCTGGTCCCGCGAGGGCTCCCGCACGTGCTCGCGCTCCCGGAGCCGTACCGTACGCAGCGCCCGCCACCGGACCACCACACCCAGCACGAACACCGTCAGCACGGCCGCCACCATCAGCTCGCCGATGAACAGGCCCCAGAACAGCCCGTATCCGGAGAGTTCGCCCGCCGGGGTGCCCGGCCAGGCCGCGGGCAGGTCGTGCGGCGCCGAGACCAACCGCCGTATGGCCGACGGCGTACGGGTGAAGGTCACCGAGTCCGGCCACGAGCCGCGCGCGAAGAGCGCGGCGAGGCCCGTCGCCGTCCACACGAACAGGGTGATCCCGAGCAGGAAACCGAGCACGCCGAGGATCAGACCGTCCGGGATCCCGCGCTGCGGGCCGGGTCCGTACCCGGGTCCGTGTCCTGGACCGCCTCCCGCCGCCATGCCCCTCACGCCACCGTGGACTCGGAGGACGTGTCCAGCCGCTGCTGTTCCATGAGGATCGCGCGCTGTTCGGCCTCCCACTCGGCGGCCCGTACGTCGTCGGGCATCCCGCCGTTCACGGCACCGGCGGCGTCCGGGGCGTCGGTGGCGTCGGGCGTCCGGCTGTTCTCCGTCATGGCGCGGTCGGTGAAGACCAGTGGCCGTTCCGCCTCGGTGACCAGGTGTTTGACCACCTGGACGTTGCCGTTGACGTCCCACACCGCGATACCGGGCGTCAGACTCGGGATGATCTCGACCGCCCAGCGCGGCAGCCCGAGCACCTGGCCGGTGGACCGCGCCTCGTCCGCCTTCTGCGCGTAGATCGTCCTGGTCGACGCCATCTTCAGGATGGCGGCGGCCTCCTTCGCGGCGGCGCCGTCGACCACGTCGGAGAGGTGGTGGACGACCGCCACGAACGAGAGCCCCAGCCGGCGGCCGAACTTGAGGAGCCGCTGGAAGAGCTGCGCGACGAACGGGGAGTTGATGATGTGCCAGGCCTCCTCGACCAGGAAGATGCGCTTCTTCCGGTCGGGGCGGATCCAGGTGTGCTCCAGCCACACGCCGACGATCGCCATCAGGATCGGCATCGCGATCGAGTTGCGGTCGATGTGGGACAGGTCGAAGACGATGAGCGGCGAGTCGAGGTCGATCCCGACCGTCGTCGGTCCGTCGAACATGCCGCGCAGGTCACCGTCGACGAGCCGGTCCAGGACGAGCGCGACGTCCAGGCCCCAGGCCCGTACGTCGTCTATGTCCACGTTCATCGCCGCCGCCGACTCGGGCTCCGGGTGGCGCAGTTGCTCCACGATGTCCATCAGGACGGGCTGGCGCTCGACGATCGTGGCGTGGACGTAGGCGTGCGCGACCTTGAGGGCGAAGCCGGAGCGTTCGTCCAGGCCGTGCCCCATCGCGACCTCGATGATCGTGCGCAGCAGGGCGAGCTGGCCGGTCGTGGTGATCGCCGGGTCGAGCGGGTTGAGCTTGATGCCGCCGTCCAGGGCCGCCATCGGGTCGAGCCGGATGGGGGTTATACCCAGCTCCTGCGCGATGAGGTTCCACTCGCCGGCGCCGTCCTCGCCCTGGGCGTCGAGGACGACGACCTGGCGGTCGCGGAAGCGCAACTGCCGCAGGACGTACGTCTTCTCCAGCGCCGACTTGCCGTTGCCGGACTCGCCGAGGACCAGCCAGTGGGGGGCGGGGAGCTGCTGCCCGTACAGCTGGAAGGGGTCGTAGATGTAGCCCTTGCCGCTGTAGACCTCGCGGCCGATGATGACGCCCGAGTCGCCGAGGCCGGGGGCCGCGGTGGGCAGGTAGACGGCCTGCGCCTGGCCGGTGGACGTACGGACCGGCAGCCGGGTGGTCTCCACCTTCCCGAAGAGGAAGCTGGTGAAGGCGTCCGTGAAGGCGGACATGGGATCTCGCATCACAGGCCCCTATCAGCGACGGCGGTCGGCTTCTGGATGACGGTCATCGGCGGATGCCGGTCGCGAACGGCAGGGTGTTCACGAACGCCCGGTGGTGCTCGCGGTCGCACCACTCCAGCTTCAGGTACGACTTGCCGGCCGACGCCCGGATCGTCCGCTTGTCCCTGGCCAGGGCCTCGGGCGAGCGGGACGACACCGTGATGTACCCGACGATGTTGACCCCCGCCGCGCCGCTGGCGAGATCTTCACCCCGCTGGTCGAGGCGGCCGTGAGCGGCGATGTCGCGCGGGTCGACGGTGCGGTTCATCTTGGCGGCGCGGCTCGCGTCGGCCTCGTCGTTCGTCTTCTCCGTCAGCATCCGCTCGATGGCGACCTCGGTCGGCTCCAGGTCCATGCAGACCGCGACCGTACGGATCACGTCGGGCGTGTGGACGAGCAGCGGGGCCAGGAAGTTCACGCCGACCGGGGTCATCGGCCACTCCTTGACCCAGGCCGTGGAGTGGCACCAGGGGGCGCGGGTGGAGGACTCGCGGGTCTTGGCCTGGAGGTAGGTGGGCTCCACGGCGTCCAGCTCGGCGGGCCAGGCGTTTCGTTTCGTCATCG
Source organism: Streptomyces sp. NPDC104581 (assembly GCF_055583685.1). NCBI lineage: Bacteria > Bacillati > Actinomycetota > Actinomycetes > Kitasatosporales > Streptomycetaceae > Streptomyces > Streptomyces sp. NPDC104581. The sequence continues at coordinate 6,561 of NZ_JBVJNN010000050.1, forward strand.
CCTGGATGTGGTCGATGGGGTGGTCCGGGTCGTACATCGAGTGCACCAGGGAGGCCAGCCGGGCCTGCCCGAGCGGCTGCCGGACCCGGATGTCGGCCTCGGCGAGCCGGGCGCAGATGTCGGTGAGTTCACGGGCCATGACGACGGCGAGCCCGGCGTCCTTGTCGAGCCTGCGGCGCCGGGCACCCTTGCCGCCGGCCGCCTGGCGGGCGGCGCGGGCCATGGCATGGCCCTCGGAGGCCAGTTCGCGGGTGTAGTGCATACAGGCCACGAGATAGGCGCGGTGCTGCTCGCTGGAGGTGGAGACCATGGACTGGAGCTGTTCGTACGACTCCTGGAGCCAGCCCGGTGACGCGGAGTCGCCGCGCTGGGCGACGTCCTTGGCGTGCGCGTCGGGGTCGGCGGGGAGCGTACGGGCGAGCATCTGGAGGCGGGTGACGAAACCGTCCCCGTTGGCGACGTGCTTGAGGAGCGTGCCGAAACGGTCGACCAGGGCCTCCTGGTCCTCGCTGTCGCGCAGGCCGACGCCGGGGCCCTCGATCTCGATGGCCGCGGTGACGGTACGGCGGTCGGCGTGGAGCAGTACGGCGATCTCGTCCGGGCCGAAGGGCGCGGCCAGCCAGTTGATCCGCCCGATACCGGGCGGCGGGCCGACCTCCACCTCACGGCCGTCGGCGGCGGTGCCGGACTCCATGGCGGCGGAGCGGTAGGTGGTGCCGTTGCGCAGGGTCCGCTTGTAACTGCGGTTGATCTCGAACCACTTGTAGACGGTGCGGTGCTTGTACGGCACGTACACCGCGGCGAGCGCGAGGAGCGGGAACCCGAGCAGTGTCACGATCCGCAGGGACAGGACGGGGACGATGAGCCCGCTCATCATGCCGAGGAACGCGCCGAGGATGATCAGCGCGATCTCGCCGGTCTCACGGTTCTTGCCGACGATCGCGTTCGGCCGGGCACGGCCGATGAGATACGTGCGGCGGGGCGCGATCGGATGGGACTGAGTCGTCAACGCCCTCCACCTCCTGTGCTGTTGTTACCGGTTCCGCGATTGCCGAGGCTGCTGCGGCTGCTGTGGGGGGTGCCGCTGGTGGGGCTGCTGGAGCGGGGCGTGGGGGCGGGCGAGGGGACGCTGCCGCCGCCTCCTCCGCCGCCCGAGGAGGGACGGCTGCTGTGGGCCGCGACGCCGCCGGAGACCGGGTTGGACGGCCTGGCACCGCCGCCGCCGCTCTCGCCGCCGCCGCCCCGGCCGCTGTGGGTCTTGATGCCCTGTGAGACGACACCGGCGGGCGAACTGATCACGGCGGCGGCCCGGCCGCCGTCGGTGGACAGCTTCGCGTTGCTGCGGGCGCTGGCGATCTCGTCGCCGAAGCCGGGGACGAAGCGGTAGATCATGGCCGAGGCGAAGATCGCGAGGAGGATGATGGCGAGGCCGGAGACGACGGCCGAGAACGAGTCGGGCCCGTCGTCGGACGAGGTGAGCGCGCCGGCGAGGCCGAGGACGATGACGATGACGGGTTTCACCATGATGACCGCGATCATGAGCCCGGCCCAGCGGCGTACGTGGCCCCACATGTTCTTGTCGACGAGCCCGGAGTAGACGACGACGCCGAGGAGGGCGCCCACGTAGAGCAGGATCGCCCGGATGAACAGCTCCAGATAGAGGATGCCGGCGGCGAGGATCGTCACGAGGGACACGACGATGAGCATGATCGGCCCGCCGCCGATCTCGGTGTCCTTCTTCAGCGCCTCGGAGAACGTCCCGAAGAACACATCGGTCTGCCCACTGGTCCCGCCGGCGATGACCTCGGTGACGGCGTCGGTGGCGGAGACGAGCGTGTAGAGGATGAGCGGCGTGAACGCGGAGGCGAGGACGGTCAGCCAGAGGAACCCGATGGCCTCGGAGATGGCGGTGGTCAGAGGGACGCCGCGGATGGCGCGCTTGGCGACGGCGAGGAGCCAGAGGATGAGGGTGAGGACGGTGGCGGCGGCGAAGACGACGGCGTACTGGGAGAGGAAGGCGGTGTTGGTGAAGTCGACCGTGGCGGTCTCCTTCACGGCCTTGGAGAGGGTGTCCACGGTCCACGCGGCGGCGTCGGCGCAGCCGCGGGCGAGCGAGGTGAGGGGGTCGAGGGCGCTGGTGGGGTCGTTGGGGGTGTTACGGCTGCTGCTGCCGGCTTCGCCGTCTTCGCAGTAGTCCTTGGCGAGGCCGACGATGAGATCGCACGGATTGTCACTTTCGCTGGGGCTCGGACTCGGCGACGGCTCCGCGGACGCGCGCGTGGCCGACATCACGACCAGTGCGGAGGCACTCGCCGCCGAGGCGAGGAGCGAGGACAGGCCGAAGCGGCGATTACCGCGCATAGGTGAAGCCTCCGTATCCCTCGACAGCCTTGGCGATCTCGTCGGCGGAGGAGGCTCGGTTGTCACCGTTGACCGGTGTCGGGCCCTCGGACTGCGCCGATGACACGATCTTCCAGTCGTCACCGACCCACTTGAGCTTCTCTGTGATGGTGAACCAGGTGGCGGTAACAGGCTTCGTGGAACCTTCGCCGGCCAATCCCACAAGACCGGTGCACCAGACCTCGGCGGTGGCCGTGTCCCCGTTCATCTCGGTCACCTTCGTACCGACGGGCATCGTCCTGGAGACGAATGTCTGGCCGTTCGGTGCGCTGCCGTCGTCATTGAGGCCGACGTTCTTGAGGAAAGCCGGGGAGTAGGCCTCGTCCAGCTGGCCGAGGAGCGCGTCGACGGCAGCGGGATCATGGGTGGCGCGGACGATGTCCTGCCGGGAGTCGGCGGTGAACATCCCGACGGAGCCCAGCGCCACCGCGTAATTCGCCGCCGCGCTCTCCGCCCCCTGCTCGTCCTTCGCGAACCCCGAGGGAATCCCCCCGTTCTTCCCCGTCACCGGCTTCACCCCCGACGCCGATGTCGGTTCCGAGCCCGCCGCTCTGTCGCCGACGCCGCCCGCTCCCGACGTGTCGTTGTCGCCGCCCCCGCGGTTCGCGAACGCGATGGCCGCGATCAGCAGCACCACCACACCCACCACCGCGACGAGCGAGCGCGAGCTGCGCTGGGGCCGGCGGGCGCCGCCGTACCCGTCGCCGCTCCCGCCGTCCGGCAGACGCGTCCGCGTCTGGCCCATCCCGGCGAAGCCGCCGTCCGTCCTGCGGCCCGGGTCGCTCCCGTGGCCGTGCTCATCGCCGAAGCTCATGCCGCGTCCGCCCCCTCGACCGTTTCAACCGTGTGCAGTTCCGCTTGCGGCAGCGCCCGGGTGAGCGCTCTCGCGAGCGCCGGCAGTGTCGCGTGACACGACGGTAGCCGTGCTGGTTCCCGCGCGGGCGCGGTGTGGTGACTCGACATCAGGGAGACGCAACCTCGGCGGATGGGCACGACGGACGGATGGTGTTGAGGGTGGGCCGGGCGTACCCGGTGCGGACCGGACCGGTGTGACGCTAAACAGCCATCCCGTACACGATCGTGAAGACCGTGCCGAGCGACCCGATGATGAAGACGCCGGTCAGTCCGGCGACGATCAGGCCCTTGCCCTGCTCCGCGCTGAAGGTGTCCCGCAGCGCGGTCGCGCCGATGCGCTGCTTGGCGGCACCCCAGATCGCGATGGCGAGACAGAGCAGGATGGCTACGGCCATCACCACCTGGACAATGACGCGAGCCTCGGTGCCGAGGTTCCCGAAGGGTCCCCAGCTCGGAGCGATACCACCGATGATGGTGTTGATGTCGCCCTTCTCGGCTTCCACGTCCATGCAACTCACCGCCCCTGTTGGGTTGTTAGGTGCCCGCGCCCGGCGGGCACGGATCGCCTTCTATCTTCGCTGATGGAACCGCCCTCGTATGCCGACTTGGCGGGTCTCTTTACCCGATCCCCGCACGTTTGACCGATCCGACCGCCCTGACCTGCGTCATGAACCGGAGGATGCGAGTACGCGTATGGTCACTCTGTGTATCACGCAGGGTGACTCCGGGCAATGATTGGCGTTGTGCACTCTTGCGCCCGCCTCGGTTCTGCGTCCGTGCGCCATCCGTGCGCCGCCCGCGGCCCGGAGCCGGGCCCACCGTACGGGTGAACCTGCGCGGGCCGCCTCGCTGTTGCCGGCGGGCGCCGGAACCAACGGGGGACGGGGCTCCCGCCCTCCCGCTGCCCCGTGTCCCGCCTCCTGCCCTCCCCGCCGTGCGGTATCTCCCCCTGCCCCGGATTGGGACAGTGCCACGCGACATCCCGGACAACAGAGGACAGGGGCGGATGCCATGGCGGGCTATTCGGGCGGTTTGCGGGCGTTGGCCGACGAGGCGGGCCCTGAGCCGGGGACTTCGGGCGCGGTGTCGGGTGAGCGGCTGAGGCACAGCGACGGACCGTGGACCCGGGCGGCGGGCGGGGCCGAGGTGATGCGTACGCAGATGGCTTACGTGAAAGCGGAGTTCGCAACGGCGCACGAGGGCGTGGCCGACCGCTGTGCGGGGTTCAGCGCCGTCGCGGTCCTGGGCACCGTACGTACGTCGTGGGAACGGCGCATCGAGGCAGCCCGCGACGAGTGCGGGAGCCTGGCGGGCCGGCTGCGCGCGGTGGCCGGGACGCAGGGTGGGCACGACGCCGCGGTCAGATCGACCCTGGCGGGGGTCGACGCGGGAACGGACGCGGATGCCGGAGGGCACGGCGGGGCGGTCGGTGGGGCGCCCGGTGAAGCCGTCGGTGGGGCGGTCACGGGCGGCGCGAGGGCCGGCCGGTGAGAGGTGGCGGGCTCACCTGGGCGCAGTTACGGGACGTGGGATGCGCCGAACTGGAGGGCGCGGCCGACGGCTGGGGCAGGGCGAGCAACCGCGCGGACGCGGCCCGCGACCGCATCGACAAGCAGCTCCTCACGGGCCTGGCCGAGACCCAGGAGGGCGAGGCGGCGTGGGCGGCGGCCGGGCGGCTGCGGGCGCTGGGGCGCAACTTCCAGTACATCCACTCCGAGTGCGGGCTGGTCCGTACGACGCTGAACAGCCTCGCCCAGGACCTGCGCGGCTCGCAGCGGCAGCTCCGGGAGGCGCTGGACGAGGCGGCGGGCCTGAGACTCACGGTGCGGGCCGACGGGGCGGTGACCTACCCCGATGCCGGGGAGGACCCGCTCACCAAGGAGAAGCTGCGGGGCGGTACGGCGTCCGGCCGCGCGTATCCGCTCACCGCCCCGTCGTCGTCGGGATTCACCAGCCCGAACCCCCTCGCGGCGAAGGCGCAGGACATCGCGGACCGGATCGCCCGCGCGCTGAGCGAGGCGGCGGAGACCGACGCGCGGTACACGCGCGCACTGCGGAAGCTGATCGCCGAGGACGGCCTCACGGTCACGGAGGCGATGTGGGCGGACGCGAGCGCGGACGCCACGGCGGTACGCGCGCTCACGGCGGACTACCTCAGTGCGGCGATCCCCCGCGACGCGACGCCCGCGGAGCGCCTGGCGTGGTGGCAGGGGCTGACGGAGGAACGGAGGGAGGAGTACCTCGCGGTCCACCCGGACACGATCGGCAACCTGGACGGCATCCCCGCCGCCGTCCGCGACGCGGCGAACCGCGACAACCTGGCGCTCCTGATGGGCAAGTTGGCGGGCGCCGAGGACGACGCGTCGCGGACGATGCTGGCGGGGCTGAGATCCATCGACGAGCAACTACGGGCCGGCGGTCATCCGCCGATGTTCCTGCTGGGCATCGGGGACGAGGGGAACGGGCGCGCCGTCGTCTCGTACGGGAATCCGGACACGGCGAGGAATGTGTCGGCGTACGTGCCGGGACTGGGGACGGGACTTGACGAGGATTTCGCGGAGAACGACTTGAAGAGGGCGAGGGACACCTGGGCCGGTGCGGCCGAATACGACTCGTCGACGGCGTCGATCGTATGGCTGGGATATGACGCGCCGCAGCTCTCGGTGGACGACGTCACGGGGAACACGGACGTGATGTTCACGGACAACGCGGAGGCGGGTGCGTCGGCGTACGGCCAGTTCATGTCGGGAATCGCGGCCACGAACCACCACGAGAACCCGCACCTGACGGCGGTCGGCCATTCGTACGGCTCCCTCACGGTGGGCCAGGCCGCGCAGCGGGACGGGGGCATTCCGGGCGTGGACGACATCGTGCTGGTGGGCAGTCCCGGGACGGGCGCGGATTCCGCGGCCGAGCTGGGGGTCGGGAAGGGACACGTGTACGTGGGCGCGGCGGAGAACGACCCGGTGACCCGGATGCCCGCGAAGGGCGAGGCCCAGGGCATGGGGATGGGCGCGCTGGGAGGCGCCTCGGCGGGAGCGGTACTGGGAGGCCCGGTGGGCGCGGCGGTCGGCGGGGCGGGTGGGGCGGCGGTGGCGTACTTCGCGCAGGACGCGCAGACGGAGAAGAGCGAGATCTGGTTCGGCACGGATCCGGCGCACGAGGATTTCGGGGCGAGGAGGTTCCGGGTGGAGGACGGGCCGAGACCGGTGCTGGATTTGGGGGGTGTGAAGGCGCACACCAACTATTTCGATCCGGATCGCGACGAGGTGTCGGCTCGCAACGTCGCCAAAATCGTTGCGGGCAGAGGGCAGGGAATCAGCATGCAGGAGCCACGATGAGAAGCGCACGTGCAGTTTGCGTCCTGCTGCTGATTGCGGTGGCGGGATGTGGAATCACATCAGACGCGAACACTCCGGAGGGGAAGCAATCGGGTATGAACATGCAGGAGGCTGCTGAGAGAGCGGATGCGATTGTTCAGCAGACAATCGATTCGGTGGAGCCGAGACTCCACTGGAACCATGGGCCATCCATCGACAAGGCTTGCACCGACTTCAAGAAGGACGCCCTCGGTACGGGGTCTGTGAGGCGCCGAGTAGCGATCATGACCATTGTCTCGGAGCACCGTAGGGGCAGTTTGCTCGGTGTTGTGGAGCGCGACTGGAAGTCGCGAGGCTACGAGATCACCAGCGTGGATACGGACCGGGAACTGCCCGCCATCTACGCGGCCACTCCCGAGGGCTACCGGATGAGCGTCGCGGTCGCCGGGGAAGGTCAGTTCTTCTTCTCCATCACCACCCCCTGCTTCGCAGAGTCGGACGTCGCCGATCCCGCCACCCCGCCGAACACCCCGCAGCGCGCGGGTGGTTACCCCCAGCGTCCCGACGTCCACGACGACTTCTGGTCCGTCCCCGCGCCCCCGCCCCGCGTCTGAGTTGCCGTCACTTCCGTAGTACCCCTCCGTCGTCCCTGTGGCACAGTCGTTCCAGGGGGGTCGCCGTCGCGCGTGCTGGTGTGTCCGGATAGTGCCGACACGACAGGCGGGAAAATGGCGGTGAAGGTGTCCCGGATGGGGGAGGGTTGAGGGGTGCGTAAGTACTGGGTGGCCGGCGCGATCGGGCTCGGGGTGAGCCTGGGTTTCATCGCGCTGCTCGTCGTGGGTACGTACTCCGCCGCCGCCGGGCTCGCCGGTGGCGCGGGTGGTGGCGGGGCGGTCGCGCTCGCCAAGGGCGCGGTGCCCGCGAAGTACCAGCGGCTGGTCCAGGAGTGGGGCAATCTCTGCCCCGCGATCAATCCCGCGCTGCTCGCCGCGCAGTTGTACCAGGAGAGCGGCTGGGACCCCAATGTCGAGAGCCCGGCGCAGGCGCAGGGCATCGCGCAGTTCATCCCGGGGACCTGGGCGGCGCACGGTGTCGACGGGAACAAGGACGGCGACCGCGACGTCTGGGACCCGGAGGACGCGATCCCTTCGGCGGCGACGTACGACTGCAAACTCGCGGGCTACGTCGACGACGTGCCGGGCGATCAGACGAAGAACATGCTCGCGGCGTACAACGCGGGGGCGTACGCGGTCATCAAGTACGGCGGCGTCCCCCCGTACCGCGAGACGCAGAACTACGTGAAGGTCATCACCACCCTCCAGCAGAGCTTCGCCCGTCCCGTCGGCCGGGTCGAGCCCTCCCGGCAGGCCGCCAGTGCCATCTACTACGCGCAGCAGAAGCTCGGTACGAAGTACCTGTGGGGCGGCAACGGGACTCCAGAGCAGCAGGGGCGGTTCGACTGTTCCGGGCTGACGCAGGCCGCCTACCGGTCCGTGGGGATCGAGCTGCCGCGGGTGGCCAATGATCAGTACAACGCGGGCGAGCATCCGTCGCGCGACGAGTTGATGCCCGGTGACCTGGTGTTCTTCTCCGACGACCTCACCAATTCACGGGCCATCCGGCACGTCGGGCTCTATGTCGGTGGCGGGTACATGATCAACGCTCCGTACACCGGCGCCGTGATCCGGTTCGACAAAATCGATACGCCCGACTACTTCGGTGCGACGCGGGTCACCGAAGACGGCGCGAAATCGCTGCCGACCGATCTGCCCGCCGAGCGGAACTCCGGCGGGTGAAAAGGCTGACGGGGCGTCGGTCCGACGGAGTGTGAGGGCGGCGAAAGGTTGACGTCCGGAAGGGTGGAGTCCGGTCCCCGCGAGGGCGCGCATGGCCGGAATTCTCCGTTCGTTCACCCCTCTGAGCTGGGACGATGTGTCACTCTTCGATAACGTCCTGGAGATCGTCCGGTGAAGACTGGAACCTGGAGTGGGATCAGGCCGTTCCCTGGACTGGGGCTGTGGCGTTGATCGCGCAGCACTGACCGCATGCACCACGGGGGTTGGTGGAAGCGACGCGCCCGCAGGCGTGTCGTGGTGGGCGACAAGGCAAGGGGCCGCAGCAGATGGCTGGACTCGCGATCGATGGGTCGAACCCCGACGTCAGCCTGCTCTACGACATCAACGGTCTGACGAAGTCGTCCCCCGGCTGGCTCGACCGCGGCATGGAGTTCGCCGGCGAGTACGGGATCATGCTCGCCCTCGTCCTCGTCGTGCTCTGCTGCTGGTGGAGCGTGCGGCGCCGCGGGTCGGCCGAGGACTCGGTCGCCGCCGTCGCCGGGCTCCTCTGGGCGCCGCTCGCCGCCGGTGTCGCGCTGCTGATCAACATCCCGATCCGGGAGTTCGTGGGCCGTGAGCGCCCCTTCGTCGACCACAGAGGGCTCGATGTCCTGGTCGCCGGCAAGACCGACTTCTCCTTCGTCAGCGACCACGCGACGATGGCGATGGCGCTGGGCGCGGGCATCTTCGTCGCACACCGCGGGTTCGGCCTCGCCGCGATCGGGCTCGCGCTGGCCGAGGGCTTCTCCCGCGTCTTCCTCGGCGTGCACTACCCGACCGATGTGATCGGCGGCTTCGCCCTCGGTACGGCGGTGGTGCTGCTTCTCGCGCCGCTCGCCGGGGCGCTGCTCACCCCCCTGGTGTCGGCGGTCTGCCGTTCGGGACGGGTGGGGCTGCTCGTACGGTCGCGTGCCGCGCGTGAGGCGGACCGGGCCGATGCCACCGAGGCACCGGGGACCCGGCCGCTCGGCATCCCCGAGCCGAGGCCCGACGACAACAACCTCGCGGCGTAGGCGGGCGGAGCGCGGCAGGGCGGGGCGGGGCGGAGCGGGGCAGCGCTCACCCCGCGACGGGCCGCGCGTCTCCCTCAGGGCTGTCCCGTGATCCCCGGCGTGCGCGCGACGACGGCTACGGCGCCTCGCCGCGTTGTCGGATCGCCCGAATACGCCCAGTACGAGGACGGCCCTCCGCCTTGCGACGCACCGCATCCGACGCCGCGCTGTGATCCACCGGGGATCACGGGACAGCCCTTACAGCGCCTGGGGGAAGTCGAACATCCGCTCCGGGTCGTAGCGCGCCTTCAGGGCCTTCAGCCGTCCCGCCGCCGGGCCGTAGTACGCCGTGCGCCAGTCGGCGAGCGCGGGGTCGGTGTAGTTCTGGTACGCCGCCCCTGACGCGTGTCTCCGCAGCCCGCCCCTGCTGTTCCGCAGCCAGGCCCGCTGCTCGGTGCCGGGCGTGCCGGGGCGCCAGGACGCCACGTACTGCGCGAGCATCCGGGAGCCGCGGTGCACGAAGGCCGTCGCGAGTGGGTCCACGCGGTTGGTGGCGCCGCCGAGCGCGGTCAGCGTGATCGTGCCCGATCCCGCGCCGTCGGCCACCGGGATCCGGCTGAAGTCCGCCACGGCGGACAGCAGGGTGCCGATTCCCGCCGAGGGCAGCGACCGGTCGAAGAAGTCCGAGGTCGCGGCGTACGTCTCGCGCTGGAGCGCGCCGTTCTTCCCGCGGCCGGGCGTCGTGCCGGGCAGCCGGCACCGGTCGTCGCTCAGCCCGGCGCAGCCGGCGAACGCGCGCATCGCCTCCTGGTAGCTGCCCGGTCGCAGTGAGACGAGGCTCGCCGAGGCGCCGACGCGGTCCGCGAGCCGGTCGACGGCGTTCTCGAGGTCGCTCTCGGTGCCGAGTGTGAACGCGGAGACCGAGACCGTCGGGTCGGCGCCGCCGCCCGCGCCGACCGCGGCGTGGAACGAGGACCAGATCTCGTCCGGCTGGTCGGGACCCCACTCCTGCCAGGCCGCGAGCAGTGAACGGGCTCTGGACCACGGCCAGTTGAGGTTCGCCGTGACGCCGTTGGAGACGGGGTGGGTACGGAACCGGAGTTCGGTGACGACGCCGAAGTTGCCGTTGCCCGCGCCCCGCAGGGCCCAGAAGAGGTCCTTGTTCCGCTCGGCGTCCGCGGTGAGCACCTTGCCGTCCGCCGTGACGACGGTCGCCGAGGTGAGGCTGTCGCAGGTCAGACCGTACGCGCGGGAGACGACCCCGTGACCGCCGCCGAGGGTGAGTCCGGAGATGCCGACGGTGGCACAGGAACCGCCGGGGACCGTAAGGCCCTTCGGGGAGAGCGCTCCGTAGACGTCGACGAGCTTGGCGCCCGCGCCGATCACGCCGTCCGAGGCCGCGTCGCCGACGCCGTCGAGCGAGGAGACGTCGATGACGAGGCGGCCGTCGCCGCTGGACCAGCCCGCGTAGGAGTGGCCGCCGTTGCGGATCGAGACGGGGGTGCCGTGTCTCCTGGCGAAGGCCAGGCACTCCCTGATGTCGTCCTCGCCGGCGACGTACGCGACGGCCGCCGGTCTCAGCTCGTCGAAGCGCGTGTTGTAGAGCTGGCGGGCGGTGGCGTACTCGCTGTCCCCGGGCCGTACGAGTCCACCGTCCAGGCCCGAGGCGAGCGCGCCCCAGTCCGCCGCACCGGAGGGAGGGGCGGACGGGCTGCCGTGTGGGGGAGGCGACTTGTCCGCGGAGGAGCCCGGGGGCCCGCTCCCCTTTCCGTCACCGCCGGTGTCACCGCCCCCGCCGGTGCACGCGTTCGCCGCGCCCGCCGTGGTCACGGCCAGCGCGCCGGCCAGCAGTCTGCGCCGTTCCATCGGCCCCGCCCCCTCCCGCGTCGGCGACGTCGGACGACGCCTGTGGACGTCAGTCTGCCGCCTGATGGGACGCGGCGTCCGTCCTCGCCCGGTCACGGGAGCGTCGGGCGGGTCCCGACCAGCCGCAGGTGCACCGCGCCAGCGAGAACGAGCCGCGCTCGAAGGTCGACGCGAGATGGCGAGCCGCAGGGGCGGAGCGAGCAGGGGGAGCGGGAGGAGTGGTGGGAGCCGGCGGAGCAGTGGGGGGAATGGGGGGAGAGAGGGAGTCGCGGGGGTCGTGGGGGGCGGTGGGCGGGTCCGAGGTCTCTTGGTCGCGCACCTTCCCACCGTACTCGCGCGTTCGCCCGTCGGCAGGGGTGGTGCGTGACGACGCGCGCGGGACGTCGTTAGGGGAAGAGGGCGGGCTCTCGGACAGGCAACGGCAGGGTGTTGGGGGTTGGCAGGCGATGGTGGTGCGGCAACACAGACGCAGGGGCGTGGCGATGGTCGCCGCCGCCGTGACGGCGGCGGGAGTCGTGGCCACGAGCACGGGTTGTGGCGGCAGCGAGGGCGCCGCCGCCGACGACCGGCCCCTCGGCGATCCCGCGGCGGTCCGCGGGGCCGCGGACGTACTGGCCGAGGCGGGCAGCTCCAAGACCCGGACCTCGCTGGTGATGGCGACCGGCGGGACGCGCGTCACCATCAGGGGCGAGGGCGGTTACGACTTCCGGAAGCGGATGGGGCGGCTCTCCGTCGTACTGCCGAAGGACCCGGCCGGCGCGGACGAGCACCGGCCGATCGCGGAGCTGCTCGCGCCGTCGACCCTGTACATGAAGAACCGGGGCGCCGGGGTCCCCGAGGACAAGTGGGTGATGCTCGACTCGACCACCCTCGCGGACGGCAATCTGGTCACCGGCGGCGCGACCGATCCGCTGACCGCCGCCGAACTGCTGCGCGCGGCCGAGGACGTGGCCTACATCGGGGAGCAGGAGCTGGCCGGGGTGCGCGTCTCGCACTACCGGGGCGTCACCGACATCGGGCGGGCGGCGAAACAGGCGGCGCCTTACGCGCGCGAGGCGCTGGCGGCGGCGGCGCGGGGGTTCGCGGACGACGTCGTGCCGTTCGATGCCTATCTGGACGAGGAGGGGCGGCTCCGCAAGGTCAGGCACCAGTTCAGCTACCCGAATCAAGGGCGTACGGTCGCCGTCGCCTCGACCACCCTGCTGTACGAGTTCGGGACCGCCGTCGGCGTGCGGCTCCCCCCGAAGGACCAGATCTTCACCGGGAAGATCAAGGTGTAAATGGTCCGGACGTGCCATGCGCGCCATGTCTCACCCTCCTTACCCTGGGAAGCCGGCAGTCGACACCGTCAGGAAGACGACACCGGCAGGAAGAGGTGAACGCACGTGGCTCTGTTGGGCATGCCGGCCGTCCAGGACCACGTGGCCCTCGCCGAGATCGAACTCTGCGGAGAGCTGATGATCGCGGCGTCGGCCGCGGACGGGGAGAGGCTCAGCCCGGACCGTATCGACGAAGTGCTGAAGGTGGGCGTGGAGCGCGGCGAGAGATCGTCCTGCCGCTGAGCCCGAGCCCGATTGCGAGCCCGTGCCGGATCGGCCGCCCGCGCACCGCGCGCCCGCCGGTCCGTGCTTCCGTCAGGTACGCAGCAGGCGCGCGATCGCCTTTGTCGCTTCCTGCACCTTGTCGTCGATCTCGTCGCCGCCCTTGACCGCCGCGTCCGCGACGCAGTGCCGCAGGTGCTCCTCCAGCAGTTGGAGCGCGAAGGACTGGAGAGCCTTGGTGGAGGCCGAGACCTGCGTGAGTATGTCGATGCAGTAGACGTCCTCGTCGACGAGCCGCTGGAGTCCGCGGATCTGGCCCTCGATCCGGCGCAGCCGCTTGAGGTGCTCGTCCTTCTGCTTGTGGTAGCCGTGCACACCGCGGTCGTGATCGGTGATGATCTCGTCGCCGACGGTGGTGGGCGCCGTGGCCGGGCCGGAGGTCGCGTCGCCGGTCGCGGCGCCGGCCGCCTCGGTGGTCGTCATGGCGTCCTCCTGGTGGGGTGTTCATGATGGATGTCCGAAAGGGTAGTAAATACCCCAGGTAGGTATATGATACCCAGTCGCGCGCGTAGGGGCAGGGGCACGTCATGATCGTCGTGTCCCATGCAGCACACTGATGGACGCCGGTTAGCCGTGGCCGGATGATGCGCTTAGCATCAGCCTGACCGAACCCGATGTAAACCGAGGATCCCCCGTGCGCTTTCGTCTGACCCCCAGGGAGACGAGCTTCTACGACATGTTCGCCGCGTCAGCGGACAACATCGTCACGGGCTCCAAGCTCCTCATGGAACTGCTCGGAGCGGATTCCTCCGCCAGAGCCGAGATCGCGGAACGGATGCGCGCGGCGGAGCACGCGGGGGACGATGCCACGCACGCGATCTTCCACCAGCTGAACTCCTCGTTCATCACGCCGTTCGACCGCGAGGACATCTACAACCTCGCCTCGTCCCTCGACGACATCATGGACTTCATGGAGGAGGCCGTCGATCTGGTCGTCCTCTACCAGGTCGAGGAGCTGCCCAAGGGCGTCGAGCAGCAGATCGAGGTGCTGGCGCGGGCGGCGGAGCTGACCGCCGAGGCGATGCCGCACCTGCGCACGATGGACAACCTCACCGAGTACTGGATCGAGGTCAACCGCCTGGAGAACCAGGCCGACCAGATCCACCGCAAGCTGCTCGCCCAGCTGTTCAACGGCAAGTACGACGCCATGGAAGTCCTGAAGCTCAAGCAGATCGTGGATGTGCTCGAGGAGGCCGCCGACGCGTTCGAGCACGTCGCGAACACGGTGGAGACGATCGCGGTCAAGGAGTCCTGAACCACGTGGACACCTTTGCCCTGGTCGTGACCATCGGAGTCGCGCTCGGCTTCACCTATACCAACGGCTTCCACGACTCCGCGAACGCCATCGCGACATCGGTGTCAACGCGGGCGCTGACGCCCCGCGCCGCGCTGGCGATGGCCGCTGTGATGAATCTCGCGGGGGCGTTTCTCGGCCAAGGCGTCGCCAAGACCGTCAGTGAGGGGCTGATCGCCACGCCGCACGGGCAGCGAGGGATGGGGATCCTCTTCGCCGCGCTCGTCGGGGCGATCGTCTGGAACCTGATCACCTGGTACTACGGTCTGCCGTCCTCGTCGTCGCACGCGCTCTTCGGCGGCATGGTGGGCGCGGCGCTCGCCGGCGGGACCGAGGTGATCTGGACCGGGGTGCTGGAGAAGATCGTCATCCCGATGTTCCTGTCGCCGATCGTCGGCCTGGTCATCGGCTATCTGGTGATGGTCGGGATCATGTGGATGTTCCGGCACTCCAACCCGCACAAGGCCAAGCGCGGATTCCGTATCGCGCAGACGGTCTCGGCGGCCGGCATGGCGCTCGGGCACGGGCTCCAGGACGCGCAGAAGACGATGGGCATCGTGGTGATGGCGCTGGTCATCGCCGATGTCGAGGGTCAGGGCGACGAGATCCCGATCTGGGTGAAGATCGCCTGTGCGGTGATGCTCTCGCTCGGTACGTACGCGGGCGGCTGGCGCATCATGCGTACGCTGGGCCGCAAGATCATCGAGCTGGACCCGCCGCAGGGGTTCGCGGCGGAGACGACGGGCGCCTCGATCATGTTCGGCTCGGCGTTCATCTTCCACGCGCCGATCTCGACGACGCACGTCATCACCTCGGCGATCATGGGCGTCGGTGCGACGAAGCGGGTGAACGCGGTGCGGTGGGGTGTGGCGAAGAACATCATCCTGGGCTGGTTCATCACGATGCCTGCGGCGGCCCTCGTCGCGGCGATCAGCTTCTGGATTGTGAACCTGGCGTTCGGCTGAGCCCTGCAGCCCCGCAGCCCCGCGGATCGTCGGACACGCACATGCACGGACACAGGAGTGGGCCCGCCCCCTGGGAGAGGGGGCGGGCCCTTCGCCTTGCGGTGGCACCGCCATGCAGCACCGCAGGACGGCTTGGGGCGCCGGGGCCTATCCGAAGCGGCCCGAGATGTAGTCCTCGGTCGCCTGCACGGACGGGTTGGCGAAGATCCGCTCCGTCTCGTCTATTTCGATGAGCTTGCCGGGCTGGCCCACGGCCGACAGGTTGAAGAACGCCGTACGGTCCGAGACCCGCGCCGCCTGCTGCATGTTGTGCGTCACGATGACGATCGTGAAGCGCTCCTTGAGCTGGCCGATCAGGTCCTCGATCGCGAGCGTGGAGATCGGGTCGAGCGCCGAGCACGGCTCGTCCATCAGCAGGACGTCCGGCTGCACCGCGATCGCGCGGGCGATGCACAGACGCTGCTGCTGGCCGCCGGAGAGGCCGGAACCGGGCTTGTTCAGACGGTCCTTGACCTCGTTCCAGAGGTTGGCGCCCTTGAGGGACTTCTCGACGACGTCCGCCAGCTCGTTCTTGCGGTACTTGCCGTTGAGCCGCAGGCCGGCCGCGACGTTGTCGAAGATCGACATGGTCGGGAACGGGTTGGGCCGCTGGAAGACCATGCCGACCGTGCGGCGCACCGCGACCGGGTCGACGTTGGCGCCGTACAGGTTCTCGTCGTCCAGCAGGACCTTGCCCTCGACGCGGCCACCGGGCGTGACCTCGTGCATGCGGTTGAGGGTGCGGAGGAACGTGGACTTGCCGCAGCCGGACGGGCCGATGAAGGCCGTCACGGAGCGGGGCTCGACGGTCATGGAGATGTCGTCGATCGCCCGGTGGTTGCCGTAGTACGCGGTCAGGCCGCTGACGTCGATTCGCTTGGCCATCTTCAATCACTGCTTTCTGCGTGACCCCGCTCGGCGGAGCCGGACATCGGGGCCTCAGCGGCCGGTCTTGGGGGCCTTCCAGCGGGCGATGCCGCGGGCCACCAGGTTGAGGAGCATGACGAAGGCGATCAGGACGAGTGCCGCGCCCCAGGCGCGCTCGACCGAGGCGCTGGTGCCGACCGCGTACTGCTCGTACACGTACAGCGGCAGGGACGACTGGGCGCCTTCGAACGGGTTCGGGTTGATGAGCTTCGTACCGAAGACGAGCAGCAGCACGGGCGCGGTCTCACCGGTGATGCGCGCGATCGCGAGCATCACGCCGGTGGTGATGCCGCCGATCGCGGTCGGCAGGACCACCTTGAGGATCGTGCGCCACTGGGGCACGCCCAGCGCCAGCGATGCCTCGCGCAGCTCGTTCGGGACGAGCTTCAGCATCTCCTCGGTGGAGCGGACGATCACCGGCATCATCAGGATCGAGAGTGCCAGGGCGCCGGCGAATCCGGAGGGGCCGAAGCCGAGCATCAGGTTCCACGTCGCCAGGATGAACAGACCGGCGACGATCGACGGGATGCCGGTCATCACGTCCACGAAGAAGGTGACGGCGCGGGCCAGCTTGCCGCGTCCGTACTCGACGAGGTAGACGGCGGTCAGCAGACCGATCGGGGTGGCGATCACCGCGGCGATGGCGACCTGCTCGATGGTGCCGAGCAGCGCGTGGTAGATGCCGCCGCCCTCGTCCGTGTCGAGGAGTCCGCTCATCGAGTGGGTCAGGAAGTATCCGTCGACGACCGACACGCCCTTGCTGACGGTGGTCCACGCCAGCGACAGCAGCGGGATGACGGCCAGCAGGAAGCAGACCCAGACGAGGCTGGTCGCGACCTGGTTCCGGCCCTGGCGGCTGCCTTCGACCTTGGCGGTGATCAGATACGTACCGCCGATGAAGATCAGCGCGGCGAGCAGGGCCCACTGGACCTTGCTCTCCAGTCCCGCCGTCTCGCCGATCAGCCAGCCGAGCGCCAGGGAGCCGGCGGCGATGGCCAGGGGGGCCCAGCGCGGCATGCGCGCGTGCGAGAGCGAGCCCCGGGGCTCGGCGACCGCGGGCCGCTCGTCCTGAAGCGTGTGGCTCATGCGTTGGCCCCCGAGTACTCCTTGCGGCGGGCGATGATCGCGCGGGCCGCGCCGTTGACCAGCAGTGTGATGACGAAGAGGACCAGGCCGGAGGCGATCAGCGCGTCCCTGCCGAAGCCGTCGGCCTCGTTGAACTTCGCGGCGATGTTCTGCGCGAAGGTGCCGCCGCCCGCGTCGAGCAGATGGCCCGAGAAGAGGAAGCTCGGCGACAGGACGACGGCGACGGCCATCGTCTCGCCCAGCGCGCGCCCGAGGCCGAGCATCGAGGCGCTGATGATTCCGGAGCGGCCGAACGGCAGGACCGACATCCGGATGACTTCCCAGCGCGTGGCACCGAGGGCCAGAGCGGCTTCCTCGTGCATCTTCGGCGACTGGAGGAAGACCTCACGGATGACGTTGGTGATGATGGGGAGGATCATGATCGCCAGCAGGATGCCCACGGTGAACAGGTTGCGGGCGACTCCCTCGTTCGTCTTCTCGAAGATGTACGTCCAGGCGAAGTACTCGTTCAGCCACTTGTTGAGGCCGTCGAGGTACGGGACGAGGAAGACGGCGCCCCACAGGCCGTAGATGATGCTCGGCACGGCTGCCAGCAGGTCGACCAGGTAGGCGATCGGGGCGGCGAGCCTGCGGGGCGCGAAGTGCGAGATGAAGAGCGCGATGCCGATGGCGACCGGGACGGCTATCACCATGGCGATGATGGAGCTGACCACGGTGCCGAAGGCGAGTACGGCGATACCGAAGGAGCGCGGGTCGCCCTGCGGGTTCCACTCGAAGGTCGTGAGGAAGTTCGTCTCGTCCTTGGAGATCGCGAGCATCGCGCGGTAGGTGAGGAACGCGGCGATCGCGGCCATGATGACCAGCAACGTGATGCCGGAGCCCCGGGACAGGCCCAGGAAGATCCGGTCGCCGGGCTGCTTCTTCCCCTTGGGTGTGCCCCGGTCCTCAAGGGGTGGCGGTGGTGGGGAGTTGGTGGTTGCGGCTGCTGTATCCATCGTTTCTCCGGTCTGCGGAGCCGGGTGGCGGCTCCTGGCGGCGGTGCACCGGAAGACGTGGGCGGGGCCCCCCCGAGGGGACCCCGCCCCGGCGCGTGAGTGGCCCTACGGCCCTGTGCCGCTTACCTGTTCCTCGCGGTGGCCTTCTTGGCGGTGGTCGTGCGCGATGCCACCTTCCGGGCCGGCGCCTTCTTGGCGGTCGCCTTCTTGGCCGGGGAGGTCTTCTTGGCCGTGGCCTTCTTCGTTGCGCTCGTCTTCTTGGCGGTGGCCTTCTTGGCGGCCGTGGTCTTCTTCGTGGCCGTCTTCTTGGCCGTGGAGGTCTTCTTGGCGGCCCTCTTGGCGGTACCCGCGACCGCGGTCTTCCTGGCGGTGGTCTTCTTCGCCGTCGCCTTCTTGGCGGTGGCCTTCTTGGCCGCGGCCTTGGCGGTCGTACGGGTGGAAGAACCGCCCGAGAGGCTGCCCTTGGGGGCCTTCTTCACGGCCACGTCGTTCTTGGGAAGCTTCTTCGAGCCGCTCACCAGGTCCTTGAAGCCCTGTCCGGCGCGGAAACGCGGCACGGACGTCTTCTTGACCCGGACCCGCTCACCCGTCTGCGGGTTACGCGCGTAACGGGCCGGACGGTCGACCTTCTCGAACGAACCGAAGCCGGTGACGGAGACCCGCTCACCCGCGACGACGGCGCGGACAACCGCGTCCAGTACCGCGTCGACGGCGTCGGCCGCCTGCTGGCGACCGCCGACCTTGTCCGCAATTGCTTCTACGAGCTGCGCCTTGTTCACGTCTTCCCCTTCGGAGACATTGCCAGAACGAAAGTGTTCAAGCTTTTCCGCACGTTAGGCAGATATATACCGCAAATCAAACACGAAACGGGCTAATCACCCTAGTGCCGCAACGAAGTCGACCCCGCGGACTTCCGCGGCTTCAGTCGCCTTCCGGGAATCGACCCTCGTCGAGGTCCTTCATCAAGCGGTCCAGACGACGTGCCGCGTCTAAGAGATCGTGTTTGGCCGCGGCCGTGATGACCAGCAGCTTCCGGGTCAGCGCCATCCGTACGCCCTCCGGGACTTGCAGTGTGCGCACCCTTGTGTGCGCTTCCTTGAGCCGGTCCGCGACCACTCCGTAAAGCTCGAGTTGGCTGTCGCGTTCCATGCACCGATTGTGCCATCTGGGGCGAGTTGTCGCCCGGCGGGGTCTCAACAAGGCACTGCGCCCCCTACCCGGAGGCAGGGGGCGCAGGTGGAGAAAAGCGCTGATCAGACGGCAATTGTGCGGGGTTTGAAGGACGGCCGGGAGGCTTCGTACGCGGCGATGTCCGCTTCGTTCTTCAGGGTGAGACCGATGTCGTCGAGGCCGTTGAGGAGCCGCCAGCGGGCGTTCTCGTCCAGCTCGAAATCGGCCGTCACCGTCGCTCCGTCGGGGCCCTCGGCGCGCACGTGACGCGCTTCGAGGTCCACCGTCACGGCCGTGGTCGGGTCGGCCTCGGTCAGCTCCCAGAGGCGGTCGACGACCGGCTGCTCCAGAACGACCGTCAGCAGACCGTTCTTGAGGGAGTTGCCGCGGAAGATGTCGGCGAACCGCGAGGAGATGACGGCGCGGAAACCGAAGTTCTGGAGCGCCCACACGGCGTGTTCGCGCGAGGAGCCGGTGCCGAAGTCGGGTCCGGCGACCAGGACGGAGGCGCCCTGCCGCTCCGGCCGGTTGAGGACGAAGTCCGGGTCCTTGCGCCAGGCCTCGAACAGC
Source organism: Streptomyces sp. NPDC104581 (assembly GCF_055583685.1). Lineage (NCBI taxonomy): Bacteria > Bacillati > Actinomycetota > Actinomycetes > Kitasatosporales > Streptomycetaceae > Streptomyces > Streptomyces sp. NPDC104581. The sequence goes on from NZ_JBVJNN010000050.1 coordinate 26,476, forward strand.
CCGTCCTCGAAACCGTCGCGCGTGACCTTCTTCAGCCAGTGCGCCGGAATGATCTGGTCGGTGTCGACGTTGCTGCGGCGCAGCGGGACGGCCCGGCCGGTGTGTGTGGTGAAAGCGTCCATGGTGCTCAGGCCTCCACGGGGGTGCGGGTGTCGGACAGGTCGGCGGGCGAGGCCAGCCGGCCCAGTACGGCGGTGGCCGCGGCCACCTGCGGTGAGACGAGGTGGGTCCGGCCGCCCTTGCCCTGCCTGCCCTCGAAGTTGCGGTTCGAGGTCGACGCGGAGCGCTCGCCGGGCGCCAGTTGGTCGGGGTTCATGCCCAGACACATCGAACAGCCCGCGTGCCGCCACTCGGCGCCCGCGCCGGTGAAGACCTTGTCCAGGCCCTCCTCGACGGCCTGGAGCGCGACCCGTACGGACCCCGGGACGACCAGCATCCGTACGCCGTCGGCGACTTTGCGTCCGTCCAGGATCGATGCGGCGGAGCGCAGGTCCTCGATACGTCCGTTGGTGCACGAACCTACGAAGACGGTGTCCACCGTGATGTCGCGCAGCGCCTGCCCGGCGGTCAACCCCATGTATTCCAGGGCCTTTTCGGCGGCGAGGCGCTCCGAAGCGTCCTCGTACGAAGCGGGGTCGGGGACATGCGTGGACAGCGGCGCGCCCTGGCCGGGGTTGGTGCCCCAGGTGACGAACGGGGCCAGTTCCGTGGCGTCGATGAGGACCTCGGCGTCGAAGACGGCGTCGTCGTCGGTGCGCAGCGTCCGCCAGTACTCGACCGCGGCGTCCCAGTCGGCGCCCTCGGGGGCGTGGTCGCGGCCCCGGAGGTAGTCGAAGGTGATCTGGTCCGGGGCGATCATGCCCGCCCTGGCGCCGGCCTCGATGGACATGTTGCAGATGGTCATGCGGGCTTCCATCGAGAGCTTCTCGATGGCGGAGCCGCGGTATTCGAGGATGTAGCCCTGGCCGCCGCCGGTACCGATACGGGCGATGACGGCGAGGATCAGGTCCTTGGCCGTGACGTCGGCGGGCAGTTCGCCCTCGACGGTGATGGCCATGGTGCGGGGGCGGGCCAGCGGCAGGGTCTGGGTGGCCAGGACGTGCTCGACCTGGCTGGTGCCGATACCGAAGGCCAGCGCGCCGAAGGCGCCGTGGGTGGAGGTGTGGCTGTCGCCGCAGACGACGGTGGTGCCGGGCTGGGTGAGCCCCAGCTGCGGGCCCACGACATGGACGACGCCCTGCTCGACGTCGCCCAGCGGGTGCAGCCGTACGCCGAAGTCCGCGCAGTTCTTGCGCAGCGTCTCCAGCTGGACGCGCGAGACGGGGTCGGCGATCGGCTTGTCGATGTCGAGCGTCGGGGTGTTGTGGTCCTCGGTCGCGATGGTGAGGTCGAGCCGCCGCACCTGTCGGCCGTTCTGGCGCAGGCCGTCGAACGCCTGCGGGCTCGTCACCTCGTGCAGCAGGTGCAGATCGATGAAGAGAAGGTCGGGCTCGCCCTCGGCGCGCCGGACGACGTGGTCGTCCCAGACCTTCTCCGCGAGTGTCCTACCCATCGCTTTCCCTTCGGCCGGCAGCGCCGCCGGCAGTCCTGGAGATATGTGGGGCCCACGCCGGTGTCCCACCCGCCCGCGTCGGCTGCGAACCCGGTTCGTGTACGGGTCCGTCCCTACAGGTTGGCAAGTTCCCCGGAAAATTGAACTTGCGTTTCACAGAGTGAGACGCGAGTATCGTTGCATGGACAACTCTAGCGGCGTCGGCGTTCTCGACAAGGCGGCTCTGGTATTGAGCGCCCTGGAGTCCGGTCCGGCCACCCTCGCCGGGCTGGTCGCGGCGACCGGGCTCGCACGACCCACGGCACACCGGCTGGCCGTGGCACTGGAACACCACCGGATGGTGGCGAGGGACATGCAGGGCCGGTTCATCCTCGGGCCGCGGCTCGCGGAGCTGGCGGCGGCGGCCGGCGAGGACCGCCTGCTGGCCACGGCCGGGCCGGTGCTCACGCACCTGCGCGACGTGACCGGGGAGAGCGCCCAGCTCTACCGGCGCCAGGGCGACATGCGGATCTGCGTGGCCGCCGCCGAGCGCCTTTCCGGTCTGCGGGACACGGTGCCCGTCGGCTCCACGCTCACGATGAAGGCGGGCTCGTCCGCGCAGATCCTGATGGCGTGGGAGGAGCCGGAGCGGCTGCACCGCGGATTGCAGGGGGCGCGGTTCACGGCGACGGCGCTCTCGGGCGTACGGCGGCGGGGCTGGGCCCAGTCGATCGGTGAGCGTGAGCCGGGCGTGGCCTCGGTCTCGGCACCGGTGCGCGGGCCGTCCAACCGGGTCGTCGCGGCGGTCTCGGTCTCCGGTCCGATCGAGCGGCTCAGCAGGCACCCCGGCCGGATGCACGCCCAGGCGATCATCGACGCGGCGGGGCGGCTGTCGGAGGCGTTGCGCCGCACCAGCTGACCCCGGTCCGTCACCCGCGGTCGCCGGGCCGGCCGGGGCGGGGGCCGTGGGAGCCGGCGGACCTGTTGCCGTACGGACCGCCCGCCTGCCGCCGGCCCGCCGACCACCGGGCACCGGCTCGGCGGGCGCCGGTTGGCTCCGCGTCGGCTCGTGACCGCCGAGGCGTCCAACCGGCGCGACGTTTCGCCGAATTGAGCGCATGCAGCGGGCCGGACGTCCGGCACACGCGAAGAGGCCCTCCGCGATCGCGGAGGGCCTCTTCGTCACGTACCCCCGACCGGATTCGAACCGGCGCTACCGCCTTGAGAGGGCGGCGTGCTAGGCCGCTACACAACGGGGGCCAGCAGATGGAGCGTTGGAGCTGGGCTACCAGGACTCGAACCTAGAACAACGGAACCAGAAACCGTCGTGTTGCCAATTACACCATAGCCCAAGGGTGGTTCGGACTTTCTTGCTGCGTACCCCCGACCGGATTCGAACCGGCGCTACCGCCTTGAGAGGGCGGCGTGCTAGGCCGCTACACAACGGGGGCCCTAGCGATCCTGCATCGACGTGTCCGGGTGCGACCCGAAGAAATCGGAGAGAAGGATCTGTACCCCCGACCGGATTCGAACCGGCGCTACCGCCTTGAGAGGGCGGCGTGCTAGGCCGCTACACAACGGGGGCGTTGCAGAAGAACTCTGCGCTGGGCTACCAGGACTCGAACCTAGACTAACGGAACCAGAAACCGTCGTGCTGCCAATTACACCATAGCCCACCAAAACTCAACCCCCTGTGTGGGGGGTTTTGTTTGGGTTTGCGCCTTCCGGCCAGACCTTGCGATCTCCCGGTTGGCGCAGGAAGAACATTACCCGATGGGGGACGGCGCTCCAAAACGAGTATCGCCGCGCAGCAGGGCGGGCAGACGGTCCAGATCGTTGATCGTCACGAGTTCGGGACGCCCGCCGAGCCGCCCCCGGTCGAGCCAGACTCCGGCCAGTCCGGCGGCGGTGGCACCGCCGGCGTCGATGTCCGGTTCGTTGCCCACGTAGACGACCTCCGCCGGGTCGAGGTCCAGGGCGTCGCACGCCGCGTGGAAGGCGGCGGCGTCGGGCTTGGAGACACCGAGTTCGGCGGCGCACAGGACCGTCTCGAAGTAGTCCCGTACACCGAGGATGCGGAGCTTGCGCTCCTGGTTGGCCAGGCTCGAATTGGACAGCGCGGCCTGACGGTAGTCGGGGGCCAGCGAGTCCAGCGCGGGGAGGGCGTCGGGGAAGAGCTCCCAGGCGGACTCGAAGTGCGCGACGTAGCGGTCGAACCAGGCGTCGGCGTCGGTGTCGTCGAGCGACCCCGCACCGAGGAACTGTCTGACGCGGTCCCGTCGCTGCCCCTCGAAGGTCGTCCGCCCGTCGGCGAACCGCACCCAGTGGACGTCGGTGATCTCACGCCAGTGCGCCAGGGCCAGCTCGACGGTGGCGAAGCGGTCGGCGAGCCCCTCGGCCGCGAGGTGCAGCCGCATACCGGCGCGGTCGGCGTTGCTGTAGTCGAAGAGGGTGTCGTCGATGTCCCAGACGACGGCGCGGATCGGCATGACGGTCACGGTAGCGGCCGGGCGGGGAGCCGCGGGGGCTCAATTGGCGCGCAGGGTCCTCTTGGCCAGCTCGAAGGCGGGGAGCATCGCGTCGTGTTCACCGCTGTCCAGACCGCCGAGGTGGATCAGCGCCACACCCTTGGGAGTGGTGACCGCCAGGGCCCGTTCCTTCTTCGACTCGTCGAGCACGTCACTGGTGGTGACGTAGTCCACCTCCGCCGCGGGCAGGGAGCCGGCCTCCGTCTCCCGGTACTCGGCGTCGCCCGCGCTCCTGTCCGCCGTCACGAACGCTTCGAGGACCTCGCGCGGGGCGGAGCCGGTGGTCTCCGCGGTCCAGACCCGGAGGTAGCCGATGTTCCCGGCCGGCTTCGCGTCGATCTCGCAGGCCATCTCCACCGGGCCCTGCCGGGCCAGCTCCGCGAGCGCGGCGTCGGTGGCGGAGTCGGTCCCGACCGCTTCCGCCGTCCACCCCGCGGCCAGCGCGAAGCTCACCGGCAGGGGGCACGGGGACCCGGCGGCGCCGATCGTCCCGCCCCGCTCCGCCGCCTTCGAGGCGTCGGGGGCGGGCGACGCGGCGGCGTCCGCGCTGTCGGCGCGCTTGCGGTCGGAGCCGGACCCGGCGTCCGGGTCAGGGCCGGAGCCGGACGAACACCCGGTCACGAGGGTGAGCAGCAGCAGCGCCGGGGCGCCTCTTCGTATCAACTTCCGCACCGTTGTCCCCCGTTGTCGTGGTGAAGCGTGGACGTGGGCCCGGCGGCGTCGTGCCGCCGGGCCCACGTGTCGTACCCGATCCGATGTGTCCGGCGCACCGGCGCGTCGGCTCGCGCCGGTGTGCCGGATTTCCGGTGTGCCCGTGTGCGTCAGGCCGCGAGCTTGGCGAGCGCGGCGTCGACGCGCCGCAGCGTGCGCTCCCTGCCCAGGATCTCCAGGGACTCGAAGAGCGGCAGGCCCACGGTGCGGCCGGTGACCGCGACCCGGACCGGGGCCTGGGCCTTGCCGAGCTTGAGACCGTGCTCCTCACCGGCCGCGAGAACCGCGTTCTTCAGAGCGTCGGCGCTCGACCAGTCCGCCTCCGCGAGCTTCGCGCGGGCGGTGGTGAGCAGGGCGGCCGGGTCGCCCTTCATCGCCTTCGCCCAGGACGCCTCGTCCTCGACCGGCTCGGCGAGGAACAGGAAGTCCACGTTGGCCGTGATGTCCGAGAGCACCGTCACCCGGGTCTGCGCGTACGGGGCGATCGCCTCGAAGGCCGTCTGGTCGAAGTCCTCCGGCGCCCAGTTGGCGTACGGGGCCCGCAGCCAGGGCGCGCACGCCTCCATGAAGGTCTTCACGTCCAGCTGCCGGATGTGGTCGGCGTTGATCGCCTCGGCCTTCTTCAGGTCGAAGCGCGCCGGGTTGGCGTTGACGTCGGTGATCTCGAAGGCGCCGACCATCTCCTCCCGGGAGAAGACGTCCTGGTCCGCGGAGAACGACCAGCCCAGCAGGGACAGGTAGTTGAGCAGACCGTCGGGCAGGAAGCCGCGCTCGCGGTAGAGGTTCAGCGAGGCCTGCGGGTCGCGCTTGGAGAGCTTCTTGTTGCCCTCGCCCATCACATACGGAAGGTGCCCGAACTGCGGCACGAAGTGGGCCACGCCCAGCCCCATCAGCGCCTGGTAGAGGGCGATCTGACGAGGGGTCGAGGAGAGCAGGTCCTCGCCGCGCAGGACGTGGGTGATCTCCATCAGCGCGTCGTCGACCGGGTTGACCAGCGTGTAGAGCGGCGCCCCGTTGGCGCGGACGATGCCGTAGTCGGGCACGTTCTCCGGCGTGAAGGTCAGCTCGCCGCGGACCAGGTCGCTGAAGGTGATCGGCTCGTCGGGCATCCGGAAGCGGACGATGGAGGTGCGGCCCTCCGCCTCGTACGCCGCCTTCTGCGCGGCGCCGAGGTCGCGGCAGTGGCCGTCGTACCCGGAGGGGCGGCCGGCGGCGCGGGCGGCGTCGCGACGCACCTCCAGCTCCTCGGTGGTGCAGTAGCAGTGGTACGCGTGGCCGGCGGCGAGCAGCTTGTCGGCGACGTCCCGGTAGATGTCCATCCGCTGCGACTGGCGGTACGGCGCGTGCGCGCCGCCCACCTCGGGGCCCTCGTCCCAGTCGAGGCCGAGCCAGCGCAGCGAGTCGAGGAGCTGCTCGTACGACTCCTCGGAGTCGCGCGCGGCGTCGGTGTCCTCGATGCGCAGGACCAGGGTGCCGCCGTGGTGGCGGGCGAACGCCCAGTTGAAGAGGGCGGTGCGGACCAGGCCCACGTGGGGGTTGCCGGTCGGCGAGGGACAGAAACGTACGCGGACGGTCGCGTTAGCCACGCTTGATCACCTTGTTGGTGAGAGTGCCGATGCCTTCGATGGTGACGGCGACCTCGTCGCCGACGCTGAGGGGGCCGACCCCCGCGGGGGTGCCCGTGAGGATGACGTCGCCGGGCAGCAGCGTCATGGCCTCGGTGATGTGGACGACGAGGTCCTCCACGGAGCGGACCATGTCGCTCGTGCTGCCGAGCTGGCGCTGTTCGCCGTTGACGGTGCACTGGACGGCGAGGCCGTCGGCGACGGCCGGCAGGCCGATGGAGGTCTCCACCCAGGGGCCGAGGGGGCAGGAGGTGTCGAATCCCTTGGCGCGGGCCCACTGGTTCTCACGCTTCTGGGCGTCGCGCGCGGTGATGTCGTTGGCGCAGGTGAACCCGAGGATGACGTCCTTGACGCGGTCGCGGGGCACCTCGCGGCACATCCGGCCGATGACCACGGCCAGTTCGGCCTCGTGGTGGAGGTCCTCGGAGAACGAGGGGTACTCCACGTCGTCGCCGGAGCCGATGACCGAGGTGGTCGGCTTGAGGAAGACGACCGGCGATTCGGGCACCTCGTTGCCGAGCTCCGCCGCGTGGGCCGCGTAGTTGCGTCCGATACCCACGACCTTGTTGGGGAGCACGGGCGGGAGCAGGCGGACCTTGCTCAGCGGGACCTTGGTGCCGGAGAGCTCGAAGTCGGCGTACGGAATGCCCTTGATGATGTCGAGGACGAGGCCGGCGGCCGTACCGCCGGTGCCGTCCTCCTCGACCGCGCCGAAGGCGACATTGCCGTCGATGGAGAATCTGGCGATGCGCACGGGATGCTGTCGCCCCTCACTTTGCTGCTGCTGGCTGGAGACGGTGCGTCTCAGGACGTCTCAGGCTAGCGCGGTGGGGGCCGGTGGCCGACGCGGTGCGTGGGCGCCGCGGGCCGTGCCCTAGTGTGCGACGGGGGCGTCGACGAGGGTCGTACGCCGCGGGTTGGCCGTCCGCACGGGCAGGTCGACGGAGTGCTCCGGCTGCACGGGCGGGAGGAGCTCCCCGGCGTCGTCCAGGTTCGCCAGCGTGGTGCGGCGGGGGTTGGCGGTGCTGCGGATTAGCTTCGTCGTCTTCATCGGCTGTGTCAGACCTTGTCGGGATACGGGCGCCCGGGGGCGCCGGTTGTCAGATGTGTCAACTCTGTAAAGCGTCAGGCTATGCGCGTAATTCCCCGCCGGGGCCCTGATGCAGCAACGATCTCCGTGTGAGTTTGCTCACGACCTGCCGGGCATTTCGCCCATCACGGGCAGTGGTCGAGACCTGCGGAAACGGACATTGCCCTATCGACCCCGCCATTCCGCTCCTGATCATCAGGACTGGGGCACCCCCCGGCCGCCAGGGACTCGTTCCGGGAAGTCCGTTTCCTCCCTGAACGGGATCTACCGATCGTCACACTTTCCTCACAACGTGTCACCCAGGTCACGGCCCGGTACGCGGCCCTTGTTGGAGATCCGGCTCTGTGCTGGAATTCCACGCACCGCCGCGGGTTCTTCAGGCCGGCGCGTAAGGGCGCGACGCGGCGCCGAGTGGCATGCGGGGAAGGGGAGCATCGCCGGTCACTCATACGACCACCTTGGAGCGCACTCTGCGCTCCACGACGCCGACACCGTTCCGTCGCACTGCGGGGGGACGCCTGGTCCAGAGGTTGCGACGCTAGTGCAGGGACGTTTCAAGAGGGATAGCAGCGCTGCGGCGGAGCAGGAGCCCCGCGGCGGAACCGACCGCGGCTCCTCGCCCCAGCACACCCAGAACCCGGGCCCGGGTCCGGCCGGCGAGGGTGGTGACCGGGGCGCCAAGTCCGGTACGGCGCCCGGTGGCGACACCCCGAGCACCACTCCCGATGCGGCGTCGACCGACGCGGGTTCGCGAATAGCGCTGCGCAACTGGCGCATCAGCACCCGTCTGGTGGCACTGCTCACCCTGCCGGTGGTCGCGGCCACCACGCTGGGCGGACTGCGTATCAACGAGTCCATGAACGACATGCAGCAGCTGGAGCACATGCAGCTGCTGACCAAGATGACGAAGGAGGCGACCAGCCTCGCCGCCGCGCTCCAGGCGGAACGTGACGAGTCGGCGGGTCCCCTCACCAACGGCGCGAACCCCAGGGACTTCAAGGTCCAGGACCGCCGCACCAAGACGGACCGGGCGAAGAAGGCGTTCCTCGGCGCCACCGTGGACATCGGGAACACCGACGGCGACCAGGCGCTGGAGTCGATCCGCGCCAACGTCAGCCAGATCGCGACCCAGGTCAACAAGATCCAGGAAATCCGCAAGGACGCGTACGACACGGACGCCACGCACTCCCTGACGGTCGACGCCTACAGCGGTCTCATCGACTCGCTGCTGAGCCTCTCGCAGGACATGGCGCAGGCGACCAGCAACCCGGACATGATCAAGCGGACCCGCGCCCTGGCGGCCTTCTCCTCCGCCAAGGAGTACGCCTCGATCCAGCGCGCGATCATCGCCTCCGCGCTGCCCGCCTCTCCCAAGGAGAAGGGCGAACTCAACGAGAACGACCGGCTCTACGGTCTGGCCGCGGCCACCAAGGGCGACAACGCCCTCGCCTCCTTCGACGCCCTGTACGAGTCGATGGGCGGCAACGCCGAGGAGCTGACGGCGCCGCTCAGCGGCAAGGGCAACCCCGAGATCAACGCGGCCGACGAGTACGCGGACCGGGTGCTCGGTATCTCCGGCGGTCTGGAGGGGCGGCCGAACCGCTCGTACCTGGACTGGACCGACCAGGCGTCCGCCAAGATCAACGCGATGAACATCATCGAGCAGACGCTGCTGGGTGAGATGGAGAACAAGGCGCGTCAGCTGCGCGAGAAGTCGCAGCAGGACGCGCTCATCAACGGTGCGCTGATCCTCGTCGTCCTCGGCGTCTCGCTGGTCGGCGCCTTCGTCGTCGCCCGCTCCATGATCCGCTCGCTGCGGCGCCTCCAGGAGACGGCCACCAAGGTCGCCCAGGACCGGCTGCCCGAGCTGGTCAAGCAGCTCTCCGAGGCCGACCCGCAGGACGTGGACACCTCCGTGGAGTCCGTCGGTGTGCACTCCAGGGACGAGATCGGCAAGGTCGCCGCGGCGTTCGACGACGTGCACCGCGAGGCGGTCCGGCTGGCCGCCGAGCAGGCGCTGCTGCGGGGCAACGTCAACGCGATGTTCACCAACCTCTCGCGCCGCAGCCAGGGTCTGATCCAGCGTCAGCTGTCGCTGATCTCCGAACTCGAGTCCCGTGAGGCCGACCCGGACCAGCTGTCCTCGCTGTTCAAGCTGGACCACCTCGCCACCCGTATGCGCCGTAACGGTGAGAACCTGCTGGTCCTCGCCGGTGAGGAACCGGGCCGCCGCTGGACGCGCCCCGTCCCGCTGGTCGACGTGCTCCGTGCCGCGGCCTCCGAGGTGGAGCAGTACGAGCGGATCGAGCTGGCCTCGGTGCCCACCACCGAGGTCGCCGGCCGCGTCGTCAACGACCTCGTGCACCTGCTCGCCGAGCTGCTGGAGAACGCGACGTCGTTCTCCTCGCCGCAGACCAAGGTCCGCGTCACCGGTCACGCGCTGCCCGACGGGCGTGTGCTCGTCGAGATCCACGACACCGGCATCGGCCTCTCCCCCGAGGACCTGGCCGCGATCAACGAACGGCTCGCCTCGCCGCCCACCGTGGACGTCTCGGTGTCGCGCCGCATGGGTCTGTTCGTGGTCGGCCGGCTCTCCCTGCGCCACGGCATCAGGATCCAGCTGCGCCCCTCCGACTCCGGCGGCACGACCGCGCTGGTCATGCTGCCCGTCGATGTCGCCAACGGCGGCAAGAAGATGCCGCCGCGCCCCGGCGCCGGCGCGCAGAACGGCGCGGGCGGACAGGGGCCGACCGGTCCGGGCGGCCTCGGCGGCGGTCAGCAGTCCGGCATCGCCGCCGGGCTCGCGGGCGGCGCGGCCGGTGCGGGCCGTCTCGCCACCCCGCCCTCGCGCGGCCAGGTCGGCGCCGGTACGGGGCCCCGTGCCGCGCTGCCGGCCAGGAACGGGCAGAGCGGCCTGCCGACCCGGCCACCGCAGTCCGGTGCGCCGCGGGATCCGCAGCGTCAGGGCTCCGGCCAGGGTTCGGGCCAGCCGAGCCTCTTCGGTACGAGCCCCCGCGAACAGGGGGCCTCGGGCCGTCCGGGCGGCCAGGCCGGTCCCGGCGGACCCTCGGGTCCGGTGCCGCAGGCCGGCGGGCGGCTCGCCCGGCCAGGTCAGAGCCTCTCCAGCCCGAGCGGACGCGGCGGCCCCGGCAACCGCGACCGCGGCGGGTTCCCGCAGGGTGCCAACGCCTCCGCGGGCGGCCCTCCGCCGGTCGACCGCGGCCGTCAGCTGCCGCCGCCCGGCGGTCCGCGCGCCGAGCTGCCCGGGGGCGACGCGCAGCCGCCGCAGCGTCCCGGCGCCATGAACTGGGGCGGTCAGCAGCCGTCCGCGCCGCAGCGGTTCTCGCCGGACGCCCCGCGCGGCCACGAGGAGCCGGAGAACACCGGTCAGTTCGCCATGCCGTCGGCGGGGCAGGGTCCCGGCTCCACGGCCGAGTTCCAGCGTCCCGACTTCGACGGTCCGCGGCCGGACCCGAACACCGGCGCCGTCGGCGCAGGCGCAGGCGCAGGCGCAGGCGCAGGCGGCGGATTCGGTGACACCGGATCCCACCGGTTGCCCAACTCGGGCGACGTCCATGGCGGTTGGCAGGACCAGGGACAGGGCTCGACCGCCCAGTTCCCCCGCCCGGACTTCAACGCGCCCCGTCCCCCGGCCCCCGGAGACGCGCCCGGCTCACCCGGCGTCGACCTCTTCGGTCAGGCCCCGCCGCCCGGACAGGGCCGTCCGGGCACCGACCAGAACCAGGCACAGGGCCGCCCCGCCTTCGGGCGGAACGGCCCGAACGGCGCCGACTTCGGTCAGCAGGGCCCCAACGGCGCCGACTTCGGCGCCCCGCGCCCCCCTCTCGGCGAACTCCCCCAGCAGCCCCAGCCGGAGGCACTGCCCCCTGCCGGTCCGGGCGACGGCCGTACGCCGTTGTTCGACACGCTGGAGACCAACTGGTTCCACGGGCAGCAGAGCGGCGGCTCCGGCCGCCAGGACCAGCCCGGGGGACCCGAGGAACAGCCTTCGCCCCCGCCGTACTCCCAGGAGGGGCCGCCGGACCGGCCGGCGTCCACTCCTCCCCCGATGCCGCAACGGCAGCCCGCGAACGGCAGCACGAACGGCAACGGCGCCGTCACGTCCTCCTGGCGCACGTCACCCAATGACGAGCTGGTACGCCAGGCCGAGCGGGTCAAGAAGCCCGCCGCGGGCGGAATCACCACCTCAGGTCTGCCCCGTCGGGTCCCGCGCGCCAACCTGGTGCCGGGAACCGCGCAGGAGCAGAGCAACCAGACCGGTCCGCAGGTCTCGCGTGCGCCGGATGACGTACGCGGCCGGCTGACCAACCTTCGCCGGGGCATTCAGCAGGGTCGTCAGGCCGGCGGCCGTACCGCCGACAGCTCGACGACCGGCAGTTTCAACCTCGGCCCTTCTCACCAGCAGGAGCGTTAGTTGAGTCCGATGAGCCAGGCGGCGCAGAATCTGAACTGGTTGATCACCAACTTTGTGGACAACACCCCCGGGGTGTCCCACACAGTGGTCGTATCCGCCGACGGCCTGCTGCTGGCCATGTCCGAAGGCTTCCCGCGCGACCGTGCCGATCAACTCGCGGCCGTCGCCTCCGGGCTGACCTCGCTGACCGCGGGGGCGTCCCGGATCTTCGAGGGCGGGTCCGTGACACAGACCGTCGTCGAGATGGACCGCGGGTTCCTCTTCCTCATGTCCGTCTCCGACGGTTCGTCGCTGGCGGTGCTCGCACACCCCGACTGCGACATCGGCCTGGTCGGCTACGAGATGGCCCTCCTGGTCGACCGGGCGGGAACGGTGCTGACACCGGACCTGCGCGCCGAGCTCCAGGGGAGCCTGCTGCACTGAGACTTCCCGGTACCGCCCACAGCACCACAGACCGTCAGGCCGCCAACCGGCCCCACCCCGGCCCAGTCAGACGGCACGCAGACATCTTGCTGTCACGCCCGGAGGATTCATGACCCCGCCACCCGCCTCTCACGATCCGTACGGCGCCTCAGTCGACGCGTCCTACGGACTTGAGGGCGACCAGCCGCTGGTACGTCCGTACGCCATGACCGGCGGCCGGACCCGGCCGCGGTACCAGCTCGCCATCGAGGCGCTGGTCAGCACGACCGCCGATCCGGCGCATCTCGCCGGGCTGCTCCCCGAGCACCAGCGGATCTGCCATCTCTGCCGTGAGGTGAAGTCCGTCGCCGAGGTGTCGGCGCTGCTGTCCATGCCACTCGGAGTGGCACGCATCCTCGTCGCCGACCTGGCCGAGGCAGGCATGGTGGCCATCCACCAGCCGGGTAACGGAGAGGCCGGCGGCACGCCGGATGTGACACTGCTCGAAAGGGTGCTCAGTGGACTTCGCAAGCTCTAGCGGCGGAGCGGCACGATCGACGACCTCCGCGAAGATCGTGGTGGCGGGCGGATTCGGCGTGGGCAAGACCACGTTCGTCGGCGCCGTCTCGGAGATCAACCCGCTGCGTACCGAAGCCGTCATGACCAGCGCCTCCGCCGGCATCGACGACCTCACCCACACCGGAGACAAGACCACCACCACCGTGGCCATGGACTTCGGCCGCATCACCCTCGACCAGGACCTGATCCTCTACCTGTTCGGCACCCCCGGACAGGACCGCTTCTGGTTCATGTGGGACGACCTCGTACGCGGCGCCATCGGCGCCGTCGTCCTCGTCGACACCCGCCGCCTCGCCGACTGCTTCCCCGCCGTCGACTACTTCGAGAACTCCGGACTCCCCTTCGTCATCGCCCTCAACGGCTTCGACGGACACCAGCCCTACACCCCGGACGAAGTACGCGAGGCACTCCAGATCGGCCCGGACGCGCCGATCATCACCACCGACGCCCGCCACCGCGCCGACGCCAAGAGCGGACTCATCACCCTCGTCGAACACGCACTCATGGCGCGGCTCAAGTAGACGACGACATACGGCAGTTGCCGTATTCCCAACCGGGTGTGGGCTGTGTCTTTTGACACGGCCCACCTCGGTGTTCATAACATTTGAGAAGAGAATTCACGCCGTTCGGACACCCGACGCGTTCGACTGGTATCCCTGCGCTCACATCACCTTCGCCTTTTGACGGGGCTCGTTCTTTATGCCCGTTTTATCTGCGGTATGGACCACTCGGAATGGCCGATTCCGACTGTTTGGAACGGGACCGCCTCACGTGCTGGAATTCGATGAACTCCCGAGTAGTACAGCCCTGAACGAAAAACGGCACAGCGTAGGTGCCGACGCCGAGAGGTTGTTGGTCGAGTGAGGCGTAGCAAGACGAGCTCCGCACAGCAGGCGGCACGGGGCAACTTCACCCCGCCGCGGCGTACGGCGGCGCCGCCTGCGGACGCGCCGGGGAAGTCCCCGGCACCCGGCAGCACCAGTCGGCTGGCCCCGCGCAACTGGCGGGTGCCGACCCGGCTCAACGCCATCCTCCTGATACCCGTGCTCGTCGGACTCGTGATGGGCGGCTTCCAGGTCAAGGCCTCCGTCGACACCTGGCAGGAGGCACAGGACGCCGAGCAGACGGCGCTCGTCGTACGGGCGGCGTCCGAGTACGGCCAGGCGCTGCTCAACGAGCGCGACCTCACCGCCCAGCCGCTGCTGACGAACAAACGCGACGACAAGACCGTCGTGGACGCCAGGGCCACCACGGACGCCGCGAAGGCCACGTTCGACCGCGCCGTCGCGTCCATGCCCCGGGACGAGGGCCTGGAGCGGCGGCTGCGTCTTTTCCGGGCCGAGGAACCGAAGCTGGAGACGATCCGCAAGACGGCCTACACCGCGGGCGTCGAGACGCCCGACAAGACCGGCCGCAACGGCGGTCCGGTGGCGACCGAAGAGGGTTATGTGCTGGTCCAGCACTCCCTCATGGAGTTCTCCAACGAACTGGGTCTCGGCACCGGCAACATCACCAGTTACGGCCGCACCGCCTACGCCATCCAGCTCTCCAAGGCCGCGATGTCGCTCCAGCGTTCGATCGGTCTGCACCTGCTGGTGCGGCCGAGCGAGAAGCCGGCGGTCCGGTCGGGCCAGTCGGTCGCCTTCTCGTCCTACGCCTACCTGGAGGACATCGCGGTCGCCGAGTACATCTCCGGCGGTACGGACGCGGACGAGGCCAAGCTCCGGAAGGTGATGGCGGAGAAGGCCGCCGAAGGCGCCAAGATGCTCGCCACGGCGCGCCAGCAGGCCGCGGCGGCGGGCGAGAAGTTCGTCGCCCCGCCGGCCCAGGACGGCTCGGTGGTCGACGGCATGGTGGCCGCGATCGCGACCGGTGACAGCCCCTCCCAGCTGGAGGAGCGCGGCGTCACCCCCCGGACGTGGATGGCGGCCACCACCACCAAGTTCGACGCCTACACGATCATCGAGAAGGACCTCGTCGACAACGCCGTCGGTGACGCCGCGCAGATCTCCGAGGACGCGCGGAACGACGCCGTCATCAACGGCGCGATCGTGCTGATCGCCCTGCTGGCCGCCTTCGTGCTGGCCGGCATGATGGCGCGGCAGATGAGCCGGTCGATGAGCCGGCTCCGTACCGCCGCGTTCGGTATCGCCGAGCAGCGGCTGCCGATGCTGGTCGACCAGCTGTCCCGTACCGAGCCCGGCCGGGTCGACACCCGCGTACAGCCCATCCCGATCGACTCCAGGGACGAGATCGGCGAGGTCGCGCGCGCCTTCGACCAGGTGCACCGCGAGGCGGTGCGGCTCGCGGCCGAGCAGGCCCTGCTCCGGGGCAACGTCAACGCGATCTTCACCAACCTCTCGCGGCGCAACCAGTCGCTGATCGAGGGCCAGCTCACCCTGATCACCGATCTGGAGAACAACGAGGCCGAGCCCGAGCAGCTGGAGAACCTCTTCAAGCTGGACCACCTCGCGACCCGTATGCGCCGTAACGGTGAGAACCTGCTGGTCCTCGCGGGTGAGGAGCCGGGCCGCCGCTGGAACCAGCCGGTGCCGCTGGTCGACGTGCTGCGCGCCGCCTCCTCCGAGGTGGAGAGTTACGAGCGCATCGAGCTGACGGGGGTGCCCGAGACCGAGATCCACGGCCAGGCCGTGACCGACCTCGTGCATCTGCTCGCCGAGCTGCTGGAGAACGCCACCACGTTCTCCTCGCCGCAGACCAAGGTGCGGGTGACCGCGACCAGGCTGCCGGACGGCCGCGTGATGATCGAGATCCACGACAAGGGCATCGGCCTCACCGCCGAGGACTTCGCCGACATCAACCACAAGCTGGCCAACCCGCCGACGGTGGACGCCGCGGTGTCCCAGCGGATGGGTCTGTTCGTGGTCGGCCGGCTGGCCGACCGGCACGGCGTACGGGTGCAGCTGCGGCCCTCGGGCGAGCAGGCGGGCACCACGTCGCTGGTCATGCTGCCGGACGCGATCACCCACGGCGGTGGCGGCGAGCAGCTCCCGCCGGACGACTTCACCGTCTCCCAGATCATTCCCGAGCAGCAGGCGCCGGCCTTCGAGCCGGAGTCGCGGGCGCATCAGGCGCCGATGCTGACGGCGGCCGAACTCGGCTTCGACGACTCCCGGTACGACGACGGGGCCGGGGCCGGCGCCGGCGCCGGGGCGGCGAGCCCGCGCAGTCTCGACCCGGTGAACCGTTCCCTCATGCGCGACGAGCGCCGTGCGGCGCTGGGCGGTGGCAACGCCGCCGCGGCCCTGCCCGGCGGCGGGCCGCTCTACAGCGACCAGGTCGACGGGCAGTACCGCGAGGAGACGGAGGGCCGGTACGCGCCGCAGGAGGCGTCGTACGACCAGAACGGCTACCCCGCCCAGCAGGGTGGCGCCGAGGGCGGGCAGACGTACGACGGGTCCGGGTACGGCGCCTACGCCGACAACGGCAACGGCGGCTACCCGGCGTCCGGCTCCGTCGGCGGCTACGGGACGACCGGCGGATACCAGGAGCAGCAGGACCCCCTGGGCGGCGGGTATACGGAAGGGGCATACGAGGCTCCCCGGTCTGACGGGGCGGGCTACGACAACCTCTTCGCGCCCCAGGCCGACCAGGGTGGCTGGAGTGACCGGAGCGACTTCCAGGGCGGGTACGGGCCGGACGGCCGAACCGAATCGGAATCCTCCGACGGCGCTGCGGCGGACACCGGGAAACGCGTAGAATTCGAACGTCCGGGTCCCTCCCCGAGCACCAGTCACGAGACGACCGGAGCGGGTCTGCCGCGCCGTGGCGCCCCGCAGGCGCCGAAGGTCGAGTCGTGGCAGCCCAGCGGCGAGGGCGACGGGCAGCGCGGCGGACACGGCGGCGGGACCGATCTCTTCGGCGGTACCGCACCGTCGGGCGGTACGCCGCGGGAGACGGCCGGGGCCTCCGAACAGCGGGTACCGGCCACCGACAGCCACCCGACGACGAACGAGACGTACGCACCGACAGCAACACCGCAGCCGCGGAACGGCCGGAGTGAGGCGAACGGCCCCGACGAGTGGCGTTCGACGAACGACGACCGGTGGCAGCGGGCCGAGAAGCTCCGCGAGCCCAAGGCCGGCGGGATCACTCCTTCGGGACTCCCCCGGCGCGTTCCCAAGGCCAACCTGATCGAGGGAACGGCGGAGTCGACGCCGCAGAACGGCCCCCAGGTCTCGCGCGCGCCGGAGGATGTCCGTGGCAGGCTGAGCAACCTGCGGCGCGGCGTCCAGCGGGGCCGCAACGCGGGGGCGGGCAACACCGGCAACGCGGGAACCACGGGGACGGACACGAACGGACCGGGTCGAGGCCCGGGCAGTACCTACAACCAGGAGCGTTAGTGTGAGCCCGATGAGCCAGGCGGCGCAGAATCTCAACTGGTTGATCACCAATTTCGTGGACCACACCCCCGGGGTGTCCCATACCGTGGTGGTCTCCGCCGACGGACTCCTGCTGGCCATGTCCGAGGGCTTCCCGCGGGACCGCGCCGACCAACTGGCGGCTGTCGCCTCCGGGCTGACCTCGCTGACCGCGGGAGCGTCCAGGATCTTCGAGGGCGGTGCCGTCACGCAGACCGTGGTGGAGATGGACCGCGGGTTCCTCTTCCTGATGTCCATCTCGGACGGCTCCTCGCTGGCCGTCCTCGCGCATCCCGAGGCCGATATCGGCCTGGTGGGCTATGAAATGGCTCTGCTCGTCGACCGGGCGGGGACGGTGCTGACGCCGGACCTGCGCGCCGAACTCCAGGGAAGTCTTCTCAACTAACAGACAGACAGTGCGTTTCGCGCCATCGCACCATAGGGTTCGGTGGCGCGGCTCCACAGAACAGTTACCGGCGATCGGAGTCGGAGGAGGCAACGGTGGCAACACCCCCAGGCGGGCACCCTTACGAAGGTGGCCGACAGGTTCCGGGTGAGCATGCCCTGAACCACTTCAACTCCCCCTCCACGCCGGGCGGGAACGGCGGTCCGGGTGGGCGGGACGGCGGCGGGCAGCCGTATCATCCGCAGCAGCCGTATCAGCCTCAACAGCCGTACGGACAACAGCAGTCGTACGGCCAGGATCAGCAACAGCCGTACGGTCAGCAGCCGTCGTACGGACAGGGACAGCAGCAGCCGCAGTACGGGCAGCCGCAGCCCCGCATCCAGCCGGTGCAGCCGAGGCGCCATCAGGAGCCGGAGTACGCCGCGCACAACCCGTTGGTCCGTCCGTACGCCATGACCGGCGGCCGGACACGGCCGCGGTACCAGCTCGCCATCGAGGCGCTGGTCAGCACGACGGCCGATCCGTCAAGGCTGCAAGGGCAGTTGCCCGAGCACCAGCGGATCTGCCGGCTCTGTTTCGAGATCAAATCGGTCGCCGAGATTTCGGCACTGCTCTCCATCCCCCTGGGCGTCGCCCGGATCCTCGTAGCCGACCTGGCGGAGGCCGGACTTGTCGCCATTCACCAACCCGGCGGCGACGAGACCGCCGGGGGCCAACCAGATGTGACACTGCTCGAAAGGGTGCTCAGTGGACTTCGCAAGCTCTAGCGGCGGTGCAGCCCGCTCAACCACCAGCGCGAAGATCGTGGTGGCGGGCGGATTCGGCGTGGGCAAGACCACGTTCGTCGGCGCCGTCTCGGAGATCAACCCGCTGCGTACCGAAGCCGTCATGACCAGCGCCTCCGCCGGCATCGACGACCTCACCCACACCGGAGACAAGACCACCACCACCGTGGCCATGGACTTCGGCCGCATCACCCTCGACCAGGACCTGATCCTCTACCTGTTCGGCACCCCCGGACAGGACCGCTTCTGGTTCATGTGGGACGACCTCGTACGCGGCGCCATCGGCGCCGTCGTCCTCGTCGACACCCGCCGCCTCGCCGACTGCTTCCCCGCCGTCGACTACTTCGAGAACTCCGGACTCCCCTTCGTCATCGCCCTCAACGGCTTCGACGGACACCAGCCCTACACCCCGGACGAAGTACGCGAAGCACTCCAGATCGGCCCCGACACCCCGATCATCACCACCGACGCCCGCCACCGCGCCGACGCCAAGAGCGGACTCATCACCCTCGTCGAACACGCACTCATGGCGCGACTTCGCTGAGCGTTCCCGCCGGAGGTACCCGGGCCGTCGGCCCGGAGCCGGCCGGCGACGGCGACGGCCCCGTACTCCTCGGAGTGCGGGGCCGTCGCCGTTCGGACACGTCGCGGCGCCGGTTCCTCCGGGACGTGGCAGCGCGAGAGCCCCGCACTCCGAGGAGTACGGGGCTCTCGCGGCTCTGTGCGCCCGCTGGGGCGCCTGTGCTCAGCCCTGCCAGCTGTGGGGGGCCCGGAAGCCCGGCGTGCGCTCCAGACGGCGCCAGCCGGCCGTGGAGCGGCCCCGGTGGGCCGGGGCGGCGTCCGCGTCGGAGCGGGCCGCGGCACGCGCCATCAGGACGGCGGTGATGGCGGCCAGTTCCTCGGGCCCGGCGTGCCCCTTCTCGACGCGGAGCAGGGAGTTGTCGGCGGCGTTGTTCATCGGGCTCGTGTCTCCGTCTTCTCGGTGGGCGGCTGTGTACGCGGCGCGGGGGCCGCGTCCGGCGGGCGCGGGCTCACTGCGGCGGGTTGCCGTGCTTGCGGGACGGCAGGTCGGCGTGCTTCGTACGGAGCATCGCGAGGGCCGAGACGAGGACCTCGCGGGTCTCGGCC